>JBATGJ010000155.1:0-10407 GCA_049665685.1 Gammaproteobacteria bacterium
GCCGCGTAACTCACTGTAACAGCGCCCGGCTTGCCATCCGCAGCCGGGCGTTTTCTTATGGCCGGTGCTATGCTTCGTCGTGAGTATCATTTACCCCTGAAAGGACACGAATCATGAACAGAACCGGACTGGTTTCAATCGTTATATTACCTGTCATCCTGGCCAGCAGTTCGCTCAATGCCGGGCTTTCGGACCTGCTGGATGGCTTGAGGGGTGGCGCGAGCGATCAGGTACCGGCAAGCGCTGAAACCACCGGTGTGCAACCGACCGACGGCGAGATGATCGCCGGTCTCAAGGAGGCGCTCAACATGGGCACGCAGTATGCGGTCAACAATCTCGGCAAGGACGGCGGGTTTCTGGACAACGACAAGGTCCGCATCCCCATGCCCAGCAGCCTGGCCTGGATCGAAAAGACCCTGCGCACCCTGCGCCAGGAGAAGCTGGCCGATGAATTTGTCGCATCCATGAACCATGCCGCAGAGCAAGCGGTGCCGGAGGCGGCCACCATCTTCGGTGAAGCCATCCAGAACATGTCGCTGGATGATGCGCGCGGCATCCTCACCGGCCCGGATGATGCCGCGACCCAGTATTTCCGGCGTACGACCTCGGATGCGCTGACCGCGAAAATGCGCCCGATCGTGGAACAGTCCATCTCGCGCACGGGCGTGACCTCGAACTACAAGAACATGATGGCCAAAGCCGGTGGCCTGACCAGCCTGTTCTCGAAAGACACAACCGATCTCGACGGGTATGTCACCGAGAAGACGCTCGACGGCCTGTTCGTGATGGTGGCGGAAGAGGAAAAGCGCATTCGCGAGAATCCGCTGGCGCGCACCACAAACCTGCTGAAAAAGGTGTTTGGCAGTTACTAGCCCGACTGCAGTTGAGTAATCTCGTGCAGGAGCGCTCTCCGCCTTCGCGGGGACGGGCTTGCAGGTGCGAGGAGGCAGGAAGATTCAGGCAGTCATGTCTTTGGTAGACATGTGCCCTGATCAGGTATGATTGCCCCCCTTCAGATCCCGAATTTTTATCCCCTTTCCCCACCCTCTCCCGGAGGGAGAGGGTATCGACGGGGTCGAGTTGCTCTGCAGGACATTACTGCAGAATCAAACAACTGACCTGTAGAGTGAATTCATGGTAAAACGCCGCAGGCGCGGGCGCAGAAAAACCCGTCGAAAGACAAACCGCAGACACTTTCCCTGGATCAAACTGACGCTGGCCCTGTTGCTGATACTGGCCGGCTACGTGGTGTGGCTGGATATCCAGATAACCTCGCAGTTCACCGGCAAGCGCTGGTCGTTGCCGGCACGTGTGTATGCCCGACCGCTGGAGCTGTATGCGGGACAGGCCCTGTCGCCGGACCAGTTCGTGGCCGAGCTGAATGCCTTGCATTACCGGCCGGTCAAGTCGGTGCGGCAGGCCGGCCAGTATTCGCGCAACCGCGACACCTTTCACGTCATCACGCGGCCGTTCAGTTTCTGGGATGGCGAGGAATCCTCGAGGAACCTGCGTATCACCGTCAGCGGCAAGACCATTGGTGCGCTGGTGAACCGGGAGGACGGGCGCCCGGAAAGCATTGCACGCCTGGACCCGGTGCTGGTGGGCAGCTTCTACCCGGCGCATAACGAGGACCGGGTGCTGCTGCAGCTTGACAAGGTGCCCGTTAGCCTGACCGACGCCCTGATCGCCATCGAGGACCGCGGCTTTTACCGGCACCACGGTGTCGCACCGCTGGCCATTGCGCGCGCACTGTGGGTCAACCTGCGCGCCGGCGGGGTGGTGCAGGGCGGCAGTACCCTGACCCAGCAGCTGGTGAAGAATTTCTTCCTCACCAGCGAACGCTCGCTGGTGAGGAAGTTAAACGAGGCGATCATGTCCGTACTGGTGGAACTGCACTATGTAAAGGACGAGATCCTCGAGGCCTACCTGAACGAAGTCTACCTCGGGCAGGATGGCCAGCGTGCCGTCCACGGCTTCGGCCTCGCCAGCTATTTCTATTTCGAACGTCCACTGGCCGAGTTGCGCGTCGACCAGTACGCGCTGCTGGTCGGCATGGTGAAGGGTCCGTCCTACTACAATCCGTGGAAACACCCCGAACGTGCCCGCGCCCGCCGTAATCTGGTACTGGATGTCATGGCAGAACTGGGTCTGGTGACCGCCGAGGAGGCTTCCCGGGCGAAGACACAACAACTGGGTGTCGGCAGTACGGGACGCAAGGCGATCAATACCTTTCCGGCCTTCCTGGATCTGGTGCGGCGGCAGCTGCAGCGAGATTATCGCGACGAGGACATTACCTCGGAGGGTCTGAGTATATTCACCACGCTCGATCCGCAGGTGCAATGGCGGCTTGAACAGGCGCTGACCACCCGCCTGCAGGGCCTCGAGACCGCGCTCGGCACAGAGGCCGGGAAACTGGAAGCAGCGGCCGTGGTGACCTCGGCCGAAGGCGGCGAGGTGCTCGCGCTGGCCGGTGGACGCGACCCGAAATTCGCCGGCTTCAACCGTGCGCTGGATGCCCGGCGCCAGGTGGGTTCGCTGATCAAGCCGGCCGTCTACCTGACGGCACTGGAACAGCCTGACCGCTATACCCTGGCGACTCTGCTGGACGACAGTCCGCTGACCTATACGGCGCGCAACGGCGACGTCTGGGAGCCGGCCAACTACGACAAGCTCAATCACGGCGAAGTCCCGCTCTACCAGGCACTCGCGCATTCCTACAATATCAGTACCGCGCGCCTCGGCCTGACGCTGGGGGTGGACAAGGTGGTACGCACGCTCAAGCGACTGGGTGTCGAGCAGAAGCTGAATCCCTATCCCTCGCTGATGCTTGGTGCAGTGGAGATGTCACCGTTGCAGGTGGCGCGCCTCTACCAGACCTTTGCCAGTGGTGGTTTCTCGACACCCCTCCGGTCCATAACCGCGGTGCTGGCGGCCGACAAGACGCCGTTACAGCGCTACCCGCTGAACGTCATTGCCGCCGTGGAGCCCGCACCGAATTACCTGATTACCACCGCCATGCAGTACGTCGTGCGTGAGGGGACCGGTCAGGCGGTCTATCACGTCATGCCCGCCGAGCAGAGTGTGGCGGGCAAGACCGGCACGACCGACGATCTGCGCGACAGCTGGTTTGCCGGATTTACCGGTGGCCGTCTGGGTGTGGTCTGGATCGGGCGTGACGACAACCAGCCAACCGGCCTGACCGGTTCCAGCGGTGCACTGCGCATCTGGCGGGATGTGTTCGCCACCGCCGGCGGCACAGACCTGCAACCGCCGGGCGATGGCATCGAATACCAGTGGATCGATCCGGTCACCGGGCTGCAGGCTGATGAAAGCTGCGCGGATGCCGTACAATTGCCCTTCATACGCGGCAGTGCGCCGACCGGTCAGGCGCCCTGTGCAGGCAGGTCGAGACCGATTGACTGGTTCGAGGAGTTGTTCAGGTGAAGTCATTCACAGTGGGGTACCGCACGACTGCACTGATGGTGGTGACGGTTGCCGTGTGCCTGCAGGCCTGCACGACGCCCGTCTACTACCCGCCACGCACGACTGGCCAGCCGCCACCGGTCATTGAGCAGGGCACCGGTGTTCCGATTGAGGAACGCACACCGCCACCGGTGACCCGGCCGACGGTGCCGACACCGGTGCAGCCGCCCGTGAACCGTCCGCAATCGCCCGCCGTCGTGGCGCTGGTGGACACGGCCGAGCAGCAGGCGAATGCCGGGGATCTGGAAGGTTCGGCGGCCTCACTGGAGCGCGCCATACGCATCGATCCGCGCAATCCCGCGCTCTGGTACCACCTGGCCACGGTACGGCTGTCGCAGGGCGAAGCGCAGGCCGCGGAACAGCTCGCAGTCAAATCCAACAGCCTGTCGACCGGCAACAATGCCCAGCAGGTGCGCAACTGGAACCTGATTGCGCGCGCACGGCGTGCGCAGAACGATACGGCCGGCGCACGTGAAGCGGAACAAAAGGCGCAGGCATTGCGGTAGTGTATGACTGTCTTATCAATTTGGGGGTTATTCCCGCGGAAGCGGGAATCCAGGGGTAAATAATGCGCAATACTTGCGGTTATGTGCCTGTGAATTACAGGGAAATATGATCCGGTAGCCGTTCGACGATGCACTCAATCCCAAATTCTTTCAAGCCGCCTGTATAACGATCCTGCCTGGTATCATTCATTTGCTGTATCCCCCGAATGCAGACCGGATTCCCGCTTCCGCGGGAATGACGGCTGTCTTTACTGATGCGCATATGAGAGATTGCTCTTGCGATGAGCTTTTTTTTCCGGCTGGATTCCCGACTGCGAGGGAATGACGAATGATCATTATCATTTGATGGTTGCTCATGTCTGAAATAACCAGGCTGTTAGGCGAGGACGGCCCGCTGGCCGGCATGTTGCCGGGTTTTGCGCCGCGCGTGGAACAACAGCGCATGGCGGAGGCGACGGCCGAGTCCATCGAGAGGCAGCAGAAACTGATCGTCGAGGCCGGCACCGGTACGGGCAAGACGTTTGCCTACCTGATGCCGGTACTGCGTTCGGGGCGCCGGGTCATCATTTCCACCGGTACGCGTCACCTGCAGGACCAGCTGTACGGCAAGGATCTGCCGATCATACGCGAGGCACTGCAGGCACCGGTGAATATCGCCCTGTTGAAAGGGCGGACCAATTACCTGTGTCTGCACCGGCTGGCGACCGCGGCCGAGGAGGGTGGCCGACTGCACGGCAGACGGTTGCATGAACTGGAAGAGGTGCGCGCCTGGTCGGGACGCACCCGCCAGGGTGACATCGCCGAACTCGGCCTGCTGTCGGAGGATTCCCCGGTCTGGCCACGGGTGACCTCGACGGTCGAGAACTGCCTCGGCCAGGAATGCGAGCACTACCAGGCGTGTTTCGTGGTGAAGGCCCGCCGTCATGCCATGGAGGCCGACGTGGTGGTCATCAATCATTACCTGCTGTTTGCGGACATGGTGCTGAAGGAGGAGGGCTTTGGCGAGTTGCTGCCGGGTGCCGATGCCTTCGTCATCGACGAGGCGCACCAGCTGCCCGAGGTGGCCTCGGTATTCTTCGGCACCACGCTCAGCAGCCACCAGTTACGCGATCTGGCGCGCGACATCCAGCTGGAATACCTGCGCGAGGCCGGTGACATGCAGGATCTGCCGGATGCTGCCGGGCAACTGGAAGGGCAGGTGCACCGTGTACGCCTGGCACTCGGCCAGCGCGACCGGCGTGCCGCCTGGTCCGAGGTGTCCGCCAGTAGCGAACTGCAGGTCCTCCTGCAGGACCTCGAGCAAACCTTGCAGCTGCTCTCGGCATGGCTGGAGGTGGCCGCGGAGCGTGGCAAGGGCCTGGAGAGCTGCCGCCAGCGTACCGTACTGGCGCGCGACCGGCTGGTACTGTTACGGCAGCATGCCGCGGGCGAATATATCCACTGGTTCGAGACCTTCCGTACATCGTTCCGACTCAACCTGACACCATTGAATGTTGCGCCGGTGTTTCGCGAGTGCCTGGACACGCTGTCCAGTGCCTGGATATTCACGTCGGCGACGCTCGCCGTCGGTGACAGCTTCGGTCACTTCGCCGCACAGCTTGGACTGGAGGATGCGCACACCCTGAAACTCGACAGTCCGTTCGATTACCAGCGCAACGCCCTGCTGTATCTGCCGGAAAACATGCCGCAGCCAAATCAACACGGCTATGTCGAGGCCGTGGTCGCCTGTGCGCGTGACGTGCTCGAGGCCAGCGGCGGGCGTGCCTTCATCCTGTTTACCAGCCACAGTGCCCTGCGGGCAGCGGCGAAACTGCTGGCGGATGACTGCGACTACCCGTTACTGGTTCAGGGCGACGCGCCGCGGCGCGAGCTGCTGGAGCAGTTCCGGCGGGCGGGCAATGCCGTGTTGCTCGGTACCAGCAGCTTCTGGGAAGGCGTGGATGTACGCGGCGAGACGCTGTCCTGTGTGATCATCGACAAGCTGCCGTTCGGCTCACCGGGCGATCCCGTACTGCAGGCCCGTATCGAGGCCCTGCGTGAACAGGGCGCCAACCCGTTCATGGAATACCAGCTGCCGCACGCGGTGATCACCCTCAAGCAGGGTATCGGCCGGCTGATCCGCGACCAGGCAGACCGGGGTGTGCTGGTATTGTGCGATCCGCGCCTGCTGGGCAAATCCTACGGGCGCATCTTCCTCAACAGCCTGCCGGCCATGCCGCGCACGCGTGATGTGGATGACGTTTACGCGTTCTTTGCCGGGGTTGAATCAGGCATGACGGACCCGCTGCCGCACGGGGTCCCGTCATGACGCGCCTGCTTGCCATCGAGACCTCGTCGGCGGCCTGTTCCGCGGCACTGTCGATCGATGGCCGCATCGAGGAGCGGCACGCACTGGCACCGCGCCAGCATGCCGCGTTGATCCTGCCGATGATCGAGTCCCTGCTGGTCGAGGCCGGTCTGGCGGTGGCTGAACTCGATGCCTGTGCCTTCGGTTGCGGACCGGGTTCATTCACCGGTGTGCGGATCGCTGCCAGCGTCATCCAGGGGATCGCCTTCGCCGCCGAGCTGCCGGTCGTGCCGGTCTCGACCCTGGCGGCACTGGCACAGGGGGGTATGCGCGAGAGTGGCCAGGCCAACATGCTGGCCGCGCTCGATGCACGCAAGGCCGAGGTGTACTGGGGGGTCTATCGACAATCCACCAACGACCGACTGGAACGGGTTGGCGAGGAACGGGTGTGTGCGCCTGCCGATATTGTCATGCCGGACACCCCGGACTGGGTGGGCGTCGGCAGTGGCTGGGCCGCGTACGGGGACCTGCTGGCGCGACAGGCCGGCGACCGGCTGGTGCGGGTCATGCAGGATCTGGAGCCCAGGGCGCGTGATGTGGCAACGCTGGCGCTGATTGATATACAGGCCGGCCGAACGGTTACCGCGGCCGAGGCCATCCCGGTTTACCTGCGCAACAGGGTCGCGGACGAAAGGCGGGGTCAGGCGCGGGGTTGATGTGCAAACATGTCTCGCGCAAAGCCGCCACGACGCCAAGAAAATATACAACGCCACAGAGAACACAGAGAACACAGAGAATAAAAATAGCGCGTCATTCCCGCGCAGGCGGGAATCCAGTAGCAAACACACAATCGCACACCCTATTTGTTGCTCACGATAGAACTGTGCACTGAAGCTACAGGTAGATCAGTAGTTATTGCAGTTATAATTTTCAGACTGGATTCCCGCCTGTGCGGGAATGACTGTGGAATATTTTGCTCTTGGTAATTGTTTTTCTCTGTGTTCTCAGTGGCAGAGTTTCTTTAATCATTGCCACCACAGGGTGAACCAGGGCACGTAGGTGATGAGTACCAGCCACCCCAGCATCAGGATGAGAAACGGCACAGCGGCGCTGAACAGGGACAGTACCGGCCGGCGAAAGCGCTGGCTGGCGATGAACAGGTTGATGCCGACCGGCGGTGTGCTGTAGCCGATCTCCAGGTTGGCGAGAAAGATAATGCCGAGGTGAACCGGGTCAACCCCGTAGCTCGCGGCGATCGGCAGGATCAGCGGCACCACCACCACAGTTGCCGAAAAGATGTCCATCATGCAGCCCACGACCAGCAGGAACACGTTCAGCAGGATCAGGAAGTGCAGTTTGGAATCGATATGCTGCTCCATCCAGCCGAGTAACTTCATGGGTAGCTGGGCATCGATCAGCAGGTTGGTCAGGCCCATCGCCACACTGAGGATGATGAGGATGCTGCCAACCAGGATGGCCGTATCCCTCATCAGGGCCGGCAGTTGCCGACCGAGGTGGATCTCGCGGTGAATGACGCCTTCCAGCACCAGGACATAGACTGCTGTCAGGGCCGATGCCTCGCTGATAGTCACATAGCCACCGAAGATGCCGACGATGACGCAGACCGGGAGCAGCACGTCCCAGATACCCTCGCGCAGTACCGTGTACAGTTGCCTGAACGAGAAATGGTGGCGTGGCACGGCTGTGGTGCTGCCGTTGTACATGCAGTAGATGCTCAGGAATACGATCAGCGCAATGCCCGGCACGATGCCGGCCAGGAACAGCTGGTCGATACTGACGCCCGAGACGATGCCATACAGCAGGATGGCGAGACTCGGCGGGAACAGCAGTCCGAGCGATCCCGATGTCGTCAGCAGTCCCAGCGTAAAACGCTCCCGGTACCCGGCATGCAGCAGCATGGGGAACATCAGGCCGCCCAGGGCCAGGATGGTTACGCCCGACGCACCGGAGAATGCGGTAAAAAACGCGCACGAGACGAGCGTGACGCCAGCCGTACCCCCGGGCAGCCAGCCGATCAAAGCATTGAACAGCTGGATCATGCGCTCGGGTGCGCCGCCCGCGGCCAGTATCACGCCGGCAAAGGTAAACAGCGGGATTGCGGCGAGGTAGGGGGATGCGGCAAGCCGGTTCAGCTCGACCGCCAGCAGCGCCGGGTCAAGACCGGCATTGAACGTTGCCAGCAGGCCGCCGGCAGCCAGTGCGATAAACAGCGGTATGCCCAGCAGCGACAGCAGGACGATACCGACAATCAGCAGGCCGGTCACGGGGGTGCGTCTTCGCGGGTTGCGGGAAACACGGCACCGAGGAGGAAGTGTACGCTCAGCAGGCCGAAACCAAACGGGGTGATGAGGGCGAGGACGGATGACCAGCGCTCGTGCTCGGCCGCATACTGCCAGTCGTCGTACCAGAAGCGTATGGCGGCCCAGGTCATGATCACACACACACCGGCCGAGACCAGATACAGTGGACGCCTGAGGGCGTGCAGCCGGTCCGGTTCGACCAACACCGCGACCAGGTCGATGCGTATGTGGCGATGCGCCTCGATCGCCAGGGCCGCACCGAAGAAGGTCACGTACAGCACCAGGTAACGGGACAGGATGTCCGCGTGGGGAATGCCGCTGTCGAACAGGTTGCGCAGCACAACCTGTGCGGCGACCAGCAACAGCAGCAACAGCAGGGAGGTGCAGGCCATGAAGCCGTCCAGGCGGACCAGCGAGTGCCTCAGGCTGGTGACCCAGTGGGGCTCAGTTGCCGGCATGCGGTTTTGTTTCCCCGTCTGCCTGTCGGTACTCCTGGATCAGTGCCCGCACATGCTCGAACAGCGAACCCGGTATATAACCGTTGTCGACCAGTGTCTGGCCGGCCTTTTTGCTGATGACCTCGACCTCGCCGGTGACCAGGTCGGCATCGCCTTCGATCAGCTGCAGGCCATATTCCTGCAATACCGCCAGGCCGGCTTCATTATCGCGGCGCGTGGTGGCAACCAGTTGCTCGCCGGTGGCGCGGCCGGTGCGCTTCAGCAGCAGCTGCAGGTCCTGTGGCAGCCCCTGGAAAAACCGGCGTGACACCACCAGTGAGCCAATACCGTTGGCCATCGGCACGTTAGTGATGTACTGCGTCTTCGAGAACCACTGCAGGGCCAGTGCCCCGAGCGGCGGCGCATACACGGTATCGATCATGCCGGTCGACAGGCTGGTATAGACGTCGATGACGGACAGCGGTACCGGCGACAGTCCGCTGGCATCGAAAAATGCCTTGCCCAGGGGGTCACCCTGCCAGTACCACAGGCGTGTCTTGGCGAGGTCCTCGAGTGAGCGGATAGGCTGCTTGGAAAAGAAATAGACATAGCCGACTTCCATCCAACCAAGCATTTCATAGCCGTTTTCGCGGTAACCCTGCTCGATATCCGGCATGAGGCGTTCACGCACATAATCGATCTCGCCGATGTTCTCGAACAGGAACGGCAGTTCCAGTATGCGCGCGGGGGAATAGATCCGCCCGATGCCATAGCCGGTGAAGGCGCCGCCGTGCAACTGGCCGAAGCGAATCTTTTTCAGAACGTCGGGTTCATCCCCCTGCACGCCGCCGGGATACAGCTTGAATACCAGTCGGCCGCCGCTTTCCGTTTTTACGGTCTCGGCCCATTCCTCGAGCAGATTCATCCAGGTCGTGCCGGTCGGGGCCAGCGTGGCAAACTTGAGTTCCCAGGTCTTCCCGGCCAGCAGCGGCCGGGAGACCAGTGCAAGGAGCAGCGCGAGCGGCAGGACAAGCAGCAGGCGGCGTGTCCGGGCGCCGTTCAAAACCAGTCGTCCTCATGTGCCAGCAGCTTGTCAGCCTTGCGCTTGGCAATGGCGTTGACCAGTGCCATCTCGGGATACAGGTCGTCCGGCGCGTTGCGAATGTTCTCCAGCGTAGCGTGGAATGCCTGGCGGTCGAGCCGCTGTCGGTACAGGTATTCCGCTTTCAGCAGATCGACCAGCAGCAGTTTCTGTCCGTTGATCTCGTTCGCGCGCGCAAAGTGCTGTTTCGAGAGCGTGAAGTTGCCGCCCAGCATGGGCGGGCGGGCACCGTAATAAACACCAAAAAACAGGTGTGCACCGCCGTGGTAGT
>JBATGJ010000156.1:0-5311 GCA_049665685.1 Gammaproteobacteria bacterium
GGCCTCGGCCGCCTTGTCTATACCGTCGCGAAACGGGAAAAAGGCATCGGAGGCCATGACCGAACCGGCTACTTCCAGTCCCTCGTCGGCGGCCTTGAGCGCGGCCACCCTGGCACTGTAGACGCGACTCATCTGGCCGGCGCCGACTCCAATCGTCATGTTGTCGCGGCAATAGACGATGGCATTGGATTTGACGAACTTGCCAACCCGCCAGGCAAACAGCAGGTCTCCAATTTCGGGCTCCGTCGGTGCCCGCCGCGTCACCACCTTGAGATCGGCTGCCGTCACGCGGCCCAGGTCCCGGTCCTGCACCAGCAGCCCGCCGTTGACGCGCTTGAAATCCAGCGCCGGGGCCGGTGTTTCCGGCCATTCGCCGCACTCGAGGACCCGCACATTCTTCTTTTCAGCCAGCACCGGCAATGCAGCCGTCTCGATGGCCGGTGCGATGATCACTTCCACGAACTGACGGTCGATAATCGCGCGCGCCGTCGCCTCGTCCAGTGGCCGGTTGAAGGCAATGATGCCGCCAAAGGCCGAGGTCGGATCGGTCTTGAACGCACGATCATAGGCGGCCAGGATATCCTGGCCGAGCGCCACACCGCAGGGATTGGCATGCTTCACGATCACACAGGCCGGCCCCTCGGTGAATGATTTCACACATTCCAGGGCCGCATCGGTGTCCGCCACGTTGTTGTACGAGAGCGCCTTGCCCTGTACCTGCCGTGCCGTCGCCACCGAGGCCTCGGCCGGGGCATGCTCAACGAAGAAGGCCGCCCGCTGGTGCGGATTCTCCCCATAACGCATGGTCTGCACCTGCCGGTATTGCAGGTTCAGCGTGGCGGGAAAATCGCGTGTCGTACCGTCCGCATCGATGGCACCGAGGTAGTTCGCAATGGCGCCGTCGTAACGCGCGGTGTGTTCGAACGTCTTGACCGCCAGTGCGTAGCGCGTTGCATCGCGGATTGCGCCGTCGTTGGCCTGCAACTCGGCAAGCACGGCGGCGTAGTCGCTGCTGTCCACAACCACTGTAACAGCGGCATGATTTTTGGCGGCTGCGCGTAACAGCGTCGGCCCGCCGATATCAATGTTCTCGATGGCCATGGGCAGATCACAGTCTTCGCGTGCGATGGTCTGCTCAAACGGGTACAGGTTGACGACCACGAGGTCGATCGGGCCGATTGCATTGGCCGCCATCACCTCATCATCGATGCCCCGGCGCGCCAGGATGCCTCCATGGATCTTCGGGTGCAGGGTCTTGACGCGGCCGGCCATCATCTCGGGAAAGCCGGTGTAATCCGACACCTCGGTGACCGGAATACCCTTGTCTGTCAGCAGGCTGGCCGTCCCGCCAGTCGAAAGAATTTCAATACCTCTGGCATGCAGTGCCTGCGCGAATTCAGAGATACCGGCCTTGTCGGACACACTGATCAGTGCGCGCGTGATCTTGTTCATATTAATTCAACATGTAGGGTGCGCTGCGCGCACCGGGCATTTTCAGACGAAATCATGGTACGCAAAGCGCACCCTACCACTCTTTTCGAGGAACCAGTAGCAGGGATTGAATCACCGGCTACGCACTACAAGTCACCAGGGATGCCCTGATGTACTCGTCATTGCGAGGACCGCGAGGCCGCAGGACGTGGCGGGACGAAGCAATCTCCAGGCAACTGATTACATCGTATGAGATTGCCACGCTTCGCTCGCAATGACGGGAATGTTTCAATAAATCAGCGCTACCCTAGATTCTGTATTCTTTGAGTTTCTTGCGCAGCGTGCCACGGCTGATGCCGAGCAGTTCGGCCGCCTGCGACTGGTTGCCGTCGACATGTTCCATGACCACGCTGAGGATGGCCGGCTCGACCTCGTTCATGACCACATGATACAGGTCGTTGACGCGGTGGCCATTCATGTCACCCAGGTACAGTTCGATCGCCGAGGTCACACTGCGGCGTATCGGCTGCTTGCGGCGCTCGCGTGTCAGCGGGGTATTCATGCCGCCAGTTCTCCACGGTCTTCCAGCCGGGCAAAATACTGCCTGACGAATGCCAGCTGCGCCGCTGCCGAGTCGATGTGGTTGACCCGCTGGCGGAACACATTGCCGTCACGCTGGCCCTTGCTGTACCAGGCGATATGCTTGCGTGCGACGCGCACACCGGTGTACTCGCCATAGAACGAGTACAGGTTCTCCAGGTGGCCGCACAGGATACGGGACACCTCGGCAGGACCGGGTGGCGGCAACTGCTCGCCGGTGGCCATATAGTGGTTGATCTCGCGGAAGATCCACGGCCGGCCCTGTGCGGCCCGACCGATCATGACGGCATCGGCCCCGGTATAGTCGAGTACCTCGACCGCGCGTTGCGGCGAATGGATATCACCGTTGGCAATGACCGGGATCGCGACCCGCGACTTGATGTCGCGTACCGTACCGTGTTCGGCCTCGCCGCGAAAACGACAGTCCCGGGTGCGACCGTGCACGGCCAGCGCCTGCACGCCCGCCTGCTCGGCAATCCCGGCAATTACCGCGCCATTGCGGTGTGCCGGGTCCCAGCCGGTGCGGATCTTCAAGGTGACCGGCACATCGACCGCGGCCACCACGGACTCCAGGATCCGGCCGACCAGCGCCTCATCCTGCAACAGGGCAGAACCTGCCATGACGTTGCAGACCTTCCTGGCCGGGCAGCCCATGTTGATATCGATAATCTGCGCACCCTGTTCGACATTGAAACGCGCGGCCTCGGCCATCTGGCGCGGGTCCGCGCCGGCGATCTGGACCGAGATCGGCTCACCTTCGCCGGTATGATCGATACGGCGGCGGGTCTTGCGACTGCCCCACAAGAGTGCATTGGACGACACCATCTCGGACACGACCAGGCCAGCGCCCAGCTCGCGACACAATTGCCGGAACGGCCGGTCGGTCACGCCGGCCATCGGGGCCAGGATGAGCCGGTTCGGAAGTATGTAGGGACCTATTTGCACCAGTTTTATAATATGTCTTGTTGTAGCGGACTGGTTATAAAGGACGGCAGATGATACCGGGATATTCCCTATGGATAAAGATTAAATCCGTCATCATTCTGTAAATTTTCAATTCGCCGGATGAGTCAGTGCATTAGCCACGAAAGTGGACGCCGGACATGTAAATATTACTGTAACTGCAGACTTCGCGGACTCGATCTGCTCCAGCAAATATGTACATTGGGGTAGGAGCGCCTTGCAGGCGCGAATGGCCGCGGATGAATTGTTGTTTCCGGATAAGGCTAGAGAAAGCCGAACTGGAATGACACTGCCTGGTCGCCGGGGTCCATAATCTCGAGTACGACCTGCACCGGCGTGGCAGCGGGTAATCCACGTGCAAGCAACGCCTTGTCAGCAAGGTATTCGGACGGCAGAAAGCGCCGGGCGGCCACCGCTTTGCCGGAGGTGTCGGCGAAGGTGATTTCAAACACCGGGTACGGCTGGACAAAGTCCGCACGGTTCTCAAACGAGGCATTGATCAGCAGGGCATTTTCGGCGACCGGATGCTGGCGCACATCGCGATTGAGGATCGCCAGTTGCGATATATCGGTGCGTAACGGCAGTGCACAGTCCAGGACCGTGCACAAGCGCCCGACCCACGGTCGCCAGATATCGTGAGCGGCCAGTGTGTCGCGGTTGAACCAGACATACTGGGCACCCAGCAACCCCAGCAGAACAAGGATCGACAGCCCACTGAACACCTCACGGAACGAGAAGGTGTGCTGATCCCAGCCACCCTGTCTGTGTGGCGCAATCAGCGGTATCTCCTGCTCCATCTCCTGCTCCACGTCTGGCAGGCGCACATAATCGTCAGGTGACTCGGCCGCTGCCTCACCCGTGTCTTCCTCATAGGCATCCATAGCGGCACGCGCCGAGGCCAGGTTGTTATACAGGTGCTTGGTGGCCATAAAGACATGGCGACACTCGCCACACCTCACCTTGCCCGCCGCACACGACAGCTGGGCCGACGACACCTCAAAGACCACCGAACAGTTCGGACAGTAGGTATACATGGTCAGGTTTGCCCCAAACATTCCCTCTCCCAGCGGGACGCCGACAGGGAAAACGGTAATACGCGTCCAGGAAGAGATGAGTTAGAACAAGGCATGGAGCCATTGGCTGGGATGCGAGTGCCGAGCGCACTGTATGCAGCAGTTGCCGTAAAGGCTGGGGAGACAGGACCCAGTAAGGATCGATCAACGCCTGCGGCATTAAAGATACACATAGTCATAGCTGACCCAAACTCCCCCTTTCCCTCCGGGAGAGGGCTGGGGAGAGGGGATCCAACAGAAACCACTCTACACTTGTGCAGCAACAGACCAGCATCCCGGGAGTTTACCGCTTTCTGCCGGTCAGCAGCACCCATTCATCCCGGTGAACCGGCTGTGCAAAATCAACCACGCCCTGATAGGCCATCATCACGTCCTCCGCCTGCTCTGCCAGGATACCGGTCATGATGATGTGCCCGCCGGCGGCCAGCAGCCCGGACAGACGCCCGGCCAGTTCGATCAGCGGATTGGCCAGGATATTTGCAATCACCAGGTCGACATCACCAGCGCTGAACTCATTCGGGCTCTGCACGGTCAGGCCGTCAATGATGCCGTTACGCACGGCATTCACGCGTGTTGCCTGCAGGGCCTGCGGATCGAGATCTACGGCATAGACCGGTCCTGCACCCAGCTTGCGTGCCGCGATCGCAAGAATGCCCGAACCGCAGCCATAATCGACAACACTGCCGCCCTGCGGCACATGCCCGTCGAGCCACTCGAGACACAGGGCCGTAGTGGCGTGCGTACCGGTGCCGAAGGCGAGCCCGGGATCCAGGTGGACGACGACGGCATCGGGTGCGGCAACCTCCTCCCCCGTCGGGACGATCCACAGCCTGTGGCCAAAGCGCATGGGGCCGAAGCTGTCGCGCCAGGTCTCGGACCAGTCGCGATCATCGAGGGTCTCGACCACCAGATTCGCTGCCGCGTCAGGAATAATCTCCGCCAGGCCTGCCTGCAACCGTGCCGTATTCACCCCCGGCTCCAGCAGGGCCACGACACGAACGCGCTGCCACAGCGGCGTTTCCCCGGGACCCGGTTCCAGCAGGGGCTCGTCACCGGCATCCATCGAGGTGACCGACAGTGCACCGGCGGCATCGAGGAATTCTGCGACCTCTTCGACATCACAGCGGGCAATTTCAACAGAGACCTGAGTCCAGGGCATTTAGTCAGTCAACTATTGGTGGCAGGTGGCGTGGCAGACAGCAGTAGAAATAAAGCTTGTGTCAAACATTCAGACGATTTAGTTA
>JBATGJ010000157.1:0-11142 GCA_049665685.1 Gammaproteobacteria bacterium
TCTTTGCTTCGCGCCTGCAAGGCGCTCCTACAATACTATGCTGCGCGACAACCGCGCAGTGGTCATACCTCCCAGGCCAAGTTCGCTACACACGGCAGCAATATCATCCTGCCTTACCTTGCGCCGCATGACATCGTCAGCGTCGATATGCATGGCCGGATCCGTTACCACGCCGGTGAGCTGCCTGGCTAGCAGCGCAGCATCCTTGTGTTCATGGAGCAGGTTTTGTATACGAGCCGCTCCGCGTATTTTAAGACTGGGCACAGACTCGAGCTGTGCGAAGATGTCATCCAGCGTCGGGAAATGTTCCAGCAGGGCCGCTGCTGTCTTTGGCCCGATACCCGGTATACCCGGGATATTGTCCACGCTGTCGCCGGCCAGTGCCAGCCAGTCGGCAACCTGCTCGGGGCGCACGCCCAGCCAGGCCGGAATCTTTTCATAGGTATGCTTGCGCTGACGTGAATAGTCCCACAGCATGTCGCCCTCCGCGACCAGCTGCGCAAGGTCCTTGTCGGCACTCAGGATCACAATCGAATATCCCTGCGCGCGCATACGCGCCGCCAGCGTGCCGATCAGGTCATCGGCCTCGTAGTGTTCACTGGAAAAATCGGCAATCCCCAGAGACTGTACCAGCCTGCGACACCAGGAGAACTGCTGTATCAGTTCCGCGGGTGGCGTTTCGCGGTTCGCCTTGTAGGCCGGATAAATCTCATTGCGAAAGGATGTCGTGAGGCTTTCGTCGAAAACAACCGCCATGTGTGCCGGCTTTTCCTGTTCGAGTAAACCGCCAAGGAAGCCGGCAAAGCCATGCAGTGCATTGATCAGCTGCCCGTCTGCATTGGTCAGTGTGTCCGGAACGGAGTAATAGGCACGGAAGATGTAGATACTGGCGTCGACTAGGTAGACGCGGGCGCCTGCCCTGGTCACCGCTGCGGGTCGTGGTGTGCCAGCCGGTCGTGCAGGGGGCTGCTGCGCGGGAAGTGTGCCCGCAGGAACTCCATCTGGTCGGCCAACACCCGGCGACCCTGCAGGTAGATATATTCCGCGTGGGTTGGCGTAAACGGCACGGCCAACAGCTGCATACCGGCCTGTTCAGGGGTGCGGCCAGCCTTGTGATTGTTGCAGCGACGACAGGCCGTCACCACGTTGTTCCAGGTATCCCGGCCGCCCTGGATCACCGGCGTGACATGATCACGTGACAGGTTTTCGGTCCGGAAGGTCTCGCCACAGTACAGGCACAGGTCGGAATCACGCCGGAACAACGCCGGGTTGTTCAGCGGCGGTACATAGCGCTCTTTCAGTTTGAGTAACTCGCGATTGCGGCCGTGCGTAGCAATGATGGAGTTGACTTCGACGATGCTGCGCCGGCCGGTCCTGGCGTTGATCCCGCCATGCACCCGATACAACAGGGTGCCGCAGGTATAAGCCACCTGCTCGAGGTGATACAGTCGGACAGCTTCCTGGTAGCCAACCCACTCGAGTGGCATTCCGGATATATCTGTTCGCAGTACCTGGTGATTCAGTGCCAGCATATCCAGCTCCGGCAGTACACTAGGGGAAAAACCGCGGCGCCCGTTAATGCCGGTGCCAAATTATGGTTTTTGGACCTCAAAACAGACTATCATGTTCAATATAAACGCGCTACAGGCTGAATTCATGCTGCAGCATGAATGACATGACCGGAGAGGCTTGCATTGCACGGGCATATTTATCCTTTTCCCCTGTTGCAGTAGTATTAAATGCTCAAAAATTACCTCGAGAGCCTATATCACCCATGGCAGACAAACTGACATTCCGCCGTTACGCGGATGATGACCACGTATGGACGCGCTGGTCGGAGGATATCTTCAATGAAGACACCTCCTACAAGTGTCCGACCTACGTGCACCGTACCCCGCCCTGTCAGGGCAGTTGCCCCTCCGGCGAGGATATCCGCGGCTGGTTGCAAATCGTGCGCGGCATCGAGAAACCACCGGCCGGTGTCGGTTGGCAGGAGTATGCCTTCCGCCGCTCGACCGATGCCAATCCGTTCCCGGCCATTATGGGGCGTGTCTGTCCGGCACCCTGCCAGGATGGTTGTAACCGCAACGAGGTCGAGGACTACGTCGGTATCAACTCGGTCGAGCAGTTCATCGGCGACCATGCGCTGGAGGCGGGGCTGACATTTGCCAGGCCCGTGCAGGAAAGTGGCAAGCAGGTCGCGATCATCGGGGGCGGTGTCGCCGGGCTGGCAGCAGCCTATCAGCTGCGCCGGCTGGGCCACGGCGCCACCATCTTCGACGAGCGCAAGGAACTCGGCGGCATGACGCGCTATGGCATCCCCGGTTACCGCATGCCGCGCGATGTCATGGACGGCGAAATCCGCCGCATCCTCGACATGGGTGTCGATGTGCGCATGCAGACACGTGTGGGTCGCGACGTCAGTTTTGCACAGCTGGAGCAAGACTACGACGCCATTCTGCTGGCCATCGGTGCACAGCAGGGACGCGCCCTGAATATACCCGGTGGCGACGCACCCAACTGCGTCAGCGGCGTGGCCTTCCTGGCCGCCTTCAATGAAGGGCGCATGCAACATACTGCCCGCAAGGTGGTGGTCATTGGCGGTGGCGACACCGCCATGGATGTGGTCTCCGTCGCCCGTCGTCTCGGTCACATCAACTCGCCGCATCGCGGTGATCGCCCGGAGTCCGTCATCCGCGACCTGACCGCACACGATGTCGCAACCACCGCCAGCCGCGACGGCTCCGAGGTCCTGCTGATCTACCGTCGCCCGATCGAGCAGATGCCTGCGGCCGAGCATGAACGGATCACCGCCGAAAAGGAAGGCATTGAACTGCGCGGCAACCTGGCACCGAAGCAACTCGTCATCGGCGCAGACGGGCGCGCCACGGCGCTGCGCGTCATCGAGGTCGACTGGGCTGACGGCAAGATGACCGAGAAGGAAGGCTCGGAATTCGATATCGAATGCGACCTGGTCGTCCCGGCCGTGGGCCAGTCCGGCGACCTGACCGGCCTGGAGGCCTTCGACAACGGGCGCGGCCTGGTCGACACCGACAAGTTTTACCAGGTCTCCGACAGGCCCGGCTATTTTGCCTGCGGCGATATCGTCCGGCCGCACCTGCTGACCACGGCCATCGGCCAGGCGGCCGTTGCCGTAGACACCATTGACCGTTACCTCGGCAGCGGAACGCTTGATCGCCGTCCCAAGGTCGATGTGCACCACTTCAACCTGCTGGACAAGCTGCGCGAGAACGAACTGGCACCCGAGGAATACGACCACCGCCAGGAGTGGGGCACCGACGCGGCCGGTTACGCCGTGCACAACTACGAAGACCGCTCGCAGGCGGAAATCATTCCGCATGACATGCTCTACCTCGGTCATTTTCCGTATACAGAGCGGAACAGGCGCGAGGAAACCGGTGTGGGCGCCGACGAGGTGCTGGGTCACTTCGAGGAACGCTTCCGCGGCCTTGACGAGGAACATGTGCGCGCCGAGGCGGAGCGCTGCATGAGCTGCGGCATGTGCTTCGAATGCGACAACTGCGTGATCTACTGCCCGCAGGACGCCGTCCTGCGCACGCCAAAGGACCACGCGACCATGGGGCGTTATGTCTACACCGACTATGACCGCTGCATTGGCTGCCACATCTGTGCAGAGGTCTGCCCGACCGGCTATATCAACATGGGTATGGGCGCGTAAATCCGGGACAGGCAACCATAGCGTTGCAGGAGCGTAGCGCGGGGATGACGAGGGCATTTACACGCCGCGAAAACCGGTTTTATTAGCACCAGCCCTGTTTTTCTCAAGGAAGTTAAGCTAATATTCCACTCCAGTCGGTGGTCGATCCAACCGGGTGCCCACTGGCTGATCCTTACAATCTGACCGTACTTGCCCCGGGCTCGCAGCACGACAAGTCGCATCGGAGATTGCTATGCCGATACGCATTGCTGTGCCGCATGAAACCACCGAGGGTGAACGTCGGGTGGCACTGATTCCCAGTGTTGCCGAACAACTGTCCAAACAGGGTATAGAGGTCCGAATACAGGCCGGCGCCGGCTGTGCCGCCTACTACCGGGACCGCGACTATACGTCCGTCGAAATCGTCGAGGACCGGGCCGCGTTGCTGGGCGATGCAGATATCGTCCTGACGGTGAATCCCCTGGTACCCGAGGATGTCGCCCTGCTGCGCGAGGACAGTATGGTCATCGGTTTCCTGCACCCGCATGAATTCGACGACCGCATATGTGCCCTGCGCGACCGCAAGATCACCGGTTTCGCCATGGAACTCATTCCACGGATCTCGCGCGCGCAGAATATGGATGCGCTGTCGTCGCAGGCCTCGATCGGCGGTTACAAGGCCGCCCTGATGGCAGCGAACCGCACCGCCCGCTTCTTCCCCATGCTGACCACCGCCGCGGGCACCATACGCCCGGCCAAGGTCCTGGTCATCGGGGTAGGCGTGGCCGGACTGCAGGCCATTGCCACGGCAAAACGCCTGGGTGCCATGGTCGAGGCCTACGATGTGCGCCCGGAAACCCGCGAGCAGGTCGAATCGCTCGGCGCGAAGTTCGTCGACGTCAAGGTGGATGCGGTCGGCGAGGGCGGTTATGCCCGCGAACTGAGTGCAGAGGAAAAACAGCAGGAGATGGAGATACTGGCCCAGCACGTGGCGGCAGCGGATGCGATCATCTCCACGGCGGCCGTACCCGGTCGACCAGCGCCGAAGATCATCACCACTGCGATGGTCGAAAAAATGAATCCGGGCTCCGTCATCATTGATCTTGCCGCTTACAGCGGCGGCAACTGCGAGCTGACCATTCCCGGCGAATCGTTTGGCCATGAACTTGTCATGATCTATGGGCCGTTGAACGTTCCGGCCATGATGCCGGTACACGCCAGCGAAATGTATGCAAAGAACCTGTTTAACTTCCTTTCCCTGATCGTGCGCGACGGCGCAATAAACCCCGACTGGGACGATGAAATCGTCGCTGACAGCGTGCTCACGCGCGCCGGCAAGATCCACCATGGACTCACCTGCGAACGGGTAGAAGGTTCCAGGGGAAGCCAGTCATGATCGCCGGAATGACAGCGTTGTACATCTTCATGCTCGCGGCCTTCACCGGCTACGAGATCATCAGCCGCGTACCGGTCATCCTGCATACGCCACTGATGTCCGGTTCCAACTTCGTGCACGGCATTGTGCTGGTGGGTGCCATGGTAGTGATGGGTCACGCACACACCCCGCTCGAGCAGGTCATCGGCTTTATCGGTGTAATGCTGGCCGCCGGCAATGCCGTCGGCGGTTACGTCGTGACCGAGCGCATGCTGGAAATGTTCAAGAGCAGCAAGAAGGGGGCGAACTGATGGACAACATCATCCAGATCAGTTACTTCGCCTCTGCCGTGCTGTTCATACTCGGCCTGAAGCGCATGAGTTCACCGGTCACGGCGCGCGGCGGCATCATCTGGGCCGGTGCCGGCATGCTGGTAGCCACCCTGATCACCTTCTTCTGGCCCGGCATGGAAAACTACCTGCTGATGACCGTCGCCATCATCATTGGCGGCGGCCTCGCCTACTGGTCCGGCAAAAAGGTCGCCATGACCGACATGCCGCAGATGATCGCACTCTACAACGGCATGGGTGGCGGCGCAGCCGGTGCGATCGCCGCCGTGGAACTGCTCAAGGGCCAGTTCGACTCCACCACCTTCATGGCGCTGGCTATCGCCGGTGCGTTGATCGGGTCGGTCTCGTTTTCCGGCTCGCTGGTCGCCTTCGCCAAGCTGCAGGGCTGGGCGCGCAAGCCGCTGCGCTTCCCCGGTCAGCAGGTGTTTAACCTGGGACTGCTGGCAGCCGCCACCGGCCTCGGGGCCTGGCTGGTGGTTCAGGGCGAGTACAGCAGCGCACTGGTGCTGCTGTTCTTCATACTGGCACTGGCCTACGGCATCATGATGGCGCTGCCGATCGGCGGTGCCGACATGCCGGTGGTGATTTCGCTGTTCAATGCACTGACCGGCCTGGCTGTCGCCTTCGAGGGTTTCGTGCTGAACAACGCGGCCATGATCATTGCCGGGACCGTGGTCGGCTCCGCCGGGACCCTGTTGACACAATTGATGGCGAAGGCCATGAATCGCTCGATCGGCAATGTACTGTTCAGTGCCTTCGGCAGCACCGGTGAAGCTGAGGAGGGTGCAGCGGAAGGCAGCATGAAGCCGATCGATGCCACTGACGCAGGCGTCATGATGGCCTATGCCGAGCGTGTAGTGATCATTCCCGGCTACGGCATGGCCGTGGCACAGGCCCAGCACAAGATCCACGAGCTGACCGAGATACTGCTGGCCCGCGGCGTCGATGTGAAGTTTGCCATTCACCCGGTGGCCGGGCGCATGCCGGGACATATGAACGTGCTGCTGGCCGAGGCGAATGTATCCTACGATCTGCTGTATGACCTCGACGAGATCAACCCGGTGTTCCCGCAGACGGATGTCGCGCTGGTGATCGGCGCCAACGATGTGGTCAATCCGACGGCGCGTACCAACCCGGACAGTCCGATCTACGGCATGCCGATCCTGAATGCGGACAAGGCGAAGAACGTCATCGTCATCAAGCGCGGCCAGGGCAAGGGTTTCTCGGGCGTGGAAAACGCCCTGTTCCTCGCCGACAACACACGCATGCTGTACGGCGACGGCCAGGCAATGGTCAGCGAGCTGATCCAGGCGGTGAAGGAGCTGTAGGAGCAATTCCGGCCGGTTAGAAACTAAAAAACCTATCGGCCATTTTTCTCCAGGCGCTCCTGGCGCCGTTTCCGGAACACCTCGCGCTCTTCCGGTGTCATGTTTTTCCAGCGCTCGCGCAACTGCTCCTGCCGCTCCTCGGGTAACTGCTGAAACCGCCGGAACTTGCGCCGCAGTTCCTTGCGCTGTTCGGGCGGCAGTGCCTGGAAGCGTTCGAAGCGTTTACGCAGCCGCGCCTTTTCCTCGTCAGACAGGCCCTGCCAGCGCTTTAGCCGCTGCCGCATCTTCTTGCGCTGCTCCGGCGTCATCTTCTCCCAGCGCCCGGCTGCGTCCAGCAGCCGTTGCCGGCGCTCGGGCGTCAGCTCCGGCCATTTTTCCTGGAAGGGTTTCAGTGTTTGCTGCGCCTGCTCATCCAGCGTCTCCCACTCGAGTGACTCTGCTTCGGCGTGTGCCATTGCCGCAAACATGCATGCCGCAAGCAGGCCGCCTGTCCACATTTCCTTAATCACGTGACACCTCCGGGACGGCTTCTTCCAGGCCGGGTTCATCCGCTTCATCCAGCTCGACCGGATCGACCCATTGCCCGTCTGAGGTCTCCCACTCGGCCAGGAATTCCAGAAGCGCCATACCGGGCAAACTGTCCTCCTCGGCGGCACTGGCTGTGGCGTAAATACTTATCAGCATCAACACAATGGCAGACCTAGCCCGCCGTCTCTTCCTCGGGTAGCCAGTCATAGAATTCGAGTTCCTCAATCAGTTGCAAATCACCTTCCGCCAGCAGCGCCCAGTCATCGCCGAACAGTACCGGCCCCGGCGTCTCGGCGCCGTTCCACAACACGATGGCCAGCACCCCCACCGCGGCGGTGGCAAAGCCACCGGCAGACCAGCCGATGCGTTGCCACAGGGATTTGGTGCCAACGGCCTCCAGGGCCCGCCGGCGGGCGGCTCCCAGGCGTGCACGCGTCAGTTCATCGAGCTCATCCTCGCTGTCACGCAACTGCTGACCAAGTCGCTCGGCCAGCTGCTGTTCATTCCGCTCAGTCTGCATGCTCTGTATACCCTTCCAGCTGCTCCCGGATCCTTTGCAGCGCACGCGAGAGATGTGTCTTCACGCTGCCCTGTGCACAGTCCATAACCGCTGCCGTATCGGCGACATCCATACCTTCCCAGACCCGCAACATAAACGCCTGCTGCTGCCGCTGCGGCAGTTGCCGCAGCACGGTCTCCAGTCGGGCCAGGGCATGCTCCCGCTCCAGCATCGCATCCGGCTGACCATTCACCGGATCCGCGACGGTCTGCATGCCGTCAACCGGACCGGCATCGCTTGTCTCAGACCCGGACCGGGGCCGCAGCCAGGTCCTGAAGCGGTTACGCACCGCACTGCGCCGGTAGTGATCGCGAATACCATTCTGCAGTATGCGGTAGAACAGCGGCCGCCACTCGTCCGGATCACGCCGCGCATAACGCTGACACAGCCGGATCATGGCCTCCTGCACCACGTCGAGCGCGTCGTCCCGGTTGCCAAGGGCAGACTCCGCCATGCGCAGCGCACGTCGTTCGATGCCGGCCAGGAAGCCATCCAGTGCGTTGCGAGTATCCAGTCCCTGCTCCCTGTCACCGCAGGCAGCCCCTGCACCCAGGGACTGCCCACTGTCATGTTATTCACTTACCCGGCAGTAAAATCATACCGCATCAGCGGCGGGCACGATGATCGAGCCGGTGGTTGATGCGGTTACCCTTGCGATCGAGGCGGTTCTCGGTGCGGTTGCCGCGATAGTCCATACGGTTCTCGATGCGGTTGCCGCGGTAATCCAGGCGATTCTCGACGCGGTTGCCCTTGCGGTCCAGGTGCCGGGACAGCTTGTACTTGCCGTTATCCGCGGCCCGGTCGGACATCCGGTCGAGGCGTTCGTTGACGTGTTCGCCGCGGTGACCCAGCCGCTCGTTGACGCGCTCGCCGCGGTGATCCAGCCGGTCATTGATACGTTCGCCACGGTGATCCAGCCGCTTGTCAATGCGATCACCGACCTTGTCCCAGTCCACGTCCGCATGCACGTTGCCAGCCGCCAGCAATGTAATCAGTCCCATTATTCCCAGTGTTGCCTTCGTCGTCTTCATCATGTTGTCTCCGGTGAAAAAAGGTTGCTCTCACCCGGTACAACGCAGTCCGTGCGGGTTGGTTGACATGAATATCGGGACAGGGTGCTATGATGGGGCCCGCGACAGGCCCAGCCAGTGTTACAGCGTGTCATTAAAACGTCATATGACAGGCCGTCATAGTCCGATAATTTTGCGATTCAGGGCTTGACATTGCACCACATCGGTGCGGTGTTCAGATGGTTTATACACAGTCAGGATTATCCTGATGTTTTTTTACCACACCATGGCAGGACACTATATAAGAAAGTCATAATTCACCATAACTACCTGATTTGACTAATCATAAATTGATGGATAAAAAACGGCCAATTTGATGACAACACTGTAAAAATAGGCCTTTGAGACGCTTTACCCCAAACAATCCACAAAGTTATCCACAGTTTTTGTGGATAAACAAACGCCTCTAGTCAGATGAAGGGCTTAGCTGAATCTTGTAATAAAACATCTAAAGCTTGTGCGCTAACGTTACAGGCTTGTCACATACAGTTCCGGTGCCCGATGTCGTGACCGAAAAACTTTTGCGCGTCGCCGTGCCGACACCCCTGCACCGCAGTTTCGATTACCTGCCGCCGATCGGTACGGACTGCAGCTCGCTGCCAGCCGGTCTGCGTGTGCGTGTTCCATTCGGACGGCGGCAGGTCGTGGGTATATTGCTCGAGGTCACCAGTGACTCCGGTATTGCCCGCGAAAAACTGAAACACGCCGTTGCGGTGCTCGACAGCAAACCCGTCATCGGCACCGACGTCATGGCCATGGTGCTTTGGGCCAGTGCGTATTATCACTGCCCGATCGGTGAGGCCATGGCGGCCGCCCTGCCGGTCCTGCTGCGTCGTGGCGAATCACCGGATGCCGTGGATATCACCGCGTGGCGCCTGACTGCGGCCGGCCGCGATCTGGATCTGACTTCACTGGCACGGGCTACACGTCAGGCCACCGTCATTGCCCTGCTGCAACAGCATGCCGATGGCCTGGCACGCGAGGCCATCGACACGCCGGCCAGTGTACTGCGCGCCCTGGCCGACAAGGGCTGGATCGAGTCATTTACACCCACGGCCAAAGACATTGCGCGGCCTTTCGCGGCTAAAGCCGAGGCGCAACATACGCTGAATCCGGCCCAGCAGCAGGCCGTCGAGACCATGCAGGCCTCGCTGGGCCGTTTCCAGCCCTGGCTGCTGGAGGGGGTGACCGGCAGCGGCAAGACCGAGGTCTACCTGCAGCTGGTCGAATCGGTGCTGGCCCGGCAACAGCAGGTACTGATACTGGTACCGGAGATCGGCCTGACACCGCAACTGGTGGCGCGCTTCCGGCGCCGTTTCCCGGTACCGCTGGCATTACTGCACTCGGGACTGGGCGAACGCGAGCGGCTGGCCGCCTGGCAGCAGGCGCGCAGCGGGGCGGCGCCCGTGGTCATCGGGACACGTTCGGCCGTTTTTACGCCGCTGGCGCGTCCTGGCCTGCTGGTTGTGGACGAGGAACACGATGCCTCGCTGAAACAGCAGGATGGTTTCCGCTACTCGGCACGCGATCTTGCTGTCTGGCGCGCGCGCCACCTCGACCTCCCGGTCGTACTGGGCTCGGCGACCCCCTCACTGGAAAGCCTGTTTAACGTTGCCCAGGGTCGCTACCGGCACTGCACCCTGCCGGAACGCACCGGCGGGGCGCGCATGCCGACCTTCAAGGTCCTCGACATCCGCCACCAGCCACTCGAGGACGGGCTGTCCTACCCGCTGCTGGATGCCATCGGCCGTCACCTCGATGCCAATGGCCAGGTACTGTTGTTCCTGAACCGGCGCGGCTATGCACCCACACTGATGTGCTACGACTGCGACTGGGTGGCCGAGTGCCGGCGCTGCGACGCACGCCTGACCTGGCACCAGGCCGATGGCCGCCTGCACTGTCATCACTGCGGCAGCCAGCGCCCGGTCGACAAAACCTGCCCGCAATGCGGTGGCCAGGAGCTGCATCCGGTCGGCCAGGGCACGGAACGCGTAGAACAGGCAATGGCGGAGCGCTTCCCGGACATCGAACGCATCCGCATCGACCGCGATACCACGCGTCGCAAGGGGCAGCTCGATGCCTTGCTGGGGCGTGCCCGCAACGGCGAGCGACAGCTGCTGCTTGGCACCCAGATGCTGGCCAAGGGGCACCATTTTCCCAACGTCACCCTGGTTGCCATCCTCGACGCTGACCACGGCCTGTTCAGCACCGACTTCCGGGCCAGCGAGCGCATGGCGCAGCTGATCATACAGG
>JBATGJ010000158.1:0-11642 GCA_049665685.1 Gammaproteobacteria bacterium
TGATCAATGCGCTGCTCACCGAGGCCGTCAAGGAGAACGCCTCGGATATCCATATCGAACCGTTCGAGAACCGCCTGGTTGTCCGTTTCCGCTGTGACGGCGTATTGCGCGAGGTGCTCGAGCCGCAACGCGTGCTGGCGCCCCTGCTGGTTTCCCGCATCAAGGTGATGGCACGCCTCGATATTGCCGAGAAGCGACTGCCCCAGGACGGCCGTATATCATTGCGCGTCGCCGGTCGGGCGGTCGACGTGCGTGTTTCCACCCTGCCGTCCGGTAACGGCGAGCGGGTCGTGCTGCGTCTGCTTGACAAGCAGGCCGGTCGCCTGGACCTCGAGCAACTGGGCATGTCGGCAGAGTCCAGCGATACCATCGATGTACTGATCAACAAGTCGCATGGCATTATCCTGGTGACCGGCCCGACCGGTTCCGGCAAGACTACGACGCTGTATGCGGCACTCGGGCGCCTGAACAACAAGCGCCGCAACATTATGACCGTCGAGGATCCGATCGAGTATTACCTCGACGGCATCGGCCAGACCCAGGTCAATACCAAGGTCGATATGAGTTTCGCACGTGGCCTGCGCGCCATTCTCCGCCAGGACCCGGATGTCGTGATGGTCGGCGAGATACGTGACCTCGAGACCGCCGAGATCAGCGTGCAGGCGAGCCTCACCGGGCACCTGGTGTTCTCCACCCTGCATACGAATACGGCCGTGGGTGCGGTCACCCGTCTGCGTGACATGGGCGTGGAACCGTTCCTGCTTTCATCCAGTCTGATCGGCGTACTGGCGCAGCGGCTGGTGCGCGTCATCTGCGACGCGTGCCGTGAACCCTATACTGCAGGTCCGCGCGATTGCGAAATGATGGGGATCCCCATGCATAACCCACCTGCGCTGTATCGCGCCAGGGGCTGTGAGAAATGCAATCAGCTTGGCTACCGTGGCCGCACCGGTATTTACGAACTGGTGACGATTAACGACACGATGCGCAGTATGATCCATGATGGTGCGGGTGAGATGGAGCTTGAGCGTGAAGCGCGCAAGAGCTCACCCGGCATCCGGCAGGATGGCTGGCGCAAGGTCCTCGAAGGCGAGACAACCGTCGAGGAAGTGTTGCGTGTTACCCAGGGTGACTAGCACTGATTTTCCCGTCACATCTAACGGTGCACGGAGTGCACCCTACATCGAAGCATAAGCATGGGTGCCTTTGAATACACGGTTCTTGATGCTACCGGGCGTGAAAAGAAAGGCGTCATGGAAGGTGATGCGCCACGCCAGGTACGGCAACAGCTGCGTGAAAAGGGCCTGGTCCCGCTCTCTGTCCAGGAAGTGGCCCAGCGCGAGACGCGCGGCCACCGGCAGTTCTCGTTATTCAAGCGCGGCATCAGTGCAACCGACCTGGCGCTGGTGACGCGCCAGCTTGCCACGCTGGTGCGGGCATCCCTGCCGCTGGAAGAATGCCTGCGTGCCGCGTCGCAGCAAACCGACCGTTCCCGCCTGAAGAGCATGTTGCTAGCAGTGCGCTCGAGGGTGATGGAAGGGCATACGCTGGCAGCCGGCCTGGGAGATTTCAAGCATGTCTTCCCCGAACTGTACCGGACCACCGTGGAGGCGGGTGAGCAGGCCGGGCATCTCGACCGCGTGCTTGAACGTCTCGCAGACTATACCGAGAACCGTCAGCAGATGCGGCAGAAGATACAGCTGGCCGTCTTTTATCCGGCAATGCTCACCATTGTCGCGTTCCTGGTGGTGGGTGGCCTGATGACGTACGTGGTACCGCAGGTCGTACAGGTGTTCGACAACATCGGCCAGGACCTGCCACCGCTGACGGTCGGTCTGATTGCGGTCAGTGATTTCATGCGTGACTACGGGCTGATGATACTGGTGTTGCTGGTGCTTGCAGGCATCCTGTTTGCGTGGCTTTTGAAGAACGAAGAGAATCGCCGCCGTTTCCATCGCGTGCAACTGTCACTCCCGCTGGTCGGTCGACTGGTGCGCGGTATGAACACCGGGCGATTCGCGCGGACCTTCAGCATCCTGACCGCGAGCGGCGTGTCGGTGCTCGAGGCATTGCGTATTTCAGCCCAGGTCGTTACCAACCTGCCCATGCGTGATGCGGTCGACGAGGCAGCGGCGCGGGTGCGCGAGGGCGCAAGTATTGCCGCCGCCCTCGAGAAAAGCGGTTACTTTCCACCGATGACCGTGCACCTGATCGCCAGTGGCGAGTCATCCGGCAAGCTGGAAGATATGCTGGAGCGTGCCGCGATCAATCAGGAACGTGAAATCGAGACCATGATTGCGGCGTTGCTGGGCCTGTTCGAGCCCATGCTGATCCTGGCCATGGGCGGTGTGGTACTGATTATCGTCCTGGCAATCCTGTTGCCGATATTCGATCTCAACCAGCTGGTTCAGTAACCGCTGGCGGTCTGGTCGATGGTCCCCGGGATGTCATCGAGGCGTTCCACACCGGTCTCGATGCGTCCATCCGCTTGCAGCAGCAGCCACCGATAACCGGGCGAGATCATTTCCACCGCAAAGTCGTTGCTGTTCGGCATGAACTGGATACAGGTCGAGGGTGTCGAGATCAGCTGTACACCGTTGCGTGTCCCGGTGAATTCCTGGTGGACATGTCCCCACAGGATGCCGCGTACCTGCGGATGCCGGTCGATGACGGCGAAGAACTCATCCGGATTGTCCACTGCCATGGTATCCAGCCAGCGGCTGCCCATCGCGACCGGTTGGTGATGCATGCACACCAGGGTGTGAGTGTCGGGCGAAGTGGCCAGCAGGCGGTCGAGTTCCCGCAGGCGTTCCGCTGGCAGGTGCGACCCCTCGCTGCCGGGAATGGTGGAATCGAGGAAAACGAAATGCCAGCCACCGTGGTGCAGGTGGGTCTCGAAACGGCACGGCCCGCCGTCAGTCAATGCCTCCAGCATTTGGCCCTCGTCGTGATTGCCGGCCAGGCAGTAGACCGGCAGCCCCAGCCCGCCGAGCAGGGAGAACACGCGTGCGTAGGTTGCCGGCGCCGGCTTGTGGGCCAGATCACCGGTTGCCAGCACCAGGTCCGCCGGCAGGTGCCTGTCTGTGGCATCGGCAATGACGGCCTGCAGCGACTGCTCCGTATTCAGGCCAAGCAGGCACCCGTCGGGATCGTCAAACAGGTGGGTATCGGTTATTTGCAGGACCTTGATTGCCGATGCGTCTGTTGCGTTTGAGTTGATTATGCTTCTCCCTGCCGGTTGGCAATCTGCGAGTGGCGCCCTGATCTGTTCACGTGTTGCCGTCACCGCAGGCCGCGCGGTGAGCAATAAGTCAGGACATGCCGGGCATTTTCAGGTATGCAGTCCAGTGATTCCAGCCCATCAGCGATCTGATTATACGTTCCCGCGCATGCATAGGGTGACAAAATGCGGCCGGTTTGTCATGTCCGTCAGGCTGACTTGCCCACATCATCGGTTGCCAGCGGCTTGTAGAACACCTTGGAATTACGCTGGTAGTTGTACAGTGATTTCCTGCGTACGGGCAGGTCGGATTTATCGCCCGGCTGAAACCCGCGCTCGCGAAACCAGTGTGCGGTCCGGGTCGTCAGCACCACCAGTTTGTCGATACCGCTGCGCACTGCGCGGTTCTCCACATACTGCAGCAGGGTATCGCCGCGCCCGGACTTGCGATAGTCCGGGTGGATGGCAACACAGGCCAGCTCGGCGTACCCGTCCTTTGCATAGGGATACAGGGCGGCACAGCCGATGATGGTCCCGTCACGCTCGATGATGACAAAGTGATCGATCTCCATTTCCAGCAACTCGCGCGAGCGCCGCACCAGTACACCTTCCTCCTCGAGCGGCTTGATCAGCTCCAGGATGCCCACGACGTCCTCGATGGTTGCCTCGCGCAGGCCCTCATAGACGTCGGCCGTCACCAGCGTACCGTGACCGTCGCGCGTGAACAGTTCCAGCAGCAGAGCCCCGTTGTCGGGACGGTCGAGGATATGCACGCGTCGCACATTCTGCTGGCAGGCCTGCACGGCATACTCGAGAAATCGCCGGGTCGGGCCCTCCAGCTGCCGTCCGCCCGTCAACAGAGTGTTGGCCTCGTTGATGTTCATTTTCGAGATCAGGCGCCTGCGACTGTCCCGTGGCCGCTTGCCTTCGGTCATGAAGATCAGCTTGTCGGCGCCCAGTGCCGCTGCCGCCTGTGTGGCGATTTCTCCGGCGCCGACATTGAATACCTCGCCGGTCGGTGAGTAGCCGATGGGTGAGAGCAGCACGATGCGGCGTTCTGCCAGGTGTTGCCGGATCGCCTCGCTGTCGATGCGCCGTACTTCACCGGTATGGCAGTAGTCCACGCCGTCACGCACGCCGAGCGGTCGGGCGGTGACAAAATTTCCCGAGGTCACGCGAATACGCGCGCCCGACATGGGTGTGTTGGCCAGGCCCATCGACAGCAGCGCCTCGACCTCAACGCGCACGCTGCCGGCGGCGTCCTTCACGCATACCAGGGCGGCATCATCGGTAATGCGCAGGCCGTTTGCATACTCTATGCGCGCGCCGGCGGTCTTCAGCCTGCGTTCTATCTGTGGCCGTGCGCCATGCACCAGGACCAGCTGGATACCCAGGCTGTGCAACAGGGCAATGTCGTGCACCAGGTCCGGAAACGTATCGGCATCAACGGCCTCGCCACCGAAGGCCAGCACAAAGGTAGCACCGCGGTGTGCATGGATATACGGCGCGGCCTGCCGGAAGTCACTGATGAACTGTTTGTGTGGTTTACTGGTATTCATCGCTGCAAGCCTGAAATCCCTTTTATATCAGGGGCGGCGTATCGATACAAACAGATTTTATGAATTGTTTCAGTAGATTAACTGTTGGGTCAAGACGATCAATGGCAAGGTACTCGTCCGGCTGGTGGGCCTGCTCGATGTTGCCGGGGCCGAGCACCACCGTCTCCATCCCCAGGCGAGACAGGTACGGCGCCTCGGTACCAAATGCCACTGCGCCGGGGGTATACCCGGTCAGGCGTTCGGCAAGCCGTACGATGCCGGCGTCCGCCGGGGTTTCCATGGCCGGTATGCCGTCGAACAGTGACTCGAAACGGATGCCGATGCCGCTGTCCGCCAGTGTCAGCCGGATCCTGTGGTGCAGTTCGTCGCGCAGTTCACCGATGTTCATGCCGGGCAATGGCCGCAGGTCGATCTGCAGCTCGCATGACGCACAGATCCGGTTCGGATTATCACCGCCATGGATATGCCCCAGATTGAGTGTCGGCACCGGGACGGCGAACAAATCGTTCACGTTGCGTGCCTGCAGTTCGCCACGCCAGTCGAGCACGGCACCGATGACCCGGTGCATTGCCTCCAGCGCACTGTTGCCGAGTGACGGGTCGCTGGAATGCCCCGCGTGTCCCTGCAGATGGATCGACTCCATCATGATGCCCTTGTGCATGCGCACCGGTTTCAGCCCGGTCGGTTCACCGATCACGGCACAACGCGCATGCGGGCGGTCGTGTTCAACCAGCGCCTTTGCGCCGGACATCGACGTTTCTTCGTCCGCGGTCGCCAGGATCGTTACCGGTTCGTGCAGATCGGCGCCATGCAGATGACGGCAGGCCTCGATGGCGAGTGCCATGAATGACTTCATGTCCGCGGTGCCAAGGCCATACAGTCGCTCGTTCGCCTCGGTCATCCCGATAGCATCGTACTGCCAGTGACCTTCATCGTAGGGAACGGTATCGGTGTGCCCTGACAGTACCAGTCCGCCCGGTCCGCTGCCGAGGGTGGCGATCAGATTCGCTTTTGCCGGGCTGCCGGGCAGTGGCATGATTTCGGCCCGGAAGCCGGTATCTTCCAGCCAGCCGGCAAGCAGGTCGATGACGGCACGGTTGCCCTGGTCGAGGTTTGGGTCGGCACTGCTGATCGAGGGCGTACTGACGAGCGCCCCGATCATCTCCAGCACTGGCGGTATTCCTGACATTGATTCTTCCCCTGCGGGTGCACCCTGACCCCGTCTGTAACACAGACTATAGCCTTTCGCGGGTCAGCGCGCGGCATAATCACCACCGCCAGCCCGGTCAGCCGGTGATGACAACGAGATACGGACGTGTAGTGTGGGTAAACTCGAGTAGCGGCAGTGGTTTCGCGTAGGCATATCCCTGTACATAGTCAACGCCGATACTTTGCAGTTCGTCGGCTATATCGAGGGTTTCCACGAACTCTGCGATGGTCTCCTTGCCGAGCAGCTGTCCGAGTTCGTTGATCGAGCGAACCATCGCATAATCTACCGGGTCTGACAGAATGTCACGGATGAAGGTACCGTCGATTTTCAGGAAGTCGATCGGAAGTTTTTTCAGATAGGTGAATGAATACAGGCCACTGCCGAAATCGTCCAGCGAGAATCTGAAACCGCAACCTCTCAATGTGAGCATGAAACTCGTTGCGGAAGTAATGTTGGCAATAGCCGTAGTTTCGGTGATCTCGAAAACAATCATTTCCGGAGCAACACCGGTTTCATCCATCTTGTCGATAATGAAGCGCAGCATGTCGGCACTGCCGACGGTCTGTCCCGATATATTGATGAACACAGTCAGCGGACGGCTACTGTTACCCGAGTTTGCGGCGACCCATTCCAGAGTGGTGCCTATTACCCAGCGATCGATATTCGCGGCCAGGTTGTATTTTTCGGCAGCAGGCAAAAATGCACCGGGTGCAATGATGGTGCCATCGTCATCGATCAGGCGCAGCAGGATCTCGATTTGCCGTGTGCCGTTGTCTCTGCGTGCACAGGGTATGATCGGCAGGTAGAACAGTTCAAAGCGCTTTTCTTCCAGGGCACGCGTCAATCTCGATACCCATTGCATCTCGCTGTGACGCTCCTGCAGCTTGCGATTACCCAGGTGGGCGATCTGTACGCGGTTACGCCCTGCTTCCTTGGCAATGTAGCAGGCGGAGTCTGCAGCGCTCATGGCCGCGGCAATGTCGCTCGTGGTGTGGTCGAGCGGCACCACACCGATACTCATACCAAGGGTGAGCACACTTTCGTCCCAGGTGAACTGAAACGAGTCCATGACCTTGAGCAGATCGTTGGCAATGGATACGGCCTTGTCGAGCGGACAGTTCTCCAGCAGCATGCCAAATTCGTCACCGCCGAGTCGGCTGAGGGTGTCACGGTAGCGGACCGTGCTTAACAGCAGTCTGGACAATTGTTGCAGGAGTTCGTCGCCGGCGGCGTGACCGCAGGTGTCGTTGACAATCTTGAACTGATCAAGGTCGATATACAGCAGGGCATGTTTGGCAGATTGTGCCCGGGCGACACGGATGGCCCGGTCAAGTCGCAGCTCGAATTCGCGCCGGTTGATCAGGCCGGTCAGGGCATCATGCGATGCCTGATAGGTCAGCTGGCGGTTCTTGGAGGAAACTTGACGGATCATAGTGCGGGCGACGATCACCAAAAACAGCAGTGCAAAAATTGACAGGGCAATCAGCAGCTGGCGGGTCGTCCGGTAGTGACCGCGGCTGACGGCCAGTGCCTCCTCGGTATTGCGTTGCTCAATACCAACCAGCTCCTCCAGCTTGTCGAGCATCCTTCTCTGCAGGGCCGCCACCGTATTGATAACGGGCTCGAGCGCTGCCGGTGGCGCATCACTCATCAACAGTTCGGATGCCCTGTTATTGTGGGGGTGCGAGGCCCGGAAGAGTTGTTGCAGCTGTTCGTGCAACAGGGTTTCTTTATCGTCCATACCAAGACTGACCAGCCGTTCAGCTGCCCGGCGATATTTCCCCGCATGATCGATGAAGCGCAGGTACTCCTCATCACGCGCGAAAATGTCTCCGCTTAGCTGCATGGTCTTGAGGCTGTTGGCTCGGAGACGAAGTGCATCACGCATATCATGCGCCGTCGCCATTTTTTTACTGGTACGCTCGACCAGGTGTTCCATGCTCGCATTGGTCTTTTGCAGCTGCAGCAGGGCGATCGTGACCAGCGAGAAAATGAGCGCCAGGACAGCCAGGAAGCCAATGGTCACAAACAGGCGGGTGTTGTCTTTCATGAAAACGTCGGGCTCCCGGTAAAATCTCCGCGGAAGCATATCCGCCGGGTACATCGTTACTAGAATCGGCCGGGGAGGGCGGGAACTGAAGGACGTTTGCAGCTGCTAAATAACTGTATCACATAAAAAATATGCGCCAGCGCCGGTTCGGGCGCGAACCGGACACGCCGGCAAGGCCGTGTGGCCTGCAAACAGGTAACAGCCGCACGACTCGGGTCAGTTGCGCAGCCGTTTCAGGGGTGCGGCGGGTATCCGGCCCGGCTGGACAGGATGGCTGCCCGCCAAGTCCGGTTGTATGCACACAACCACCCTGCACGGACAATTGCCCGCAGCGTGTTCAGGAGGAGTGGATACCGGTCAGCTTATAGTGAGGTGCGCGCGGTACGCAGGCCAGGTATGTGGCGCTGTATTCAGGTAGGCAGGGCCTGATACAGCCGCTGCGGAGGGTCCAGTTTCATGTTGACCACCGTGTCGATGAATGCCTCACGACTGATATGCGCACCGATTTGCGGATTGTGTGCCTTTTCCTCGCCGATGGTGGACCGGGTCTTGCCGTGGTAATCATGGCCCGGGTAGATCAGTGTCTCGTCCGGGTAGGCGAACAGCTTGCCGGTAATCGATTCATACTGTGCAGCGGCGTCGCCGGTACGGTAATCGGTACGCCCGCAGCTGCCGATCAGCAGCGAATCACCCGTAAAGATTGCCCCCGGTATGGTATAGCAAATATGGTTATCGCTATGGCCGGGGGTGAACAGGATGTTTATCCGCTGGTGTCCGAGCGGGATGAAATCACCGCCCCTGACCAGGACGTCCGCGTACCTGGCACGACTGTTCTCGTGCATGATCACGATTGAATTCAGGGCCTGCTTCAAATAGTCCGAGCCGGTGGTGTGGTCGGTATGCACGTGGGTTTCAAGCGTGTACTTAAGGGTCAGTCCCAGTTGACGGACCAGATTGGCGTCACGACCGGTCTGCTGCTCGACCGGATCGATCAGGGCAGCCTCACGGCTGTTGCTGTCCCACAGGAGGTAGCTGAAGGTGGAACTGTCAGGATCGAATAACTGCACTACACGCATGCGATTGCCGCTCCCTTGATCTTGTCTCGACGGGTTGTGCGCACCACGTCAGGCCCGTTGCACACACACCTGAACAATTGTACATCAATTAATAAGCATGTACTAAAATACCTGATTGCTATATAGCAATAAGAAATGTGATTCTCGCAAGGATTTTCATGGAGGGCAATATTTTTTATCCTATTGTTTTGCATGATGTTTTATAAAAAAGCATGTCAATTTTATGACAAGCTGGAAAATTCTGCGGGTGGGCCCGGTGCATGATGCAAAAATCCCGCTACATGCAGCCCTGCGGCCAGCCTCTGTACAATAGCGGGCCGATTAAGCCGGTCGCTGGTGCCCGGTTTGCAGGAGTGGAGAACACGATGACCCAAAAGCTGAACCGATACAGTTCCAGAATTACCCAGCCGAAGTCGCAGGGTGCCTCGCAGGCGATGTTGCACGGGACCGGTCTGACCGATGCCGACATGGACAAGGCGCAGGTTGGCATCTCGAGCGTGTGGTACGAAGGCAATACCTGCAACATGCACCTGAATGACCTGGCGGCGAAGGTCCGGGAGGGTGTCGTGGATGCCGGCCTGGTCGGCATGCGCTTCAACACCATCGGCGTCAGCGATGGTATCTCCATGGGTACCGACGGTATGAGTTTTTCCCTGCAGTCGCGTGACCTGATCGCGGACTCGATCGAAACCGTCATGAGTGCGCAGTGGTACGACGCCAATATTTCCCTGCCGGGCTGTGACAAGAACATGCCGGGATGCCTGATTGCCATGGGGCGTCTTAACCGTCCGTCACTGATGATTTACGGCGGGACCATCAGGCCCGGACACTACAAAGGTCAGCCACTCGATATCGTTTCGGCATTCCAGAGTTACGGCGAATTCATCGCCGGCAAGATCGATGAAACAACGCGGCGTAGTATCGTCGATCATGCCTGTCCCGGGGCAGGTGCCTGCGGTGGTATGTATACGGCCAATACCATGGCCTCAGCCATCGAGGCCATGGGCATGTCCCTGCCCTACAGTTCCTCCACGCCGGCCGTCGATCCCGGCAAGCTGGCAGAGTGTTACAACGCCGGCCAGGCGATCCGCCATTTGCTCGAACAGGACATCAAGCCGCGTGACATCATGTCGCGCGACGCCTTTGAGAATGCCATGGTCATCATCATGGCGCTGGGTGGATCCACCAATGCGGTGCTGCACCTGATCGCCATGGCGCGTGCCGTCGATGTGGACCTGGACATCGATGACTTCCAGTCCGTCAGCGACCGTATCCCGTTCCTGGCCGACCTGAAGCCGAGCGGCAAATATGTCATGGAAGACCTGCACAACGTCGGCGGCACGCCCGCGGTGATGAAGTACCTGCTGGCGGAAGGACTCATCAAGGGTGACTGCCTGACAGTCACCGGTAACACCATCGCCGAGAACCTGCAGGACCTGCCGGGTCTGGCAGACGGACAGGACGTGTTTCATGCCCTGTCCGCACCGATCAAGCCAAGCGGTCATATCCAGATCCTGAAAGGCAACCTGGCACCGGGCGGTTCGGTGGCCAAGATCACCGGCAAGGAGGGGTTGCACTTCAGCGGGCCTGCGCGGGTCTATGACTCGGAGGAAGACATGCTGGCGGCACTCGAGGCGGGCCGGATCGGCAAGGGCGATGTCGTGGTGATCCGTTACGAAGGACCGAAGGGTGGTCCCGGCATGCCGGAGATGCTGACCCCGACCTCGGCCATCATGGGTGCCGGACTGGGCAAGGATGTCGCCTTGCTGACCGACGGACGTTTCTCGGGCGGTTCACACGGTTTCATTATCGGGCATATTGTGCCGGAGGCGCAGGAGGGGGGTCCGATCGGACTGCTGCGCGACGGTGACATCGTCACCATCGATGCCGAGCACAAGTCGCTGGCGGTTGATATCAGCGATGCAGAGATGCAGCAGCGTCGCGCGGCGTGGGAGATGCCGCCCTACAAGGCCGACCGCGGGACTCTGGCCAAGTACATCCGGCTGGTCAGGAACGCCTCGGAAGGCTGTGTGACCGACGAGGGTTGATGCAAGCCTGTCTTGCGCCACAGGGTACACAGAACCCGATTTTGTCACTGTGTACTTGCACCGGGTTCAAGTATGCAAAAATCTTCAGGACAATAACCAGATACCATGCCTGACCAGTACAGTGATTGTGAACGTGAGGTCTCTATGGCCTCTGTGGCAGATCTTCTTTTAAGACTCTCTAAAACGTGTCCCAGCTGGACTTCTTGCGCCAGCGTATGCGTGGAATGATGAGGCCGACGATGATGCCCAGCAGGACCACGGCGGCACCGACCATGAACCAGTCGCGCGCGGTACGGTCTTTCAGACTCTCGTTTTCCTGTTGCAGGGTCTGCAGCTGACGTTCTACTGATACCACCCGGCTTTTCAGTTCCTTGTTTTCCGAATCGATCGCCAGGGCACTGGAGGCGGTGCGCTTGATCTCGGCCAGTTCCTGGTTGACCTTGCGACTCTGGTTGTCCAGGCTGCCGAGATTCTTGCTC
>JBATGJ010000159.1:0-4128 GCA_049665685.1 Gammaproteobacteria bacterium
TAACGTGGTCAAGGCCGTCAACAGCGCCCTGTAACATTTTGCCGTCCCGCATGCGGGACGGCATTTTCCATCTATTCATTAATTAATAAATCAGGAGAAAGAGCATGACTATTAAAGTCGGTATTAATGGCTTTGGTCGTATCGGTCGCATGGCGTTTCGCGCGATCAGCAAGGATTTTCCGGGAATCGAGGTCGTCGCCATCAACGATTTGCTGGATGCCGATTATCTGGCCTACATGCTGCAGTACGACTCTGTGCACGGTAACTTCGACGGTGACATCTCCGTTGACGGTAACAACATGGTCGTCAAGGGCAAGAAGATCCGCCTGACGGCAGAACGTGATCCGGCCAACCTCAAGTGGGGCGATGTCGGCGCTGACCTGGTGATCGAATGCACCGGCTTCTTCCTCACGGAGGAGACCTGTCAAAAGCACATCGAGGCCGGTGCCAAGAAGGTTGTACAGAGTGCACCCTCCAAGGACGGCACACCCATGTTCGTCTACGGCGTCAATCACAAGACCTACGATGGCCAGGCAATTATTTCAGCCGCCTCCTGCACCACCAACTGCCTGGCACCGGTTGCCAAGGTACTGAATGACAAGTGGGGTATCAAGCGAGGCCTGATGACCACGGTGCATGCTGCAACCGCAACCCAGAAGACCGTCGATGGTCCGTCGCAAAAGGACTGGCGCGGTGGTCGCGGTATCCTCGAAAATATCATCCCGTCATCCACCGGTGCGGCCAAGGCCGTTGGTGTGGTGCTGCCGGAACTGAACGGCAAGCTGACCGGTATGGCCTTCCGCGTACCGACCTCGGATGTGTCCGTGGTCGACCTGACCGTCGAGTTGAACAAGGATGCCGACTATAATGACATTTGCGCGGCCATGAAGGCGGCCTCGGAGTCCGGTGACCTGGCCGGCGTGCTTGACTACACCGAGGACAAGGTCGTCTCGACCGACTTCCGCGGCCGCACCACGCCGTCCATCTTCGATGCCGGCGCCGGTATCGCCCTCGACGGTACCTTCATCAAGGTGGTGGCCTGGTATGACAACGAGTACGGCTATACCTGCAACATGTTGCGTATGGTCGAACACGTCGCGTAACAGGCGGATCATGTACCTGCTGGCAATGTTGCCGTTGGCGTTTTGAGTGCTCATGTGTTGCAAATACAGCGCGCCCCCGAACCGTCATCGGCCTTGCCAGCGAACAGGGACTCTCGCTTGCATGCGTTGTTTGGATTGACTGTTTTTCTCTGTGCCCTCTGTGGCAGAGGTAACAAGGAGTACCCATGTCTTTTATCAAGCTGACCGATCTTGATCTAGCCGGCAAGCGTGTATTAATTCGCGCTGATCTGAACGTGCCGGTCAAGGATGGCAAGGTAACATCCGATGCGCGCATTACCGCGTCCATGCCGACCATAGAGCACTGCATGAAGGCGGGCGCCAAGGTCATGGTTATGTCGCATCGCGGTCGTCCGGAGGAAGGTACCCCGGACCAGGAAAATTCCATGCAGCCGATCGCCGACGACCTGTCGGCCAAGCTCGGCAAGCCGGTCAGGCTGGTTGCGGATTATCTTGATAATGCACCGCACCTGGGTGATGGCGAGGTCATACTGTTCGAGAATGTGCGCTTCAATGCCGGCGAAAAGAAAGATGACGAGTCGCTGGCGAAACAGTATGCCGCGCTGTGCGATATCTTTGTCATGGATGCCTTCGGTACGGCGCACCGGGCCCAGGCCTCGACCCACGGCGTCGGCAAGTTTGCGCCGATTGCCTGCGCCGGGCTGTTGCTTGCAAAAGAACTCGATGCATTGTCCAAGGCGCTCGCCAACCCGGCACGCCCGATGGTGGCGATCGTCGGTGGCTCGAAGGTGTCCAGCAAGCTGACCGTGCTCGAGGCATTGTCTGAAAAGGTTGACCAGCTGGTGGTCGGTGGTGGCATCGCCAATACCTTCCTCAAGGCAACCGGCAAGAACGTCGGCAAATCGCTGTGTGAGGACGACCTGGTACCGACTGCGCAGGTCCTGATCGAAAAGATGAAGGCACGCAGTGCCAGTATCCCGATAGCGGTTGATGTGGTCTGTGGCAAGAATTTCGATGAAAACGAACCGGCCGTGCTGAAAGATGCCGGCGATGTCGAGGACGATGACATGATCTTCGATATCGGCCCGAAATCTGCACAGGAACTTGCGGACATCATCAGCAAGGCCGGCACCATTGTCTGGAACGGTCCGGTCGGTGTGTTCGAATTCGACCAGTTCGGCGAAGGCACCAGGACCGTTTCCATGGCGATTGCCAATGCCGACGGTTTCAGCCTGGCGGGTGGTGGCGACACTATCGCGGCTATCCAGAAATACGATATCTATGACAAGGTGTCCTACATCTCGACAGCGGGTGGTGCTTTTCTCGAATATCTCGAAGGCAAAACACTACCCGCGGTCGCAATGCTCGAAGAGCGGGCGAAGTAGGCCGGGCAGGCGCTAGCACGGAGTGCCGGACTAATATGCCAAGAAGAACGAAGATTGTCGCCACACTCGGCCCGGCAACGGATGACGAGACCGTGCTGGACGACATGATCCGTGCCGGCATGGACGTGGTGCGAATAAACTTTTCCCATGGTACCCACGACGATCACATTGCACGCGCCAAAAACGTGCGCAATCGTGCCCGTGCCCATGGCCACCAGGTTGGCGTGCTGGCGGACCTGCAGGGCCCGAAGATCAGGATAGAGCGATTCACCGAAGGCCGTATCAAACTGGAGAAGGACGACCAGTTCATACTCGATGCGTCGATGGACCCGATGGAGGGGAACCGGGAACGGGTCGGTGTTACCTACAAGGGGCTGTCGAATGACGTGGCGCGTGGTGACACCCTGTTGCTCGACGACGGTCTGCTGGAGCTCTGGGTCGAGGAAGTCGAGGGTTCCGAGGTGCGTTGCCGCGTAATCATCGGTGGCCACCTGAACAACAGCAAGGGCATCAACCGTCATGGTGGCGGTCTGTCGGCCGGGGCGCTGACAGACAAGGACCGCAAGGATATCGCAGTGGCCGCGGAGATGGACGCTGATTACGTGGCGATTTCCTTTCCGCGTTCGGCCGAGGATATCCACGAGGCCCGCCAGCTCCTGCGCGATGCCGGCGGGCATGGCAGCATCGTTGCAAAGATTGAGCGTGCCGAGGCGCTGGATGAACTCGAAGAGATCATCAAGGCCGCGGATGTCATCATGATTGCCCGTGGCGACCTGGGTGTGGAAATCGGCGATGCCGAACTGCCGGCCGTGCAGAAGCGCATTATCCAGGCGGCCCGGTCACACGACCGTGTGGTAATTACTGCCACCCAGATGATGCAGTCCATGGTCGACAGCCCGATCCCGACACGTGCCGAGGTATTCGATGTCGCCAATGCGGTAATCGACGGTACCGATGCGGTCATGCTATCGGCCGAGACCGCAGCCGGCCAGTATCCGGCCAAGGTTATCGAGGCGATGGATCGAATCTGCGCCGGGGCGGAACGCCAGCGCATGCAGAATGTAACGGAACGGCGTACCAACATCCATTTCAAACGGATTGATGAGGCCATTGCCAAGGCGGCTATGTATACTGCCAATAGCCTGGGTGTCAAGGCGATTGCAGCGCTGACCGAATCCGGGGCCACCGCCCTGTGGATGTCGCGCGTCAGATCAGGCATACCGATCTTCGCCATGACACGGCATGTTGAAACGCGCAGGAAGGTGACGCTGTATCGTGGTGTATACCCGGTCAGCTTCGATGTCACGACGCCCGATCACGCGACAGTCAATCAGGAGGCGGTTGATGAGCTGGTACGCCGTGGTGCGGTGCGCAATGGTGACATGATTATTATTACCAAAGGTGATCTCATGGGGGTTCACGGCGGGACCAGCGCCATGAAAATCATCACGGTAGGTGAGCACGAAGTTCTTGAACAATAGGTTTATTTCGGCTGCTGCCGCAGGCGGCAGTCAAACAGTGGCCGCTACAGGCCTGCGACAAGCTGTAATCTTTGTACAATTAATTTGCGATTTTTGAGGAGAAGACAATGGCCATAATTTCATTACGCCAGTTGCTGGACCATGCAGCCGAATTCGGCTACGGGTGTCCTGCGTATAATG
>JBATGJ010000160.1:0-15142 GCA_049665685.1 Gammaproteobacteria bacterium
GCGATCACCACGGGCAAGAACCTGGCCATGACGCTGTTCGATCTGTTGAATTTCGACATCAAGGCCAATCCGAAGTACGGCTCGGAGAAAAAAGGCCAGCCAACGACCTACTATCTCTCGGCGGCACCGGAACCGATCCGCCTGAATTGTGAGTATTTCCATGTCGATGTGGCGATGTCGCCGGACCCCAATGTGTTCGGCCATTCCAATCCCCTGCGCGGGCTGAAAAAGGGCGGCGTCTTTATCATCCAGAGCAGCCTGGATGATCCCGATGCCGTGTGGCAGACCATTCCCCGTCATGCACAACAGACGATCGTCGACAACGACATCCGGCTGTTTTATCTCGACGGCTTCAAGATCGCACGCGAGGAAGCGACCAATCCCGATCTCCAGTACCGCATGCAGGGCAATGCCTTCCAGGGAGCGTTCTTTGCCGCATCGCCCGTCATGCAGCAGGCCGGGCTCGGAGAGCAGGCGCTGTTTGATGCCATCGACAGTCAGTTACGCCACAAGTTTGGCAGCAAGGGCGAACGCATCGTGCAGGACAACCTGCGTGTCGTACGGCGTGGCTTCGATGAGATCCACGAGGTCGCCGCCAGGCAAATCGACGCCGGCAGCAGCCTGCCTAAGCGCAAGGCGGTCGGGATTCCCGTCATGCTCAAGCAGATCCCCGAGGGTGACGGCGGCATTACCGACGTACACCGCTTCTGGGAACAGACCGGTAGTTTCTACCAAACAGGCCTGGGTGAGGAGAACCTCGCCGACCCCTATATCGGACTGGGTGTGATCCCCGCCTCCAGCGGCGTATTCCGGGACATGACGGCGATTCGTTTTGAGTATCCGGAGTTTGTACCTGAAAACTGTACTGCCTGTGGCAAGTGTTTCAGCATCTGCCCCGACAGCGCCATCCCGGGCCTGGTCAACAGCATCGACGATGTGTTCGAGACGGCCATCAGGCATATCGAGAATAACGGGCAACCGACACAGTACCTGCGCCGGGCCGTGCGTGAAGTGGAGAAACGCCTGCGTGCCCTGATCGAACCGGTGCGTGAAACCGCTGATGTCAGCAAGCTCCTGGATCAGGCCGTATTGTCAAGCCTGGCGGACTCCAGTCTGGACGGACAGGAGAAAGAAGATCTCGAGAAAGAATTCGGGTTGTTCATGGAGGCCATTGGCAACTTCAGCTTCGCGATCACCAAGCCTTACTACACTACCCGTGAAAAGAAAGCCGCCAACAGTGGCGGGCTCTTCTCCGTCACCATCAATCCCTATACCTGCAAGGGGTGTATGGAATGTGTGGAAGTCTGTGAGGACAACGCGCTGGTGGCCACCCCGCAGACACCGGAAGCGATCGGGAAGCTGCGGCGTGACTGGGAATTCTGGCAGGAGCTGCCGACAACCCGGCCGGATTTTATTCGTATTGACGATCTCAATGAGCGGATTGGCGCACTGGAAACGCTGTTACTGGACAAGCGCAATTACACGTCGCTCTCCTGCGGCGACGGGGCCTGCCTGGGTTGTGGTGAGAAATCGGTCATCCACCTGTTTACCAGTACCGTGAGCGCGCTGATGCAGCCTCGGGTGAAGGTGCATCTGGAAAAAATCGACACCCTTATCGAAAGCCTCGACAAGCATATACACCTCAAGCTGTCCGAGGGTCTGGATCTCAGTGATACCGGGGTTATCGAGGCGCTGGTGGCCTCGCACCGCAACAGCGATCTGACGCTGGCTGAATTGTCGGAGTCACTGGACAGTGCGCATGAAGCCGATCCGGTTGATGTCGACTGGTTGAAACGCACCACCGTATTGCTGAAAAAGCTGCGCCACCTCAAGTGGCTGTATACCGAGGGGCAGACCCGTCGCGGGCGTGCCGACATGGGTATTACCAATGCCACCGGCTGCACGTCGGTATGGGGCTCTACGTATCCCTACAATCCCTACCCCTTCCCCTGGGCCAATCACCTGTTCCAGGATTCGCCGTCCCTGGCCATGGGGGTATTCCAGGGACACATGGCGAAGATGGCCGACGGTTTCAAGGCTGTTCGCCTGGCAGAACTGGAACTGGCCGGTGAATATTCGCCGCAGGAACACGAGGAGTTTTTTACCTACTTCGACTGGCACAAATTCAGTGAGGAAGAGTGGCTGCTCTGCCCGCCCGTGGTTTCGATCGGCGGCGACGGAGCCATGTATGACATCGGTTTCCAGAATCTTTCGCGTGTCCTCATGACGCAGATGCCCATCAAGGTGCTGGTGCTCGATACCCAGGTCTATTCCAATACCGGTGGCCAGGCCTGTACGTCGGGCTTCACCGGCCAGGTCTCGGACATGGCCGGCTTTGGCAAGGTGTGGAAAGGCAAGCCGGAAATCCGGAAAGAAATCGGCCTCATCGGCATGGCCCACCGCAACGCCTGGGTCATGCAGGGCTCGATCGCCAATGTGACCCATCTGCTCGAAGGCTATATCGAGGGTCTCAATAGCCGACGGCCCGCCCTGTTCAATATCTATGCGGCCTGCCAGCCTGAACATGGCATCGGCGATGACGCCTCCGCGGCGCAGAATAAACTCGCCGTGGAATCGCGCGCCTACCCGCTGTTCCGCTTCGATCCGGATGCCGGTGTCACGTTTGACGAATGCTGCGATCTCGACGGCAATCCGGCCCTGGACGAGGACTGGCCGACGTATTCGCTGACCTACCACAACGACGCGGGCACTGAGGAGTCGCTGGAACTCCCCACCACCTTTGCCGACTTTGCCATCACCGAGGGTCGCTTCCGCAAGCACTACAAGCAGGCACCGCGTGATACCTGGAACGACAGCATGATACCCCTGGCTGAATTTCTGGATCTCGACGCCGAAGATCGGGAGGACCGCTACCCGTATGTCTGGGCGCTGGACAAAAAGAACCGGCTGATGCGCGTGATGGTTTCCGCTGAAATCGTCACAGCCAGTGAGGACCGTCGGGATTTCTGGCGCCAGCTCAAGTCATTGGCCGGGATTGGCCGTGATGTGGATGTGGATCAGATCGCTGCACGCGCCCGTGAGGAACTGGCACAGAAACTCACTGCCAGCTTCCTGGCACTGGCAGGCTCCGGCGACACGGCGGCCCTGATCAGCCAGGCTACCAGCGGCAGTGCTGCCAGCTCAGAGGTCATGCCCATGGCCCCTGACAGCGCCGGTACAGCACGGGCTACGCCGGCGCCGGGCGGCTACGAGGCGGTTTGGATCGATTCACCGGAATGCGACGCCTGTGGTGAGTGCATCAAAATCAATCCGAAAATATTCGCCTACAACGATCAGAAGCAGGCCGTCGTCATTAATCCCAAAAGTGGGCCTTACAAAGACATCGTGCGTGCGGCTGAAAAATGTACGGTCAGTTGCATCCACCCCGGCACGCCCTTCAATCCCGATGAAAAGGATGTGGCCAAGCTCATCAAGCGTGCCGAGAAATTTCAGTGACCGGTGCAAGGCTGAGGCTGCTTGTCATGAACCGTTATCAGATCCCCGCTTAGCTGATGATGAGTCTGCTGAACCTGTTCCGGCGCAATACCTTTGAGCACGGCGTTCACCCGGCCGAATACAAGGAACTAACCAGTGGCCTGCCGATACGGCGTCTGCCGTTTGCGCCGCAACTGGTCATTCCCCTGTCGCAACACACAGGCAAACCCGCGATCGCCATGGTGAAACCAGGCCAGGAAGTCGTCAGGGGAGAACCCATCGCAGAGGCTGATGGATTTATGTCGGTACCCATGCATGCACCTGCCACGGGTGTCATCGAAGCTATCAAGCTGATGCCCAGTGCGCGCGGTCCCAGGACGCCTTCCATTCTTCTCAGGGTATACGAGGGTTCAAGTCAGGAAGTCCTGTATTCTGCCCCACGCGACGTGGCTTCGATGTCACCGGACGAGATCATTCAGGCCGTCCAGGCTATCGGCATGGTGGGCTTGGGAGGGGCTGCATTCCCGACGCATGTCAAGATGAAGCCGCCCCCGGAACACACCGTTGACACCCTGGTGGTCAATGGCTGCGAGTGCGAGCCTTACCTGACCTGCGATCACCGGCTGATGCTGGAAAAACCCGCGGACCTGATTGCCGGAACGCGTGTCGTGGCACACGCACTGGGCGTTCACCGGGCGATGATCGGCATCGAGGACAACAAGCTGGATGCGGTCGCCGCGATCGGGCAGGCCTTGCCGGAAAATGACTGGATCAGCGTGCACGCCGTGCCCACGAAGTATCCGCAGGGTGCGGAAAAGATGCTCATCAAGAGCCTGTTGGACCGCGAGGTCCCGCCCGGTGCCTTTCCCTCGGCAGTCGGTGTCAGCGTATTTAACGTCAGTACACTGGCAGAGATCGGCGAACTCGTGCCCCGGGGCTATGGCGTTATCGAACGCGTGGTCACCGTCAGTGGTGCCGGCGTCAGGCATCCGGGCAACTACCTGACGCCGGTGGGAACGCCGGTGCGCTATCTGCTGGAATTTGCCGGCGCCATGCCGGATGTGCATGAACTCATCCTCGGGGGGCCGATGATGGGCATGTCGGTCGCAGCGCTGGATGTACCCGTTACCAAGGCGGTCTCGGGCATGGTGGTACTGACGAAAAATAACGCGGACCTTGATGACCGTCAGGTCCACCCCTGTATTGGCTGCGGCTGGTGTGTCGAGGCCTGTCCCATGCACCTCAATCCTTCCATGCTCGGCAAGCTTGCCGGGGTGGGCGAGTATGAGGAGATGGCGCAGACTTTCCATCTCAGTGACTGTTTCGAATGTGGCTGCTGCAGCTATGTGTGTCCATCGAATATTCCACTGGTGCAGTACTTTCGTGTGGCCAAATCCGTCAACCGTGACCGGGCTGCCTGACCATGCCGGACACCCGACTCAACATCGAACTGCGCACCTCGCCGCACCTGAAACAAGCGGTGACCGTCGAGCAGATCATGCGCAACGTGGTCTATGCATTACTGCCAGTCTGTGCTTTTGCAGTGTATGCCTTCGGCATCAGCGCACTGATGCTGTTGCTGGTCACGACACTGACCTGTGTACTGACCGAAACGTTGTTCTGCCGGCTCTCTGGAAAGCCGTCGACGGTCGGTGACTGGAGCATCGTCATCACCGGGCTGCTGCTGGGACTGAGTTTGCCGCCGGGTTTTCCGCTGTGGATGGCCGTGGTCGCGGGCATCGTGGCGGTGGGACTGGGCAAGGCGCTGTTTGGTGGTCTTGGCTACAATGTCATGAACCCGGCACTGGTTGGTCGTGCCTTTGTGCAGGCGGCCTTCCCTGCAGCCATTACCACCTGGACACCGGCGTTTCTCGATCACCGGTTTACACAATTTATTCCAAGTACCTTCACCGCACCCCTGATGCAGCCGGTGGATATTTCCGCCTGGCTGGCCCAGGCCAGTGCTGCAACGGTCGATGCCATCACGGGTGCCACCCCCCTGGCCTTGCAGAAGTTCGAGCAGATCATCACCCCGACCCGGGAACTGTTACTGGGCATGACATCGGGATCGGCCGGGGAAACCTCGGCCCTGATCATCATGGCGGGTGGTTTGTATCTGGCCGCACGGCGCATGCTGGACTGGCGCATCCCCATCGGTGTGCTCCTCGGGGCGGTCCTCACCAGCCTGCCCTTCTGGCTGATGGATTCAGGCCGTTATCCTGATCCGCTCTTTGTGCTGTTTTCCGGCAGTCTCATGCTGGGCGCCGTCTACATGGCAAGTGACATGGTGTCCTCACCGGTGACTGCCTCTGGCGTGTGGATCTACAGCCTGTTTATCGGCTTTCTGACCGTGATCATTCGCCTGTTTGGCGGGCTGACCGAGGGTGTGATGTACGCCATCCTGCTGGGTAATGCCGTCTCACCACTGATCGCGACCTTCACCCAACCGAAGGTGTTCGGTGCAGTGAAAAGGGAATCGAAGTCATGAACGGCCCGGAGATCGCTTCGAATCTGCCGGTCACCCAGGCCGCGTCCAGCCTGGCCATGACCCGGACACTTGGGCTGGTGTCCGCGCTGGCGGGCTTCCTGGTGGTCATGGCCTTTCAGATCACGAAGCCGATGATTGAGGAGAACAAGCGGCTTGCCATCGAACAGGCCTTGTATGAAATCATGCCGAGTGCCGTGTCCCGCCGTGACTTCATCATCACCGCTGAGGGTTTACTACCGGTCGGGGGTGACCGCCGCGTTGCAGGCAGCCGTATCTATGCCGGCTATGATCAGGAGGGCAAGCTTGTCGGCCTGGGCCTGGAAGCGGCGGCACAGGGCTATCAGGATGTCATCCAGATCCTGTTTAGCTACGATCCGGCCTGCCAGTGCATACGCGGTATCAAGGTACTGAAGATGGCAGAGACGCCGGGCATCGGTGACAAGATCGCAAAAGACGAAGCATTTCAAAAAAACTTCGTGGCGCTGGATGCCAGTCTCGATGCCACGGCCGCACAACTCACCCACGAGATTGTCACCGTCAAGCATGGCACGAAAAAAAATCCCTGGGAAATCGATGCCATCACCGGCGCGACCATCTCCTCGAAAGCCGTTGGCCGTATGCTCAATGACAGTGCGCAGCGGCTGCTGCCGGATATCATGCGACAGTTGGCAGTACTGAAAGCTGCCAGTGGAGAACACCCATGAGCCTGCCCAACCAGCAGGAAGACATCAGTCTGGACACCTTTGCACGCGGCCTGTGGAAGGAGAATCCCGTGTTTGTCATGCTGCTTGGGATGTGTCCGGTGCTGGCGGTGACCAATTCAACCATCAATGCCCTGGCGATGGGCCTGGCCACGACGCTTGTGCTGCTCTGTTCCAGCAGTCTGGTGTCTTTGTTTTCACGTTTCATTCCCAGGCAGGTGCGTATTGCCACGTATATCACCATCATCGCCACCTTCGTGACCATAGTCGATTATGCCATCCAGGCCATCAGTCTCTCGCTGTACAATGCATTGGGCGCGTTTATACAACTCATTGTTGTGAACTGTGTGATCCTCGGCCGTGCCGAGGCCTATGCCTCTAAACAGCGACTGGGTCCGACCGTGATCAACAGCCTGGGAATGGGCGCCGGTTTTACCGTTGCCTTGCTGTGCCTGGGGTCGGTTCGCGAGATTCTGGGGGCCGGTAGTCTGCTGGGAATACCCTTGTTCACTGAAAATTTTCAACCCTGGGTCGTGATGATTCTGCCGCCCGGTGGTTTTTTCGTGCTGGGTGGCTGGCTGCTGCTGTTCAGCTGGATAAAGCAGAGGCGCGAACGCAAGGCCATGGAAGCCAGCGGAGTACAGATTCATGGCAGCTGATTCACTGACCTTTATTTTTCTCAACGCCGCGATCATCAATAACTTCGTGCTCGCGCTGTTTCTCGGCATCTGCCCTTTTCTGGGTGTCTCGGCCAAGCGTGAAACGGCCTGGAATATGGGGCTGGCGGTGATCTTCGTCATGCTGGTCAGTTCGATCTGTGCCTGGGGTATCAACTGGCTGCTGGTTCGCTTTGAAATCGAGTTCCTGCGCCTGATCTGTTATATCGCGGTGATCGCCTCCGCGGTGCAACTGGTGGAGATGGCCATGAAAAAGTTCAGTCCTGGCCTGTTCAGGGCGCTGGGTATCTTTCTGCCGCTCATCACCACGAATTGCGCGATCCTGGGGGTCGCCCTGTTTCAGACATTCCGTGACTACAGCTTTTTACAATCCCTGGCCTTCAGCAGTGGTGCGGGTGTCGGTTTTACCATTGCACTCATGCTCATGGCCGGGCTGCGGGAGCGACTCGACCTGGCACAGGTGCCTGATGTCAGCCGGGGTGCCGCGCTGACACTGATGCTGGCCGGTCTGCTTTCCCTGGCATTCATGGGTTTTGCCGGACTGGGGAGCCAGCATGCTTGATTATCTGCTCGCATCCGGATTGATACTTATTGCCCTGATCGGCTGGACACGGGTGCAGAACTATGCCCGAAAATATGCGGCCCGGCATCCCGAGCTGGGCCCGGCCAAAGAAGAAGGCTCAGGCTGCGGCAAGAGCTGTCTGTGCCGTGATGGGCAGTGCGTCAATAAACCAACTGACTGGTCTCTCTGATGGAGATTGTGAATATGACCCAACTGACTGAATACCAGAAGAATCCCTATGAGGCGGTTGTCGCAGACAGCCACCGGCTGACACCTAAAAATACGGTGGAGGTGCGCAGTATACGGTTGACGGTACCGCGCCCGAATTTTAGCTATACCGAGGGACAGAACATCGGTGTAATCGTGCCGGGACCGCACGAATACGGTCGTGACACACATTTTCGTCTTTACACCATCGCCAATTCTCCAGGCACCGCGGAGAACGGGGACGTCGAGATCGAACTCTGCGTAAGACGCTGCTTCTATATCGACGAGATCAGTGGCGAGGAACATCCGGGCATTGCTTCCAACTACCTCTGTGACGCCAGTCCCGGTGACCGCGTAAGCATCACGGGCCCGTACGGAGATGCCTTCAGGATTCCTGAAGATCCTGCCAGCAACCTGTTGATGATCGGATCCGGAACGGGCATTGCGCCGTTCCGTGCGTTTATCCAGCATATCTACGCAAAGCAACCCGACTGGAAAGGCCAGCTACGGTTGTACTACGGCGCACGTTCCGGTGCAGAAACGCTGTATCGAAACGACCAGAAAAACGATCTCGATCAATACTACGACCAGAAGACATTCCAGGCCTTTGAAGGACTGAGTCACCGTCCCTGGATAGATCATGAGGACAGTGGCCTGACCAGTGTGCTGGACAAAAACGCCCACGAGATCTGGGATCTGATGCAGGATCCACTCACCCATGTGTTTATCGCAGGTCTGGCAAGGACCCTTGAAGAACTTGAGACGGCCATCATCAGGGTGGCCGGTTCGAGGGCGCGCTGGCATTGGACCCGCGAGGAAATGATCGAACAGGGACGCTGGTCCGAGCTGCTGTACGATCGTAACAGTTAGTCCACCCGCCGGCGTATCCGGTTCGCACCGGGATCCCGGCGCCGCTCTGCGAATACCCTGACGGAATCCACCCAGGCACAGTCGTGTTCACCCCCAGTCAGTACAAAATCCGATGATGTGCGGTGCCGGCAGGCCATCGGCGGCGAACAGGCGCCCCGCGGTTTTTTTTACCGGTTTATTGCTCTGGATCAAATTGACGGAATATCAAGTTTGATAATTTGCCTCAAAGGCCGGCATCAAGAGACGGGGGGCCGTTTTAGCCGCTAAGCACCATACTTAATAAAGCGAACATTCGCGATTCCCCGCTACCAGCCATGCGAGCAGGCACAGGCACGCCCCGCTGCGCAATGGCGGGTATACCGATTCGGCAATGCTGTTTTTTTCAAGGTCCCTGTTGCACTGGACCTGCAGAGCACCCCCCCCGACAGGAGGGGCTCTGTCCTGACTGCAAAGGAGTAGCCGCATGAAAGTTTCGCCAAGGTCGCATCTTTACCGGCTGGTCGTGGTGCTGGTAATCGTGGCGGCCGGGTTCGCTGCAGTCAGAAGCTTCGCCATACCGGATAGCTGGGATAATAAAAAATTCTACCGGGTGGATTCCCTTGACGAACTGGCGGTGCTGCCGCGACGGATAGGCGGCAACGAGGCATGCGCCGGCGCTGGTTGCCACGAGGCAGAGGGAATGGCAAAGCATGAAGAGCGATTCAATACCCTCGCCATGGGCAGTCACAGCGGGCTGGCGTGTGAAAACTGTCATGGACCGATGTCGGTTCACGTCAGCGACGGCAGGCGCGTTGCCGCGGCCCTGATCAACCGGGAAAACTCTCTCTGCCTCGGCTGCCATGGCCCCCTCATTTCCCGGCCAAAGGATTTTCCCCAGTTCAATGCCGAGAATACCGGCCACTGGTATTTCGACGTGGAAATAACAACCCCCTGTCGTGAATGCCATAATCCGCATGAACCGCGCCAGATGGCCACTGTAGTTCGCAACACGAGCGAGCCTGAAGAACAACTCGATATTGATGCAACAGAACAACCGCAAACGGTTGACGAGGTGACCCAATGACGACCGAGACTTCAAACGCGAGGCGATTGTTCCTGCAGAAGCTGCTGGCAGGCAGCGCGGCCGCCGGAATGTTCATGGTTTACCGGCAGCCGCTCATGGCTGCCATGAGCGTCGCGGACGATACTGCGCAGGCGGCAGAGCATGACTATGGCTTTGTGGTCGATGTCAGCCGTTGTATCGGCTGCGGGCAATGTGTCAAGGCCTGCAGCGTTGAAAACGACGTACCCGAGGGGCAATACCGGACCTGGATTGAGCGTTATGTTGTAACAGCCGAAGGTGTCCATGTGGATTCACCGCAGGGCGGGATGTATGGCTTCGATGAAGTCGATGAAGAGCTTGCCGGCAAGGCAATCAATACGTTTTTTGTCCCGAAATTGTGTAATCACTGCGCGGAAGCCCCCTGCATCCAGGTTTGCCCGGTGGGTGCGACCTACCGTTCCCCGGAAGGTTTTGTCCTGGTTGACCCCGAGCACTGCATCGGCTGCAGCTATTGTGTCCAGGCCTGCCCGTATGGCGTCAGGTTCATCAATGATGACAAACACATCGCCGATAAATGCACCTGGTGTTATCACCGCGTGTCCCAGGGCCAGCTTCCCGCCTGTGTCACAGTCTGTCCGACCCAGGCCCGGTTGTTTGGAGATCTCAACGACCCGAACAGCCGGGTCGCCAAGGTGCGCGAAGCAGATAACTGGGATGTTCTAAAGGCGGATGCGCACACGGAGTCCATGTGTCTGTACGTTGGCCTGCCCAGAGTGGTGGTGTGACATGCTGCCGAACGAATCCCTGATCAATTACTTTTTCCCCAATGAAGCCCACATTCACTGGTCCTTGATGATCGTCATCTACCCCTATATCACGGGGCTGGTGGCCGGCGCGTTCGTGGTTTCGTCTCTCTACCACGTGTTCCAGATCAAGGCGTTTGAGAATATCGCCCGCTTTGCGCTGGTAGCGGCATTCTGCTTTGGTCTGTTCGCCGCAGTGCCCTTGCTGTTCCATCTCGGACAGCCGTTGCGGGCCTTCAATATCTTCTTCACGCCGCACACCACCTCAGCCATGAGTGTATTCGGCTACGTTTACAGCAGCTATATGATTCTGCTGATGATCGAGCTGTGGCTGGTCTACCGTGAGCACTTTATCCAGAAGGCACGGGAAACAGCGGGCATACCCGGTATGATCTGGAAGACCCTGACGCTGGGTGTCATGGAGTACACGCCCGAAGCCGCCCGGGTCGACCACAAAGTCACCACCTTTCTCGCCGCGATCGGCATACCCTGGGCGTGTTTTCTGCATGGTTACGTGGGGTTCATTTTCGGGTCAGTCAAGGCCAATGCCTGGTGGGCGACACCCCTGCAGCCGATCATTTTCCTGATGTCAGCCATCGTCAGCGGCATCGCCATGCTGATGCTGATGTATGCCTTCATCCACTGGCGTACCCGGAAGCCCTATGACTTCCCGATGATCCAGAAACTGATGGCATTCCTGTGGGGATTTTTCATTATCGACTTTTTCCTGGAAGGACTCGAGATCGTCTATGTCGCCTATGAGCACGGTCATCACTGGTCGGTCATCGGGCCGCTGCTGTCGGGGCCCCTCTACGAAAACTTTATCATCGGGCAAGTCCTGATCCTGTCCGTGGTCCCGTTCCTGATCCTCGGCTATATCACCATCTTCAAGCCCTGGGGCAAGAGCCTGCTCTACCTGGCCAATCTGTCCAGCCTCATGCTGGTTCTGCAGGTGCTGTTCATGCGGTTTAATGTTGTCGTGGGTGGACAGCTCATATCCAAATCAGACCGGGGCTTCACGGAGTTCCATTGGGAGTTCCTGGCACGCGAGGGGGTGGTTCCCGCCGTCATGATATTAAGCGCGCCGTTTGTGGTGTTTTACATTCTCAGCCGGTTCGTCCCGATACTCGGGGATGAGCCCGAGGCGAAATAGCGAGCCGTCGGGCTATGCTGACAGCGAACAAGGATTAAAGAAAATGCCAACAGAAAGTCGACTTTTCGGGGACGGGCCATGAGATCACACAGGCTTTGGTTAGGGGTCCTGATACTGGGACTGCTCAAACTGCCGGCCGTCTACGCCCAGCCAAGCCATCGCATGCTGGGCGATGCCTGTGCCGGCTGTCACGGAACCCGCGGGCACAGTTCCAGCCCCATGCCGATCATAGCGGGGCTCCCGTACGCGTACCTCAGGCAGACCATGCAGGACTATAAAACCGGGAAAAGGCCCTCGACGATCATGGGTCGCGTGGCCAGGGGTTACGACGACGCAGAGATTGACGCACTGGCAGCCTTCTTTGCCTCGCAGGTATGGATTTCGCCACAGCAGGAGCTGGATCCGAAACGGGTGAAAAACGGTTCGCGGCTCCATCGTGACGGGTGCAGTTCCTGTCACAAGGACAATGGCCGCTTCCAGGAAGACACGCTGCCGCGGCTGGCGGGTCAGTGGAACGACTACCTGGAGATCGTACTCGAGGAATACTGGCTGTCGGAACGCATGATGCCGCACCTGTTCATGAGTATCGCCATCAGCCAGCTGGATGAGGATGATCTCAAGGCACTCGCGAGTTTCTATGCCAGCCAGCGCTGAGGAGATCCGGTTATGAACACATTTTCGCGCAGGAACTTCCTTGCCCTTCTGGGTGGTACGGCAGCGACCGGACTACTGGGTTTCCCTGTGGCCTCGCAGGGCTCCTACAAGGCACGCGTGGTCATCGTCGGAGGCGGCTATGGTGGCGCCACGGCCGCGAAGTATCTGCGCCTGGCTGATCCGCGTATCGAGGTAATCCTGATCGAAAAAGACCAGCAGTTCGTATCCTGCGCGCTCAGTAACGAGGTGCTCGCCGGGGAGCGCACCCTGGCGAGCCTGTCTTTCGGTTACGAGCCGCTGACGGCCTTTTATGGCGTCAGCGTGGTCCACGACGAAGTGACCAGGATTGACCCCATCAATCGCGTGGTGTTCACCGGCAAGGGACAGAAATACGGATTTGATCGCCTTGTCGTTGCCCCGGGCGTCAGTTTCAAATGGAATGAAATCGAAGGTTACGATGAAGCTGCGGCACAACTGTGCCCCCACGCGTGGCATGCCGGGGAGCAAACCCTGATCTTGCGCGAGCAACTCGAGGCCATGCCCGACGGCGGGAAGGTCTATATCACGGCGCCAGACAAGGCCTATAAGTGTCCTCCCGGCCCCTATGAACGGGCGGCCCTGATCGCCCATTACCTGAAGGAAAATGGCAAGGGACGGTCCAAGATAATCATCCTCGATGCCAAGGACAGCTTTGCCAAACAGGCCTTGTTCGAGGAGGGCTGGGAACGCAATTACCCGGGCATGATCAGCTGGATACCCGGCTCGCAGGACGGCAGGGTGTTAAGGGTGGACGCGGAAAAGCGCACCTTGTACACCGAGTTTGAGACACACAAGGGTGATGTCGTGAACGTGATCCCGCCGCAGAAGGCCGGCTACATAACCGAGGAAGCAGGTCTGACAGACGGTCAGGGCTGGTGTCCTGTTGATCAGCAGACCTTCGAATCCGGTATCCGCGAAAATGTGCATGTGATCGGTGATGCCTGTAATGCCGGCAAGATGCCCAAGTCCGGGTATTCCGCCAATAGCCAGGCCAAGGTGTGCGCAGCCGCCATTAGTGCGCTGGTAGACGGTGCTGAACCCCCGCTGCCTTCGTACATCAACACCTGCTACAGCATCATTGCACCCGAGTACGGCATCTCCGTCGCTGCAGTCTATCGCCTCGAAAATGGTGAGATCGTTGCCGTTGAAGGCGCCGGGGGGACGTCGTCGCTGAACGCATCCGCGTGGGAGCGGAGAATGGAGGCCATTTACGCCAGGAGCTGGTTCGACAATATTACTGCCGACATCTTTGGATAATCACGTGGGGATACGGGCGATCATTGGCAAGCGCAACCCCCATAGCCTGTTGGCAACCGATCCCTGCCGGGATTCACCTGTAACGAAAGGAAGACCTCATGAGTCAAGTCAATAGTATCCTGGTTTGTATTGAACCAAACACAGGCAACATCGAAATGCTTGAGAAGGCCGTACAGCTCGCTAAAAAGCATCAGGCTGCAATCGAGCTATTGCATGTGATAAGCGACTATCCGGAGGATACCTCGAAGTGGTGGAACGTGCGCGATCCGGACAAGCTGCAGAAGCAGATCATCGAGGAACGGCAGACTCTCCTCGACGAGTTGGCCGCGCGCGCCCGGGAACAGGGGCTGGAACGGGTGACATCGGAACTCCGCTGGGGCAGGATATTCCTGGAGGTTTCACGCGAAGTCATGACAAACAAACATGACCTCGTCATGATTACCCAGCAACGCAGCAAAAAGTTGAGCAGGATGTTACTGGAATGTCCGTCGAGGGACCTGCTTCAGCATTGCCCGTGCACGCTCTGGATCTGCAAGGGTAAGACCGGCAGACGTCCCAAGCGTGTGCTTGCAGCTCTCGGTGGCGCGCAAAACGCTATCGTTTGCGATGACCTGGACGTCAAGGTGCTGCGCACGGCCGCCACCATCGCCGAGGCCAACGGCAGCGAATTGCACTATGTGCATGCCATGCCACTGTATGGAGAAGAAGGTCAAAAGGGAAATAAACTGCCTGCCGATCTGGACAAGCATATTGAATCGTTGAAAGGCTCGTTCATGCAGAAATGCGGGGGCGTGCTAAAAGAATATGAGGTGGAAGTGAATGATGACTGGATTCATATGGTAACGGGTACGCCCGCTACTGCGATCGTCGATCTGGTCGATGACAGGCACATGGACCTGGTCATCATGGGCGTGCGCCCCCATGAGGACCTGCCGACCGTATTGCTGGGCACCCGGGCAATGCGGGTATTCGAAAACCTGGATTGTGACGTAGTGGGTGTAAAACCCGACGGCTTCGTCTCGTTGCTGGAACGCGAGGGTGAGGTGGTAACGGGCGGCGAGGCCCGGTAATTACGGACTTCGCCGGATTTTTACAGTATAAAAATGGCGGAGAGGGTGGGATTCGAACCCACGGAACCTTGCGGTTCAACGGTTTTCAAGACCGCCGCTTTCGACCACTCAGCCACCTCTCCGAAATCATCTGGATCGCGCCTGCAAGGCGCTCCTGCGGCAATAAGTACAACCTGTAGGAGTG
>JBATGJ010000161.1:0-3294 GCA_049665685.1 Gammaproteobacteria bacterium
GGGCTACACGGTACCCAAAGCCCCGCCTGTTTGCAACAATTGAATCCAGCCGGCATTATGCAAGTAACTGTTTAATAGGATAAACACACAGACCATCCCGGGCGGAAGATTGCCAGCAGGGAGCAAACACCGTACCCTTGGCCGCCTTTGATTCCCAAGAGCCGCCAACCGTGATGAACCAGGCAGAAATCGAGCGTGCACGCTTCAACATGATCGAGCAGCAGGTACGCACCTGGGATGTGCTTGACCAGCAGGTGCTGGATACCATGAACACCGTCCCGCGTGAGGCCTTCGTCCCGGAGCGCTATGCCTCGCTGGCCTTTGCCGATACCAATATCCCGCTGGGTCACGAACAGGTCATGATGGCGCCCAAGGTCGAGGGCCGGCTGCTGCAGGCACTCGCCATTGAGCCACAACATTCGATCCTCGAGGTCGGCACCGGCAGCGGCTACCTGACGGCCTGCCTGGCGCGGCTTGGACGACATGTCACCAGTATGGATATCAAGCCGGACTTCATCGAGGCCGCCGGCGAGCGACTGACCGCGCAGGGCATTGCCAACGTCACCTTGCAGACCGGAGATGCGCTTGCGGATACCGGTGCTGCCCGGTATGACATCATCGCCGTAACCGGTTCACTGCCGGTGCTACGGCAGCAGTTTCACCACAAGCTCGAGGCAGGCGGGCGCCTGTTCGTGATTTCGGGTGAGCTGCCGATTATGGAGGCCGGCCTCATTACCCGCGTGGACGAGGCGAACTGGGCCCGTGAAAGCCTGTTCGAGACCTGTATCCCGCCGCTGATCAATGCAGAAACACCGGCTGTGTTCAAATTTTGATTATTTGCGCAAGCGGTCCCGCCCGCATGTAAAAATTCGGCTGCAGGAGCGGGCTTGCCCGCGAATAACGGCAGGCACGATTGAAAAAAAGGAAACAAGGCGTTGCGTGAAATAACCACCGGCGAATGCAGGGACTACCTGGAAACCGCCGCCGAAAAGCCGGTTTTGCTGGACGTTCGCGAACCATGGGAATATAAGATTGTCCATCTTGATGAGTCGGTGCTGATACCGATGCGGCAGATACCGGGCGCGCTCGACACGCTGGATCCAGACAGGGAAACCATCGTCATCTGCCACCATGGTATTCGCAGTCGCCAGGTCGCGCTGTACCTGGAGCACAACGGCTTCACCAATGTGATCAACCTGCGCGGCGGGATGGATGCCTGGGCAAAAGACACTGACGCGAGTTTGCCGACTTACTAGGTTTGCATGTAGGGTGCGCTATGCGCACCATGGATAACGGTGCGCATAGCGCACCCTACTTAAATGCCAATGCACATTCTCAAAACAATAGGTGTCCTCTGTGGCATGTCACTGCTCATGCCGGCTGTGGCCGATGACCTGCTCTCGGTGTACCGCCAGGCACTGGAATCCGATCCGACCTACCAGGCAGCCGGGGCCGCCTACCAGGCCGCCCTCGAGGTCCGGCCGCAAAGCCTGGCCAACCTGCTGCCGGACCTGTCATTCAGCGGCAGTATATCGCGTGAGCGCTACGATCCGCGCAACACAGGCCCGAGCACCGACGCCACCAACAAAACCTATTCACTCGGTTTGCGCCAACCCGTATTTCGCCGCGACCGCTTCATCCAGCTGGAGCAGGCCGACAGCCGCATTGCACAGGCCGATGCCGAATATGTCGCTGCACAGCAGGACCTGGTCCTCCGCGTGGCGACGGCCTATTTTGTGCTGCTTGGGGCCCAGGACAACCTGGAGTTTGTGCGTGCGGACAAGGAGGCACTGACCCGCACCCTGGACCAGGCTCAACAGCGCTTCGAGGTCGGCCTGGCGGCCATCACCGACTCGCTCCAGGCGCAGGCGGCCTATGACATCGCCGTCAGTAACGAGATCAACGCCGAGCAGCTACTGGCCGATGCGCGCGAGGCCCTGCGCGAGCTGACCGGCACCCTCCCCGACCAGCCGGAAATACTGCAGGCTGATATCCCGCTGCTTGCGCCCGCACCGGCCGAAGAGGATGCATGGGTCACGGCGTCGGGCGAACAGAATCCACTGGTACTTGCCGCCCGTGCCGCCGCCACCACGGCGCGCGAGGAAGTGCGCGTACAAAAGGCCGGACATTTGCCGACACTCGACATGACCGCAGGCTACATCTACCGCGATAACAGTTTTGGCGGCATTACCCAGCTCGAGCGCAATGACAGTGCCGTGGGTCTGGAGCTGAATCTGCCAATCTACCAGGGTGGGCGGGTCACGTCACAGACACGCGAATCACGTTATCTCTATAACCAGGCCCTGGAAGAACAGGCAAAACAGCAGCGCGCCGCCGAACGCCAGACCCGCGACAATTACCGCGGCGTCATCAGCGGCATCAGCCGGGTCAATGCCCTGCAGCGTGCCATCCAGTCAAACGAAAAGGCCTACGAGGCGGCACAGTCCGGATTCGAAGTCGGCACGCGCGACATCATAGATGTGCTCAATGCCCAGCGGGAATTACTGGGCGCGCGACGTGACCATGCGCGTTCGCGCTATGATTACCTGCTGGACACCCTGCGCCTCAAAGAGGCCACCGGCATAGTCGAGGAAGCCGATCTGGTGCAGATCAACGAGTGGCTGATAGAGAATAAAAATTCAGGAGCGGAAGCTGCCCGCGAATAAAACGATATTACCATGCGCGCACACCTGTGCTCCTGCAGGGTATTAAACCTGATAATTGGTAATTTCAGATGAATGGAAACGGCCTGCCAGACGAACTCCCTGGCTTCGATGATCCGCTCGGCATGTTACGCGTCTGTCATGAAAAGATACTTGCACACTGCGACCTGCTCGAGGGACTGCTGGAATCGCCCGAAGCAGAAACCGCCGCACGAATACACCGCTATTTCAGCATCAGCGCACCGCTCCACCATCGCGACGAGGAAGAGGATCTGTTCCCGCGCATCAACCGGCAGTCCCTGAAGATTGCCGAGCTGGTGCACAACCTGAAAAAAGAGCACCAGGAACTGCACCGCCTGTGGGGCCGTCTTGCGGCCGATCTGAAATCACTGCCGCAAGACGGCTTCAATGAAGATTTCCTTGCAGCGGCGCATGAATTTTGTCGAATCAACCGCGCGCATGTCACAGTCGAGAACATGCAACTGCTGCCAATGGCCGCCGGCATCCTGAGTCAGCAGGATCTAGGCGCCGTCGGTGAAACCATGGCCGCGCGCCGCGGTGTGCACTACTCGGCACTTTAATCGGGGTCAGAGCACAGTTTTTCCTTATATTCCTTTAAATGACCTGGGTG
>JBATGJ010000162.1:0-27443 GCA_049665685.1 Gammaproteobacteria bacterium
TCAAGGCTGGCAAAGCCTTCAAGGATGCCGTAAACTAGCGCGCCTTCGGGTGCTTAGCTCAGCTGGGAGAGCGTCGCCCTTACAAGGCGAATGTCGGGGGTTCGATCCCCTCAGCACCCACCAAGGACAAGGAGTGGTAGTTCAGCTGGTTAGAATACCGGCCTGTCACGCCGGGGGTCGCGGGTTCGAGTCCCGTCCACTCCGCCAGTCAGTCACGGGAAGGGCATCCGCCAGGGTGCCCTTTCTTGTATAGGCTGATGCTGAACTGCATGGACATCTATTACCCGGGAGACGGCTTATGCTAATGGCAATCCGTGAGCGGATCATGGGTTTTCTGGGCTGGGTGATCCTCGGCCTGATCTTCATTGCGTTTGCATTCTGGGGTCTCGATTCCTATCTGCAGTCTTCGGCAACCACTTACGCGGCCCGCGTCAATGATGCCGAGATATCCCTGCGACAGCATGATCAGGCCTACCAGGCACTGGTGCAGCGCATACGCGAGAGTGTCGGCAAGGACTATGAAAAGGCCGGTTATGACGAGGATACCCTGCGCCAGCAGTCCCTAAAGCGGCTGATTACGGATGAACTGTTTTTCCAGGCGGCCGAATCGGCCGGGTTTTCCGTGGGCGGGGCGATCATCGCATCCCAGATCAATTCAATCGAGGCCTTCAGGGCCGACGGCCGGTTTTCCAAGGATCAGTACCAGCGGGTGCTGAGTTACCAGGGCATGACGCCGGGTCTGTTCGAATGGACGCTGAAGCGCGAACTCATGGTCGAGCAGTTGAAAAACGGAATTGCACTGACCGCTGTAACGACCGATGAAAACTTCAGCAGGCTATACCGGCTTGATGGCCAGCAGCGCCGCTTCGATCACCTGCGCCTGCCCGCAAAACTGGTGAGCGACCAGGTCACCATCAGCGACGCGGATCTCGAAGCGTATTTCGAGCAACACGGAGATGAGTTCATGACCCGCGAGCAGGCGCGGGTCCAGTATGTTGAACTCGATGCCGCAGATATCGAACTGGAAAGCACGGTGGATGAAGCAGAGATCGAGGCGCTCTACACGGAACAGGCAGCGCGCTTTGTCGTGCCGGAAGAACGTCGCGCCCGGCATATTCTCATCAGTACGGCGGATGGCGCCGAGGCAGCCGTGAATGCGGGACGCGGCAAGGCCCAGCAAGTGGTCGATCGTCTGGATGCCGGCGAGGACTTCGCGGCGCTAGCCGCAGAATTATCCGACGATCCCGTTTCGGCCACTGCGGGCGGCGATCTCGGCTTCTTCGGTCCCGGCATTATGACGCCGGAATTCGAGCAAACCGTGTTCACCATGAACGTCGGCGAACGCAGCAAACCGGTACAGACTGCTTTCGGTTTTCATGTAATCGAGCTGCTTGAGGTCAGGCCGGAACAGCGTACACCACTGGCCGAGGTGCGTGATGAGCTGATCCGGGAACTGCAAAGTGAGGAACGTGCCGACCTGTTCTACGATAAGTCGGACATGATGGCTAACCTTGCCTTTGAGCAGCCGGATACACTGGAAGGCGTTGCCGAGGCGCTGCAGTTGCAGATCAAGGAATCGGACTGGATTGGCCGCGACGGCGGTCCCGGCATCGGCGAGAATGACGATATCGTGGAAGCGGTGTTCGGTGTGGATGTCCTGCAGAACGACGGCAACAGTACCACGATCGAGATCGGTGAAAACCATATAGTCGTGCTGCGCAAAATGGAATACCAGCAGGCCAGGCCGCGACCGTTTGACGAGGTCCGCGAGCAGATCAGGAGCGCGGTCAGGACCCGAAAAATTCGCGAACTGCTCGAGACGCAGGGCAAGCAATACCTCGCCGAGCTTGAACAGGGCAGCACGACGCTGGAGGCCATCGCCGGCAAGCACGCCCTGACGAGCGAACAGCATCCGCTGATGAAACGCAACGCGACCGAGCCCGACAGGGCCATTGTCCGGCAGGCATTTTCCATGCGCCCGCCTCTGGACGACAAGCCTGTGTACAGTGGCCTGCTCCTGCCGCAAGGGGACTATGCCCTGGTGGCACTGCACGAGGTGCGCGACGGGACCATAACCGGGCTCGATGAAGAACAGCTCACCCAGGCGAAACGTGGCCTGAGCCGGATCCTTGGTGCCAGCGACGTGCAGTTGGTCCTGGACGGGTTGGAAAACACGGCTTCGATTGAAATACCGGAACAGGCCGATTTTTAAACCCGTCTGGTTGACAATCCGGCCGGGAGGCTTGTTCTGAAACTGCACTGGCAAATTCTGGCTGCCCTGGTGCTCGCCGTCCTGATCGGTTCCCTGACAGGGCCGGATGGCGCCCTGTTCGGCATCCGTTTCCTCGATATCTATTCATTCCTGGGCACGATGTTCCTGAATGCCCTGAAAATGATCATTGTGCCGCTGATCATGTCCTCGATCATCACCGGTATTGCGGGCATCGGTGGTCGCGGCACGGTCGGGCGGCTTGGTTGGAAAACCCTGCTCTATTACATGACGACCAGCCTGCTGGCCATCATGGTCGGGCTTGCGGCCGTCAACATCATGCAGCCGGGGATCGTGGACGGCGAACCGGCCAAAGATATCATAGCACTGGACGACACCGACCTGTCCGCAATACAACAGCGCGTGGCGGGGAAGGGCGCCAGCGACGTGGTCGAGATCTTCATTCGCATGGTCCCGACCAACATCGTGGCCGCCGCCGCCGAGGGGCAGATGCTGGGGCTGATATTTTTCAGTCTGCTGTTCGGTTATTTCATGACCCGCATCGAGGAGGGTCGCAGCAAGCTGCTACTGGATTTCTGGCAGGCTATTTTCTCGGTCATGATGAAGATCACCGACTGGGTGATGCTGTTTGCACCGCTCGGGGTGTTCGCGCTGGTCGCGAAGGTCGTAGCCGTGACCGGCTTCGATGCATTCCGCCCGCTACTGGTGTTTTTCTTTACCGTGCTGGGCGCACTGGCAGTGCACATGCTGATTACGCTGCCGCTGCTGCTGCGCTTTATCGCCCGCGTTGACCCGCGCCGGCAATTCAGCGCCCTGTCGCCGGCCCTGCTGACAGCCTTCTCGACGGCCTCGTCCTCTGCCACCCTGCCGGTGACACTGGACTGCGTGGAAAAACGTGCGGGTGTCTCGAACCGGACCACCAGTTTCGTGTTGCCGCTCGGCGCAACGGTCAACATGGATGGAACGGCACTGTATGAATGCGTTGCGGCCATGTTCATTGCCCAGGCCTACGGTATCGAGCTTGGCTTCGTCACGCAGTTCACCGTGGTGCTGGTGGCCCTGCTGACTTCCATCGGTGTGGCCGGCATACCGGCTGCCAGCCTGGTCGCCATCACCATCATTCTGACCACAATCGGGCTACCCGTGGAGGCGGTCGGTCTCATCCTGGCGGTCGATCGGGTACTGGATATGTGCCGTACCAGTGTGAATGTCTTCAGTGATGCCTGTGGTGCCGTGTTGATCGGGCGTACCGAGGGGGAGACGGGAATCCTGTCGAAGCCGAGTGCATAAGTGCAGGATATGTATCCATGAATTATCACTGCAGGTTATCACAAGAGGCCCTTCTCCCTCCGGGAGAAGGACAGGAAGAGGTGATATAACTAGGTGTTTTCGATATTGATCCCCTCTCCCGGAGGGAGAGGGTGCAAACGTGAACACACCTTACTCCAATGGTGCCATGCCCACCGTGCTGTAGCCGCCGTCCACGTAGGTGATCTCGCCCGTGATCCCAGAGGCAAGGTCCGAGCAGAGAAAGGCCGCGGCATTGCCGACGTCCTCGATGGTCACATTGCGGCGCAGCGGGGCGGTACGCGCAAAGGTTTCCAGCAACTTGCGGAAATCGCTGATGCCGGACGCCGCCAGCGTCCTGATCGGTCCGGCGGAAATCCCGTTAACGCGAATACCCTGCGGGCCGAGGCTCTGCGCCAGATAACGCACGTTCGCTTCCAGGCTGGCCTTGGCGATACCCATGACATTGTAGTTGGGGATGGTCTTGACGGCGCCCAGGTAACTGAGTGTCAGCAGGGCGGCGTTGCGCCCCTCCATCAATGGCCGACCGGCCTTGGCCAGTGCCGCAAAACTGTAGGAACTGATGTCGTGCGCGATAGCAAAGCCCTCACGTGTCACGCAATCGATGTAGTCACCGGCGAGCTGGTCGGCCGGTGCAAAAGCAACCGAATGCACGATGATATCGAGACCGTCCCACTGCTTGCCGAGCGCAGCGAACAGTGCGTCGATCTGTTCGTCGCTGCTGACGTCACAGGGCAGGACGATGCTTGAACCGCACTCTTTCGCCATCTTGGTGACGCGGGCTTCGAGTTTCTCGTTTGGATAACTGAAGGCGAGTTCCGCGCCTTCCCGCAACATGGCCTGGGCAATACCCCAGGCAATCGAGCGATTACTGGCCAGTCCGAAAATAAGCGCGCGCTTGCCGCTCATGAATCCCATAGCAGTATCCCGGTCTGTGGATCATTCAGGAAATACCCCGCCGGCGACGACAGGGTCACGGTGCCGATACGTTACCGGAAAATATCGGCCACGTGAAGTGGCTGAAGTCATGGTGCCTGCCATGGCGATCGTTATAATACCCTTCCATGCACGTTGCCCTAGTAAGTAGCAAACAGCCTTGTTTCTCCTGTGTGGCCCGTTTGCTGCTGGCCTCGGTACTGCTATTGTCAGCCTGCAGCGACCAGCCGTGGAACCGGCCGTATCCGGCAGTGGATGCGGGGCGAAATATCCTCTATTCCTCGTTCTCGGAACGGCCGAAGCATCTCGACCCGGCGCAGTCATACAGCTCGAACGAGGTGACGTTTACCGGGCAGATCTACGAGCCACCCTTGCAGTATCATTACCTCAAGCGTCCCTACGAACTGATTCCCCTCGCTGCGAGCCGGCTGCCTGAGGCCCGCTATCTCGATGCCGACGGTAATGCCTTGCCGGACGATGCCCCGTCCGATGCGGTGGCCTACAGCTACTACGATGTCAGCATCCAGCCCGGCATCCGTTATCAGCCGCATCCGGCGTTTGCCCGCGATGCAGAGGGGTCACTGCGCTATCATGCGCTGACGGCCGGGGACCTGGTCGATATCCATACACTCAGCGATTTCACGGCAACCGGTTCCCGCGAGTTGACCGCGGCCGATTACGTCTACCAGATCAAACGCCTGGCTCACCCTGGTCTGAATTCGCCTATCTTAGGCCTGATGAGCGATTACATCGTCGGGCTGGAAGATTATGCCAGGTTGCTCACGGATGTGTGGGAGGAGGCCGGGGGTGCACAGGCCGGCGCCTATCTGGACCTGCATGCCTATCCGTTAAGCGGCGCACAGGTGATCGACCGGTACACCTACCGCATTAAGCTGCATGGAAAATACCCGCAACTGCTGTACTGGCTGGCCATGCCGTTTTTCGGTCCGGTGCCGGCCGAGGCGGATGCCTTTTATTCACAGCCGGGCATGAAAGAGCGCAATATCACGCTGGACTGGTACCCGGTAGGGACCGGGCCCTACATGCTGACGGTCAACAATCCCAACCGGCAGATGGTGCTTGAGCGCAATCCGAATTTTCATGGCGAGCGTTACCCGTCGGCAGGCGAGCCTGGCGATCGCGAGGCCGGCCTGCTGATTGATGCCGGCCGGCCCCTGCCGTTTATCGATCGTATCGTGTTCAGCCTGGAGAAGGAGGATATTCCGTACTGGAACAAGTTTCTGCAGGGTTATTACGATTCCTCCGGCATCTCCTCGGACAGCTTCGACCAGGCCGTCAGCGTCGGCTCCGGTGGCGAGGTCAGTCTCACCGATGCCATGCTGGAGCAGGGGATCCGCCTCAATACCGCCGTCTCGACCTCGATCTTCTATACCGGCTTCAACATGCAGGACCCGGTGGTCGGCGGGTATACCGAGCGTGCCCGCAAGCTGCGCCAGGCCATCTCGATTGCCATCGATTTCGAGGAGAATATTTCCATCTTCCAGAACGGGCGCGGCATACCGGCTCAGGGGCCGATACCGCCGGGTATCTTCGGCTATATGGAGGGCAATGCCGGCATCAATACCTATGTGTATGACATCACGGCACGCGGGCCACGCCGCAAGCCGATTGAAACTGCACGCAAGCTGCTGGCCGAAGCGGGTTACCCGCAAGGACGTGATATCGAGACCGGCAAGCCGCTGGTACTGTATTTCGACACGGCCTCGACCGGGCCGGATGCCAAGGCGCGCCTGGACTGGCTCACCAAGCAGTTTGCCAAGCTCGATCTACAGCTGGTGATCCGTGGAACGGAATACAATCGTTTCCAGGACAAGATGCGCAAGGGTACGGCACAGATTTTCCAGTGGGGGTGGAATGCCGATTACCCCGACCCGGAAAATTTCCTGTTTTTGCTGTACGGCCCGAACAGCAAGGTTGGCCAGAATGGCGAAAATGCAGCCAACTACCAAAATGCTGAATTCGACCGCCTGTTTGAACAGATGAAAAACATGGAGAACGGACCACAGCGCGCGAGTCTGATCAGGCAGATGATCGATATTGCGCGTTACGATGCACCCTGGGTGTGGGGATTCATTCCCAAGCAGTTTGCACTGCATCACAGCTGGTACCGGAATTCGAAACCCAATCTTATGGCCAACAACTCGCTCAAGTACCGCCGTATCGAGCCCGCAGAGCGGCTGGCAAAACAGGCCGAGTGGAACAGGCCGGTGCTATGGCCCGTGATTGTGCTGCTGGTGCTGGTCCTGCTGGTGATATTGCCGGCCTTTTTTGCCTATCGCCGGCAACAGCGGATGTCGGCATTCGGGGCAGAACGCTGATGTTTGCCTATATCGTTCGACGCGTGGCCTATGCCATCCCGATCCTGATCGGGGTGAACGTGCTGACCTTCTACCTGTTCTTCGTGGTGAATACGCCCGATGACATGGCACGCATGCATCTTGGCCAGAAGCGCGTCACGCCCGAGGCCATCGAAAAGTGGAAGGCCAGCCACGGTTATGACAAGCCGTTGCTGCTGAACCGGGGCACCAGCGGTGCGGAGCGCTTCACCGAAACGATTTTCTTCGACAAGTCGGTACGGCTGTTCGCATTTGATTTCGGTTATTCGGACGAGGGCCGCGATATCGGGCATGACATCCGCCAGCGCATGCTGCCCAGCCTGGCCATTGCCGTGCCCGCCCTGCTGCTGGGTCTGCTGGTCAACATCACCTTCGCGCTGCTGATGGCGTTCTTCCGCGGCACCTATGTGGATGTGTCCGGGGTCATCCTGTGTGTCATCCTGATGTCCATTTCAGGCATGTTTTACATCATCGGCGGACAGTATCTGCTTGCCAAGCTGTTCCGCCTGATGCCCATATCCGGATATGACGTCGGTCCCGACATGATCCGCTACCTGGTGTTACCGGTGCTGATCGGCGTGGTCAGCGGTATCGGTTCGGGATCACGCTGGTACCGCACCTTCTTTCTCGAGGAAGCTTCCAAGGACTATGTGCGGACGGCGCGTGCCAAGGGACTGTCCGAATTGCTGGTGCAGTTCCGGCATATCCTGCGCAATGCACTGATCCCGATCGTGACCGGCGTGGTGGTGGTCCTGCCGCTGTTGTTCATGGGCAGTCTCCTGACCGAGTCATTTTTCGCCATCCCCGGGCTCGGCAGTTATACGATTGACGCTATCCGCAACCAGGATTTCGCCATCGTCCGTGCCATGGTGTTCCTGGGTACGGTGCTGTACATCATCGGACTGATCCTGGTGGATATCACCTATACCATCGTCGATCCCAGGGTGAGGCTGTCATGATCATGCCGGTCATACTGTGGACGGATGCGCTGCTGTTTCTGTTGACCCTCCTGGTGGTCATCTTTGTCCTGTATGCACGCCGCAAGCCGCATATCCGGCGACCCTGGCAGCGCATCTTCCAGGGTCGCATTGCGGCGGCGTCGGTGGTAATACTGGCTGCCTTTATCCTGATTGGTCTGCTCGATTCGCTGCATTATCGCCTGCCGCTCGAATCGAAAGGCACGTCTGCAGAGACGCACTACGCCATCGAGGTGCTGAGCGTGCTGGACATCCTGACGGAACCGTTACGCACGCGCGAAGAAAAGAGTTACTCGGCACCCTTCGCCACGCATCTCTATATCAAGGAAAACGTCGACCTGCCTGACGGTGGCCAGGCGCGCATCTACCCGCGCCTTGAATATGGCGGCCGCCATCTGGGCGACAGGCTGGAACACAAGGCAGCGGATATCACGCAGCGCATCGGCCTGTCGCTGCTGCAGGCGGTGCTGGCCGGTGCAGTAATGACCCTGCTGCTTGCGCTGCTGCTGGCCCGCCGGCACCGCTGTACCGTTGTGGATATGCTGCGGCAAATACTCTCGCGGCGCACCGATATTCCCTGGCATATCGTGTTGCTGACCCTGACGCTGTTGCTGGTACTGATCTTCCTGGCCATCAATCTGGCATCGGTCTACCACGTGCTGGGTACCGACAAGGTCGGCAAGGATGTCCTCTACCTTTCACTCAAGAGCATCCGCACGGGCCTCATGATTGGCACCCTGACCACCCTGGTCATGCTGCCGTTCGCCATCTTCATGGGTATCCTGGCCGGTTATGCCCGCGGCTGGATCGATGATGTCGTGCAGTATATCTATACGACCCTGAATTCGATTCCGCATGTCCTGCTGATTGCCGCGGCCATCCTCATGCTGCAGGTGTATATCGCCAATCACCCGGAATTGTTCGAAACGACGCTGGAACGCTCGGATATCCGCCTGCTGTTTCTCTGCATTATACTGGGCATCACCAGCTGGACCGGGCTGTGCCGGCTGCTGCGCGGCGAGTCGTTGAAACTGCGCGAGTCCGAATACATCGAGGCCGCGGTATCGTTCGGCGTTTCACATGGCCGCATCATGACGCGGCATATCCTGCCCAACGTTATGCACATCGTCCTGATCACCGTGGTGCTGGATTTCAGCGGACTGGTCCTGGCCGAGGCCGTCCTGTCTTATGTCGGTGTCGGTGTCGATCCGAGCATGAACAGCTGGGGGAACATGATTAACGGCGCCCGGCTGGAGATGGCGCGCGAGCCGATCGTCTGGTGGTCATTGCTATCGGCGTTCCTGTTCATGTTCACGCTGGTACTCGCGGCCAACCTGTTTTCGGACGCCGTGCGCGATGCCTTCGATCCGCGCACGGCTGGCCAGCGGGGACATGAATCATGAGCGATGCCTTGCTCAGGCTGGAGAATGTCAGTGTGCGGCTGGGGCAGGGTGAGGCCGCCATACGCCCGGTCGACGGGGTCAGCTTCGAAATCCGGCGTGGCGAGACCTATGCCCTGCTTGGCGAGTCGGGGTGCGGCAAGTCGATGACGGCACTGTCCATACTGCGCCTGTTGCCGTTTCCGACCGGGCGCATCACCGCAGGACATATCTGGCTTGGCGACAAGGAACTGACCGCGTTACCGGAGGCGGGCATGCGCGCGATCCGCGGACGGCGGATATCGATGATCTTCCAGGAACCGATGTCATCGCTGAATCCGGTCCTCACGGTCGGCGATCAGATCGGTGAAGTGCTGCGCCAGCATCATGGCATGCGGGGACGCGCGCTGCAGGACCGTGTGCTGGAGCTGCTCGATGCGGTCGGCATACCCGATGCGCGGCGACGTTTTCGCGAATACCCGCACCAGTTGTCGGGCGGCATGAAGCAGCGCGTCGTGATTTCCATCGCCCTGGCCGGTGAACCCGACCTGCTGATCGCCGATGAGCCGACCACCGCGCTGGACGTGACCATCCAGTCGCAGGTGCTCGACCTGTTACAGAAGCTGCAGCAGGAGCGCCATATGGCCATCCTGCTGATTACCCACGACCTGGGCATCGTTGCCGGGATGGCGGACCGGGTCGCGGTCATGTATGCCGGTCAGCTGGTGGAGGAGGCGAACCGCGACCGCTTTTTCGCCCAGGCCAGCCATCCTTACAGTCGCAAGCTGTTCCAGTCACTGCCGGATGTGCACAAGCGCGACCAGGCACTGGACACTATTCCGGGCAACGTCCCGCCGCTGAATCGTGACTTTAGCGGTTGCCGCTTTGCCGAGCGCTGTGCGGTGGCGTGGGACCTGTGTCAGACACGCCTGCCCGGATGGAATGCGGTCGATACACATCACCACGCACGCTGTCACCGCCTTGATACCTCCATTGTGGCGCCTGCCATCACTGCAGCCGGGCAGGCCGCTGTGGCCGTTACCGCGCGCCAGCACCAGCCTCGGGATGCACTGCTGGCCGTCTCCGGTCTGCAGGTACACTTTCCGATTCACAAGGGCGTATTCAGGCGCGTAGTCGGCCATGTCTATGCGGTCGACGGTGTATCGATGACTATTCCGCGGGGCTGCACGCAGGCACTGGTAGGTGAATCCGGCTGCGGCAAGACAACCGTTGGCAAGGGCATCCTGCAGCTGATCCGCCCGACGGCCGGCAGTGTGCGCTTTGCATCCAGCGAACTGACGGAACTGCGGGGCGAGGCCCTGCGCAAGCGGCGCTCCGATTTCCAGTTCATCTTTCAGGACCCCTACTCATCCATGAATCCGCGCATGATGGTGGGCGATATTGTCGAGGAGGGCATGCTGGCGCAGGGCATTGGCAAGACCCGCGAGGAACGGCGCAACCGGGTGATGCAACTGTTCGACCAGGTTGGCCTGTCAGCGGAGCATACACGCCGTTATCCACACGAGTTCTCCGGCGGGCAGCGTCAACGCATCTGCATCGCCCGTGCCCTGGCGGTCGATCCGCAACTGGTGATCTGCGATGAACCCACCAGTGCACTGGATGTCTCCGTGCAGGCACAGATACTCAATCTGCTCAAGGAGCTGCAGAACAGGCTGGGTCTGTCATACCTCTTCATCACGCATAATCTGTCGGTGGTGTCCTACCTGGCGGATCGCGTGGCCGTCATGTATCTGGGCCGGATTGTCGAGGAAGGGCCGGTAGAGGCGGTACTGGAACAGCCGCAACACCCGTACACCCGCGCCTTGCTGTCGGCGGTGCCGACCGCCGACCCGGATAGGCAGCGCGAGGTCATACGCCTGGAAGGCGATATGCCGTCACCGGCCACGCCACCCACCGGCTGTCACTTCCACCCGCGTTGCCCGGAGGCGATGCCACAGTGCCGGGAGGCCTATCCGGACAATTACGGCAGTGAAGATCACCCGGTGCACTGTTTTCTGTATCGATAAACTCCACCACAGAGAACACAGAGCGGAAGAAAAGTTATTAACGTATATTCTGTAAATGATACATAAGCATAAGTAATTTATGTGATTATTATTCTATATAAATTTACCTGCTAAACGCATAAGCCCAACTGTCTTGAATTGAAACCTGTTTTCTCTGTGTACTCTGTGTCCTCTGTGGTGGGGAATCTTTTTACTCTGCAGCTTTCAGCAGGGTGATGCGAAAGTGCTAGAATTCGCGCTTTGATTTTTTCACCCTGATTTTCTTCATACCCGAACAAGAGGCCAACGCATGAGCATCCAGTCCTTTCATCCCCCTGTTCGCACGCTGATGGGTCCGGGACCCTCGGACGTCAATCCACGCATCCTCGAGGCCATGTCACGTCCCACCGTTGGCCATCTTGATCCGGTATTCGTTGCGCTGATGGATGAAATGAAAGGTATGCTGCGTTATGCCTTTCGTACCGAGAATGAACTGACTATGCCGGTGTCTGCACCGGGTTCGGCCGGTATGGAAATGTGTTTCGTCAACCTGGTCGAACCGGGCGACAAGGTCATCGTTTGCCAGAACGGGGTATTTGGCGGGCGCATGAAAGAGAATGTCGAGCGCAGCGGCGGCACCGCCGTCATGGTCCAGGACGACTGGGGCCGGGCAGTGGACCCCGAGAAGGTCGAGGCCGCGCTCAAGGCCAACCCGGATGCGAAGATGCTGGCCTTCGTACATGCCGAGACTTCCACGGGTGCAATTTCCGATGCAAAGACACTGGCTGAACTGGCACGCGCCAATGATTGCCTGGTGATTGCCGATACCGTGACCTCGCTGGCCGGTTCCCCGCTGCTGGTGGATGAATGGCAGCTCGACGCCGTGTATTCAGGTACACAAAAATGCCTGTCCTGTGTGCCCGGTTTGTCACCGGTGACCTTCAGCAAGAAGGCCGTTGATGTGGTTACCTCACGCAAGACCCGGGTTCAGAGCTGGTTCCTCGATCTCAACCTGGTGCTCGGCTACTGGGGCAGCGGCGGGAAGCGCACCTACCACCACACCGCACCGGTCAATACCCTGTACGGGCTGCATGAGGCACTGGTCATTCTGCAGGAAGAGGGCATCGAGAATTCCTGGGCACGTCACCGGAAAAACCATGAGGCCCTGCGCGCCGGTTTTGAGGCGATGGGGCTCGAGTTCGTGGTACCCGAAGACGAACGTCTGCCACAACTGAATGCGGTATCGATACCCGAGGGTGTGGACGAGGCGGCCGTGCGATCGGCGCTGCTATCCAGCTACAATCTGGAAATCGGTGCCGGACTGGGTGCCATGGCCGGCAAGATCTGGCGGGTGGGGCTCATGGGATTTGCCAGTAACGAGACCAATGTGCTGTTCTGCCTGGGTGCGCTGGATGCGGTACTCAGCAGTATGCGGGCCCCGATCGAGTCCGGCGTGGCCGTTGCTGCGGCACGGGCCGTTTACGCTTAACAGAGGAGGGGCAGGTATGCCGATTCGAATCACGTCACTGCCGGCGCTGCTTGCCGCCGGCATGCTGGTGGCACCCCTCTCAGCCAGCGCAGGCCAGGATATCAAGATCAAGGCCAGCGGGAACCGACCCGACTGGCAGCTCGAGATTATGGAAACCGGCAATCGCATTGATTTCACGCAGCAGGGCGAAGCGGCCAGCTATCGGTACGCTGCACTCGGCCCGAGTCTCTACCGTGACAGCAAGACGCATGTCTATCGCGTGCTCGACGAGTCACACGCCATGAGTGTGCTCGTCATGAGCAATGCCTGCATCGACAGCGCGACCGGCAAGTCACATGAAGTCACGATCCTGATTTCATTCGACGGTGAAGGCTACCGCGGCTGTGGTGATGTGCTGACGCAGTTACTGGAACCGTAACGGCAAATGTTTTCTGCAGGAGCGCCTGCCAGGCGCCCCTACTCGAATAAGCTGAGAAATTCCCCGTAGCCTTCCTTCTCCAGGTCATCCTTCGGGATGAAGCGCAGGGAGGCCGAATTGATGCAGTAACGCAAGCCGGTCGGCTGCGGCCCGTCGTTGAAGACGTGGCCCAGGTGGGACTGTGCAATCTTGCTTTTCAGTTCGGTGCGTTTCATGAAAAAGCGGGTGTCCGTATGTTCGGCGATTGCATTCGACTGGATGGGGCGCGTAAAACTGGGCCAGCCCGTTCCGGATTTGAACTTGTCTTGCGAACTGAACAGCGGTTCACCGGAGACAATATCGACATAGATACCTTCTTTTTTATTGTCCCAGTATTCGTTGTCGAAGGCGCGTTCGGTGGCCTCATGTTGCGTCACCTTAAACTGCAAGGGTGTCAGGCGTGCGCGCAATTCTTCATCGGACGGTTTTTGATAACGGCTGTCCGAGAGCGCCGGTGGTTCGCCGGCAGGATCCGGCCCGGCGGATATGGCCGCATTAAACAGTGTCGCGGTAAAGGTGCTAGCCAGTGCAGCCACTGCAAGCAGGCGGGTGCGTGTCATGATGATCCTCGCTCCGTAAAGGTCAGGTAATCGGGGTTATTCGATAAGACCGCACAATCATCCCGGAGTTCGCCCCTGGCTGTTAATCACTCTCCGCGGGTGACTCAAACGGGTAGGGCAGGGTCAGCAGCTTGAACGCTGCACCGGTGGCTGAGTCGAGGTGCAGCCCGCCGCTTTCTGCCGCGCTGATCTGCAGGACCGCCAGGGCCAGCTGACCGCCGTTCGGGTGCGCCTGCGCATCCACGATCCGCCCGGCAGCCTGTTGTGTGTCTGCGGCAGCGAATAACGTGTCGCCGGGGACGGCGGGTTCGTCCCGGTCGATATGACCCAGGTACATGCGGCGTTTGAGCGTGCCCAGGTATTGCATCCGGGCAACGATTTCCTGGCCCGGGTAACAGCCCTTTTGGAAGTTCACACCGTTGATCAGTTGCAGATTGATCATCTGCGGCACGAATAATTCAGCCGTGGCGGCAAAGACGTTGGGGATACCTGCCTGGATCTCGAGCAGGCGCCAGACCGGCTCACCCACCGGCGCCGCATGCACATCGACGGCATTCCAGATGGACTTTGCCGACTCCAGCGAAGTCAGGTACAGCTCGAAGCGCGGCGTATTGCCAGGGACGCGAATAACCGTGCTGTTGCCGGCAGTGATCACGGCATCAAGCGTCTCCGGCACCGCAAGCCCGGCCGCTGACAGGTAGGCGGGTGCCTGCTCGCCGGATATGCCGATACGCAGGAAATTCTCTGTGGCATCCTCGAGCGTGACGTCCGCCCGCAGCACGTACATACGCAAACGATCCAGCACGCCATCCAGCGCATCCAGTGGCAGGCGCAGGTAATAGGTGTCACCGGTATGAAAAATACGCAGCAGGCCGAGGATGCGTCCCTTGGGTGTGCAAAAGGCGCTTAACTGGCTGGCGTTTTCAGCCACGCTGCGAATGTCGTTGCTCAGCTGGGACTGCAAAAAACTGCCCGCGTCGTCACCGTGGACTGCGATGACGCCCATAAAACCCAGGTTGGCGAACACGGTGCCGCCCAGCGCGGCACGCGCCTCGCGTTCCGGGTTGCCGAAATCACTGACAGTGTCGCCGTCCATCTCGGCACCCGCATCCACGAGGAAGTTTTTCCAGTCGACTTTCATTGCAATAACGTCAGCTAAACAGGTAATCAATTCTAGAGCAAGCGCCGGAACCTGTCAGCCGTGTCAGGGTCACAGAAAACGGCTGGTGTTTGATTCCGGCCGATGGTATAAAGCCGTCATCTGCGAAATCACCCAATGACTGAACAGCGATCTGCGCCAGTTTACCTGAATCTCTTCCGGATACGCTTTCCGGTTGGTGCAGTGACCTCGATTGCACACCGTATTTCCGGTGTTTTGCTGTTTTTATCCTTTCCGTTTCTTGTCTACCTGCTGGATCTTTCCCTGCGCGGTCCGGATGGATTTGCCGCTGCCGTCGACTGGCTGGCTAACGGATTTGTCCGGCTTGGGTCGGTACTTATTGCCTGGTCCCTGTGCCATCACCTGTTCTCGGGTATTCGTTTCTTGCTGATTGATATCGAGCAGGGTGTCACGCGCCCGCGGGCACGTGCCAGTGCCTGGCTGGTGAATATCGCCGGTCTTGTCTGCGCATTGCTCTACCTGTGGTGGGTGCTGTGAGCGGATCCACCGACGGCTTGCGGGCCTGGCTGCTGCAACGCATCAGCGCAGTTTACCTGGCCGGCTTTTTCATCTACCTGCTGCTGCATTTCTACCTGCATCCGCATCCGGATTATGCGGCGTGGCGCGCGTGGGTTGCAGAGCCACTGGTCGCGATCGCCTTCGCCGGTTTCATCCTCGCCCTGCTGGTGCATGGCTGGGTGGGTCTGCGGGACATCGTGCTCGACTACCTTCATCACCTTGGTCTGCGCATGCTGATACTGACACTGATTGCGTTTCTGTTGATTGCCTGCGGTTTCTGGGCTGTTCGCGTGCTGATACTGGTCAGCGTTTAGCCATGGATATCCCGCGGCGCAAATTCGACACCCTGATCATCGGCGCCGGCGGGGGCGGTCTGCGCGCGGCATTGCAGTTGTCACGGGGTGATGCACACGTCGCGGTCGTTTCCAAGGTATTCCCGACGCGCTCGCATACGGTGGCTGCCCAGGGCGGAGTCAATGCGGCACTGGCCAATGTGCGTCCGGATCACTGGCACTGGCACATGTTTGATACCGTCAAGGGCAGCGATTATCTTGGTGACCAGGACGCCATTGAATACATGTGCAGGGCCGCACCCAAGGCCGTGTATGAACTCGAACATTTCGGTGTGCCGTTTTCACGGCAGGATGATGGCCGCATCTACCAGCGCCAGTTCGGCGGACAGAGCATGCACTTCGGCGGAGAGCAGGCGGCGCGCACCTGTGCCGCGGCCGACAGGACCGGTCATGCCATCCTGCACTCGCTCTACCAGCAGAATATCCGTGCCCGAACCCACTTCTTCGACGAGTTCTTCGCCATCGATCTGCTGCACGCTACCGACGGCCAGGTCCTGGGTGCACTGGTGCTCGACATTGCTACCGGCGGAATGCTGATCATCGAGGCCAAGACCACCCTGCTGGCGACCGGTGGTGCAGGGCAGATCTTCCGCACCAATACCAATGCACTGATCAATACCGGCGACGGCATGGCCATGGCGTTGCGCGCCGGTGTACCACTGCAGGACATGGAATTTGTCCAGTTTCATCCAACCGGGATCGCCGGCAAGGGCATGTTGCTCAGTGAAGGCGCGCGCGGCGAAGGTGGTTATCTGGTCAACAGCGAGGGTGAACGCTTCATGGAGCGTTACGCGCCCAACGCCAAGGACCTGGCCAGCCGCGATGTGGTCAGTCGCGCCATCGTGACCGAGATTCGCGAGGGACGCGGCTGTGGACCCGGGCGCGACCATGTCATGCTGCAGATGCACCACCTCGACGCCGACCTGATCAAAAAGCGGCTGCCGGCCATTCGTGACAGCGCCCTCACGTTTGCCGGTGTCGACATGTGTGAAGCACCGGTGCCGGTGTTCCCGACGGCGCATTACACCATGGGTGGTATCCCCACCAACCGCTTTGGCGAGGTGGTCGCGCCGATCGAGCAGGGCCCGGAAGAGCCGATACCGGGCCTGTATGCCGCCGGGGAGTGCGCCTGTGTGTCGGTGCATGGCGGCAATCGCCTGGGTGGCAATTCCCTGCTCGACATCATCGTCTTCGGCCGGGCAGCCGGCAACCAGATCATCGAGTTCCTGGCCGACAACAAGTACCACCGGCCGTTGCGCGACCAGGCGCTGGAGCCGGTATTGCAGCGCCTGGCACGCTGGGATCAGCAGGGCGAGGGTGAATCCGTCGATAGCATACGCCAGGAACTGACCCGCACCATGGAGGAACACTGTGGCGTCTTCCGTACCGAGGAGGTATTAAAAGAAGGCGTGGACAAGGTGCTGTTGCTGGAACAACGCATGAAAGACATTCGGCTGCGTGATCACAGCCGCGTGTTCAATACGGCGCGTATCGAGGCGCTGGAACTGGAAAACCTCGTCGATGTTTCGGTGGCGACCATCATGTCCGCCTGGAAACGCCGGGAAAGCAGGGGTGCGCATTCACGCATCGATTTCCCTGAACGGGATGACGTCAACTGGTTGCGCCACAGCCTGTACCACCGGCATGACCGTACCGTTGACTACAAGCCGGTCCGGACCAAACCGCTGACAGTGGATTCCTTCCCGCCCAAGGCACGCACCTACTGAACGGATGACAGTCGCTCATGAAATTCACCATCTATCGATTTAACCCGGAGACTGACCGGCCACCACACATCCAGGAGTATTTTCTGGAGGATGACAGTCTCGACCGGGAGATGATGCTGCTGGATGCCCTGTTACTGCTCAAGGCGCAGGACGAGACCCTCGGCTTCCGGCGTTCGTGCGGGGAGGGCGTCTGCGGTTCAGACGGCATGAACGTCAACGGCCGCAACCTGCTTGCCTGCATTACACCACTGTTTTCCCTGCAGACGCCGATCGACATCCGGCCGATGCCCGGCCTGCCGGTGGTCCGCGACCTGATCGTCGACATGCAGCAGTTTTATCATCAATACCGGGCAGTGGATCCGTTTCTCATCAACAAGGATCCGGAGCCGGAAGTCGAGCGCCGGCAGTCACCGGCCGAGCGTGAACAGCTGGATGGTCTGTACGAGTGTATCCTGTGCGGCTGCTGTTCGACATCCTGTCCGTCGTTCTGGTGGAATCCGGACAAGTTCCTCGGGCCGGCGGCGCTGTTGCAGTCATGGCGCTTCCTGGCCGACAGCCGCGACCAGGCCACCGATGAGCGTCTCGCCAACCTCGCCGGCCCGTTCAAGCTGTTTCGCTGCCACACCATCATGAATTGCGTGGAGGCCTGCCCGAAGGGACTCAATCCGACCCGCGCAATCGGTCGTATCAAGGAACTGATGATCAAGCGCTCGATATGAATACACCCGGTGAAGCGGATCATGTCACGATCAAGCGCACCGCCTGGCAGTGCCGGCGTGGCATGCGCGAACTCGACGAATTGCTGGGTGGCTTCCTGGTACAGGGCTATGCCGCCCTCGACGAAAGCGACCGGCAGACCTTCAACGCCCTGCTGGAATACCCCGATGCGGTATTGCTCGAGCTGCTGATGGGGCGCATGGCGCCTGCCGACGGCGACGTGGCACGACTTGTACGCGCAATACGCGACACCGCTGCGCATTGACCTGCAAGCCTCCCGCCAGGCGGCGACCTGGCTGCTGGCACTGCATGCCAGTGGCGTGACGGTCCTGCCATTGGCGTCACTGCCGCTCTGGGGGCAGGCCGCCGGCATGCTGGCAGCAGCGGCCAGCCTGTGGTGGCACTGGTTGCGGCATGTCAGTCGCCGTCGGTCGCCGGTCATAACATTTGTCTGGAAGGGAGGCAGTGACTGCGAAGTCGTGGACGGCGACGGTGCGGCAGTAGCCTGCACGCTCGCACCGCGGGCCTTTGTCATGCCATGGCTGGTGATTATTTACTACCACACAGGTGCACGGCATCGCAGCCTCTTCATCCTGCCGGATATGCTGCCGGCCGACACCTTCCGGCGTTTGCGGGTGCGTCTGAAAACGGAACTCGGCCAGGTGCGGCCACTGGCGCGGACGTGCGGGCGGACCTCCTAGCGCCGTTGCGCGGCACGGCATGGAGCGTCCCCCTGGGACTCGTACTGGTGTACATGCTGGCACTGTCGGCCTGTGCGCAACCGGCAGACGATATCATCCGCTTCGGTCTTGCCGGCACACCCGCCAACCTCGATCCCCGCTATGCCACCGATGCCACCTCGGCACGTATCAACCGCCTGCTTTACCAGCGGCTGGTCGACTTTGATGAGCAGGTGCGCCCGGTACCGTCACTGGCGACCTGGGAGCGGCTTGCACCCCGCCACTACCGCTTTTACCTGCAACGTCCGCGCCCCGATTTCCATGATGGCAGCCCCGTCACGGCGCACGATGTAGCCGCAACCTATCGTTCAATACTCGAACCCGGCAGCACCTCGCCACATGCCGGCACGCTGCAGCTGATCCAGCGGATCGAGGTGCTGGATGCCGATACGCTCGATTTTTATCTCGAGCGCCCCGATCCGGTGTTTCCCGGCTTTGCCGTCATCGGCATCCTGCCGGCAGCAGGTATTGAGGCCAGGCACCCTTTTCACGAGGCACCGCTTGGCAGCGGCCCCTTTCGCATCGCCGGCTGGCCGGAGCCGGGTCGCCTGCGACTGGTACGCAACAGTGACGACCAGGTATTCGAATTCCAGCACATAGGCGACCCGACAGTTCGCGTACTGAAACTGTTGCGCGGTGAGATTGATCTATTGCAAAACGACCTGCCGGCCGAACTGCTGGATTACCTGCGTAAGCGGCCGGGTATCACGGTGCAATCCGGTACCGGCAGCAACTTTGCCTACCTCGGTTTCAACCTGCAGGATCCGGCGATGGGCAAGCTGGCGGTCCGGCGTGCCATCGCGCATGCCATCGACCGTGCAGCCATCATCGAGCATGTTCTCGGGGGTGCGGCGCGCACGGCGGCAGCCATGCTGCCGCCGGAACACTGGGCAGGAAACCCGGCACTCGCACCAGTGGAATACGATCCCGGCAAATCACGGCAATTCCTGCACGCGGCGGGTTTTGATCAGGATAATCCGCTCATGCTTGACTACAAGACCTCAACCGATCCGGTTCGGGTGCGTATCGCGACCATCCTGCAACAGCAACTGGCCGAGGTCGGCATCCGCATTACCCTGCAGAGCTATGACTGGGGCACGTTTTTCGGCGATATCAAGGCCGGCCGCTTCCAGATGTACAGCCTGATGTGGGTCGGCATCAAGACGCCGGATATCTTTCGTTATGCCTTTCACAGTGGTTCCCTGCCGCCGGGCGGTGCCAATCGTGGCCGCTTCACCGACGGCCTGACCGACCGTCTGCTCGCCGAGGCGGAGCAGGGCGAGACGCTGGATAGCCAGGCAGCATCCTGGCATGCACTGCAGGCACGCCTGCTGGAACAGCTGCCGTATGTCCCCCTCTGGTACGAGGATCATGTCGTTGCTGTGCGGGATGGCGTCAGTGGTTACCGCTTGTCGCCCGACGGCAACTATGACCGACTGATCGATGTACATAAAAATAACCTGTAGGAGCACCGCGCAGGCCTGGTTTCTGGCTGCGCGCGATGTACATGGATATACGAGTGCTGCGGGAGGCATGGAGAAGGTGAGGCCGGGGCCGGCCCTGCAAGGCGTTCCCGCATCAAATAAAACAAATGTCAGGCAAGGATTTGAGCCGACGATTATAATCGCCGCATGAAAACCGGCGAGCTCCTGATCAGAATCAGTATTGACGAACAGCGTCTGCAATTGCTGGATACAAACCGGGTCATTTTGGATGCGGCGGTGGCCACGGCCGCCAACGGTCCGGGTGAGATCATGCACAGCGAGTGCACGCCACGCGGCGCGCACCGGGTACGTGCACGTATCGGTGCGGGGTGTCTGCCTGGCACGGTATTCAGGGGACGACGCCCGACCGGCGAGATCTACTCGCCCGAACTCAAAGTCGCACACCCGCAACGCGACTGGATACTCACCCGCATCCTCTGGCTGTGCGGGCTGGAGCCCGGCAGGAACCGCTTCGGGAACGTCGATTCCATGCGTCGTTACATTTATATCCACGGCTGTCCCGATGAGGATGCCATGGGCGTACCCTCGTCCCACGGTTGCGTGAAGATGCACAATGCCGAAGTGATCGAACTGTTCGACCGGGTGCCGGCCGGTACGCGGGTGCTGATCCAGGAGGCACCGCTAGAGGTGTAGACGGGATTCCCTGACCGGGTCGCTGTTTGCGATTAAAAGCCATACAGACGTGGCAACAGCCAGCTGAGTGCCAGCCACATAATGGCCGTCAACGGCAGGCCGACACGCACGAAATCACTGAAGCTGTAACCACCGGCATTCATCACCAGCAGGTTGGTCTTGTAGGCCATGGGTGTGGCATAGCTCATGTTGGCGCCGAACAGCACGGCCAGTACAAAGGCCTCGGGCGGCAGGCCGAGTCCTTTGGCGATCGAGATCGCGACCGGTGTGCCGATGACGGCGGCGGCATTATTCGAGATGACGTTGGTCAGTAATGCCATCAGCAGCATCAGGCCGCTGAGGATGAAATGCGGCGCCAGCCCGCTCGTCAGTGCCAGGTACAGGTCGGCGAGGTAATCCGTGGCGCCCGTCCGGGTCAGTGCCATGCCGAGTGCCAGGCTGACGACGACGATCATGATGACCGAGGTACTGAGCGCGTTGCCGATATCGCGCCAGGCCAGCCCGCCGGTCAGCAGCATCAGCAAGGCCCCGGCGACGGCGCTGACCGCAATCGGCAGCAGACCGGTCGCCGCGCTGGCAATGACCAGGGCCATGATCAGCAGGGCCACGGGGGCCTTGTCGGTAAACGGCAGGTCCTCGGTGGCATCGAGGACCAGCAGGTCACCCTCGCGCTTGATGCCGGTCAGTTGCTCGCGGGCGCCCTGGACCAGCAGGATGTCACCGACACGCAGGCGGATATCACCGATATTTTCACGCAGGGTCTGCACCGTGCTGCCGGCCTTGTGCAGCGCCAGTGTGGCCAGCTGGTAGCGATCGGTAAAGCGGCTATTGTTAAGGGTCCGGTTGACCAGGGGCGAACCCTGCACGACAACGATCTCCGCGAGTTGCTGGTCCTTTGCCTCCAGTGGGTGTTCCTCGTCGACGGCCACTTCGCCGGAGTAGAGGGTCGCACCCAGCACCTGCTCGAATTCCTTGAGTTGTGCCGGCGTATCTTCGAGGTGCAGCTGGTCGCCCGCCTGTATCAGGATGTCCGGTAATGGCAACAGCACACTGCTACCACGCTGGATGCGCTTTACCCGCATGGCGTCACCGGTTTTCTTGCGCAGCTCGGCCAGCGGCCGGCCCTCGGCAAAGCTGTCGGCGGGGATGTTGAGCTGCGCCGTGAAAATGCGTGGCGAGGTATCGGTCAAGACGGGCTCACGCTCGGGCAGGATGCGTGGCGCAATCAGCCAGAGGTAGAGAATGCCGAGGCTGCCGGCCAGCATGGCCGGCACAAAAAAGTCGAACATGTCGAAGCGTCGCAGGCCGAGATCAGCGGCAACACCGACCACCAGCAGGTTGGTGGATGTCCCGATTGTCGTCGCCATGCCACCAACCAGCGTCGACAGACCCATGGGCATGAGAATGCCTGCAGCACTGGTACCGGTGCGCAGCGAGACGCTGACGAGGATCGGCAACAGCAGCACCACAATCGGCGTGTTGTTGACGAAGGCGCTCAACAGCCCGGCAACCAGCAGGGTGATAAGCAGCGAGAGCTGCGGACTGTGCGACCACAGGCGCGCCAGTACCCGCCCGAGCGGTTCCAGGGCGCCAGTGCGCACCAGGCCATGTCCGACGATCATCAGGCCGCAGACGGCGACCAGGGCCTCGTGGCCAAAGCCGGAGAAAAAATCGACAGCATGCAGAACCTCGGCCCCGTCCTGATAGGGGAACAATTCAAAGCCGGTCGTCAGGGCGACCAGCACGGCAAGGCTGGATGTCTCCAGCGGTATGCGCTCGCGCGTAAACAGGAACAGGGCGACCAGGGTCAAACCAAGGACGGCCAGGGCATGGTGATCAGGCAGGGGTGGCATGGGCGCAATTCTGGTGTGGTTGCGGAAAGGGGAGTATCGGCCATGTGGCCACGCGATTGTACCTTTCGGCGCCCGGCTGCAACCTGCCGTCGTGGAATGGTGATACAAACGGCTGTGTTTGATCAAATTGACAGGCTGCACACAATCAGGATACCCGGGCAAGACACGCTATCAGGGCGCATGTCCCCAACACCAGACTCTGCAGGGCAGGCGGCCGTGACGGGTTTCCACGATTAAAGACCCACCCGCCGGTGGCCGCTAAGCTTGTTACACCGATCTCCAAGATACGGCGGGGTATGGCAATGGACCTGGCGAATACAGCGACCCACAAATCTCCAGCGCGCACGCTGGCAGGCTGCTGCGGTGCTGTGCTTGCAGTGTTGTCATTTGCATTACTGGCCGACCCACGCCTGTCAGTGGATCCCTTCACGCGCGGCTGGGATGCCTTTGAATCAGGTGAATACCACACGGCACTCGACTACTGGCTGCCATTGGCCAAGCAGGGTGATCCGAACGCACAGCTGAATATCGGCCTGATGTACGACACCGGACGGGGTCTGGCGGTCGACACCGATCAGGCGGTTTACTGGTACCGCCAGTCTGCGGAAAACGGTCTCGCGGCTGCCCAGTTCAACCTGGGTCTCATGTATCGCGACGGCCAGGGTGTTGAGCAGGATACGCAGCTGGCAAGCAGCTGGCTGGAACGGGCCGCTGCACAGGGTTTGCAGGCAGCACGTGATCTGCTTGAAACCGGCTTGCACATGCCTGCCAGCCTCGAGTCGACACAAGCTGACCGACATGAATTCCTGGATGATCTGGACGGTGCATCGACTGGCACGGGCTGGGCCGTTGCCGGCGGCTATGTCGTGACCAGCGAACATGTCGTCACCGACGTACCCGTGGTTGCCCTGTACGATACCACCGGTAAACGCTACCAGGCCCAGGTCGTCCTGCGTGATGTGCACAACGATATCGCCTTATTGCGCATCGAAGGGACACAGGCATTACCGCCGGCCCTGGCGCTTGCACCCGGGGATGCACGTGCCGGTATCGATGTTTTTACCCTGGGCTTTCCGCGTGTCGATATTCTCGGCCGCACGCCGAAGCTCTCTATCGGCATCATCAGCGCCGTCAATGGCTATCGCGATGATCCGGCCAGTTACCAGACCTCTGTGCAGATACAACCCGGCAACAGCGGAGGACCGCTGCTCAACATGAATGGAGAAGTGGTCGGTATCATGGCCGCCATGCTGGGCGATCAGTCCGGCACATCGCAACCACAGCCCGGCCTGAGTTATGCGGTCAAGGCAGAAAAGATCCACGCCGCATTGCAATCACTGCCGCCTGCCGAGATCCCGGCACATCCTCTACCGGTCACCCCGGCCGGCCTGGCAGACCTGGCAGAACGGGTGCAGGGCGCGGTAATGCTGGTCGTGGCCACACAGTAATCCACCCCCTGGTTCCACCGGCAATCACCGGACATCATTGTTTACATCGAAACGGTTGTCGCCGAATGGCAACGGTTTCGATGGCCCTGCCTGGCCCGCGATCGGTATAAGTTCCTAACAGGTAAGGAATTATAGTGAGATGATGTATCGGGTAGGCCGATTCTCGTACATTGACTGTCCTCATATGGCAACACTTTCCCATTCCGGCACCGGACCATTGGCTTCAAATTTTCGCGATTGGCTTAGACTCGACGTGTCTCTGTCAGTATAGTCGGCCCGTGTTCGGATCCAGATCGATCCAGGGACATGCATTGGTCGGCTTTATTCTAGTCACGCGAGAAAAATCGGAGGTATCCATCGAATGGAAGTACGCAAACGAACAAACCTGATCCGTGCCGCAGTGGTAACGGTTGTAGCGGGCGCCTTGTGGAGTGGCGTCCAGGCTGCCGGCGAAGGCGGCGATGATATGCTTGGCGCCGGACTACTGCCGGCCAATGCGCGGGCAGGCGAGTGTTACGCCAAGGTGATGGTGCCGGCACAATACAAAACCATCGACGAAAAGGTCGTGGTTGCCGAGGCTACCGAAAAGATCGAGATTATCCCCGCCAAGTATGAATGGACCGAAGTCCGCGTCCCGGTCCAGCAGGAATCCGAAAAGCTGGTCGTGGTACCGGCCACCTACAAGAAGGTCGAGGAAAAAATTGAAATTTCACCGGCACACACCGTCTGGCGCCTGGGTCCCGGCAAGAAGGCCAAGGCAGTTGATGATCGGGAGTTGACCGCTGCGCTGGCGCTGGGGCTCCCGGCCACGGCACAGGCCGGCCAGTGCTTCAACCAGTTTTACCGTCCGGCCCGCTTCGAGACCAAGGAAGAAAAACTGCTGAAGACGGCCGCCTCGGAAAAGATCGAGACGACCAAGCCGGAGTTTGAGGTGGTTGAGGAAAAGGTCCTGGTCAAGGAGGCCTCGTTCGAGATGGTCGAGGTACCGGCAGAGTACGATCTCGTGGAAGAGAAGGTGCTTGCTTCACCGGCCTATACCACCTGGAAGAAGGGTCGGGGGCTGAACGAGACGGTTGACAATGCAACCGGCGAGATCATGTGTCTGGTCGAGGTGCCGGCAAAATACACCACGCTGAAGAAACGTGTATTGAAAAAGGCGGCCTCGATCAAGCAGGTCGAAATTCCTGCTGAGTACAAGACCGTCAAGGTGCAGAAGCTGGTCAAGCCTTCTGCAGAAAAGCGCACGCCGATCGAGGCCGAGTATCAGACCGTCTCCCGGCGTGTAAAGGTTGCGGATGCCATGATCAGCTGGAACCCGGCCGGCACTGCCGGTGAGGGCAAGGCCACCGGCAAGACCTATTGTCTCTCGGCCGTGCCTGCCGAGTACAAGACCATTACCAAGCAGGTCATCGAGACACCGGCCACGATCAAGAAGGTTACCGTGCCGGCAACCTTCCAGAACGTCCGCATGCACAAGCTGGTCTCAAAGGCCACCGAAACGCGCATCCCGGTGCCGGCCAAATACAAGATCGTGCCGAAGCATACGAAGGTCTCCGCCGCGCGTCAGGACTGGCGCCCGGTCCTGTGCGAGACCAACACCACGCGTGACCTGGTGCTGCAGATCCAGCGCGGCCTGAAACAGGCCGGTTTCGATCCGGGCACGATTGACGGCGTGCTCGGCCGCGACACCATCAACGCGGCTGATGACTTCCAGCGTAAGAATAACCTGCCGACCGGCGGGCTGACCATTCAGACGCTCGAGAAGCTCGGTATCAAGATCGGTGACGAGGTCAAGGGCTAACCGTCCACACGCGGTTTTCCACTCTCCAGGGCCCGGTGTTCGCACCGGGCCTTTTTTTATAGATATAATTCCGCGCGATGCTGTCTTATTTCCTGCAGAGATTGTCCGGCGCATGCCTCGTGGTACTGGGGGTGGTCAGCATCGTGTTCCTGCTGATACACCTGGTGCCCGGCGACCCGGTCGAAATCATGCTGGGAGAAAGCGCCTCGGCCACTGACCGGCAGGCCCTGTCGACCGCGCTTGGCCTCGATCGGCCACTGCACCTGCAATACCTTCATTACCTCGGCAACCTGCTGCAGCTTGATCTCGGGACCTCCATTCACTCCCGACAGCCGGTTGCCGAGCTCCTGCAGGCGCGCCTGCCGGCGACCGGCCTGCTGGCGGGTGTCACCCTGATACTGACCGTGTTGCTGGCGCTGCCCCTCGGTATCCTGGCCGCGGTCCGGCACAACACACTGTGGGACAGCGCTGCGATGGGCTTTTCGCTGCTGGGTATTTCCATTCCCAATTTCTGGCTGGGACCGTTACTGATCATGCTGTTCTCGCTGTGGCTCGGCTGGTTGCCGGTGAGCGGGCAGGGCGGTGTTGCCTCGGTCGTGCTCCCGGCGCTGACCCTTGGCACCGGACTGGCCGCGGTGCTGTCGCGCATGGTCCGCAGCAGCATGCTCGAAATTCTCCATGAGGACTATCTGCGCACCGCGCGTGCCAAGGGTATGCCACCGCTGCGTGTGATCCTGCATCATGCCCTGCGCAATGCGTTGCTGCCCGTGATTACCCTGCTCGGACTGCAACTCGGTGCGCTGCTTGCCGGTGCCGTCATCACGGAAACCGTGTTTTCCTGGCCGGGCATCGGACTGTTGACGATCGAGTCGATCCAGAGTCGCGATTACCCGGTCGTGCAGGCCTGTGTGCTGCTGATCAGTGTCACCTATGTCATCGTCAATCTGCTGACCGATCTGGCCTATGCCTGGATCGACCCGCGCATACGACTGGGCGTCCACGCATGACAGCGCGGCAACTGCCCGCGCTGGTGCTGCTCGTGTGGGCCCTGCTGGCACTGCTGGCAGGACGGCTGCCGCTCACGCCAGACCGGATTGCACTGGAACATATCCTCGATCCGCCGGTCGCCGGTGCCCTGCTGGGTTATGATGACCTGGGCAGGGATATCGCGTCGCGACTGATCACGGGTGCACAGACTTCATTCATGGTGGCCGTCGGGGTCGTTAGCCTGTCGCTGTTGTTCGGGACGCTGTTCGGCACGCTCACTGCATACCGCGGTGGCTGGTGGG
>JBATGJ010000163.1:0-2763 GCA_049665685.1 Gammaproteobacteria bacterium
CCTGATTTTACGGTCTTTCAGAGCTGCAATCACTGCAGGAGTGTCCAGTAACCCGCCGCGACTGGTATTGAGGAGGGTAACGCCTGTTTTCATTTTGGCAATCGCCTTGGTATCAATTATGTGATGTGTTTCCTCCACCAGGGGACAATGCAAGGAGATGATATCGGATTGCGCGTATAGTTCATCCAAGCTTACGTACTCCACACCCATCTTCTCGCATTCAGATGAGGTGTGAACGTCATAGGCAATTACCCTGGTGCCAAATCCCACCATAATGCTGGCGAAAGCAATACCGATTCTACCTGTACCAACAATGCCGACTGTCTTCCCATGAATATCGAAACCCATTAAGCCATTAATCGAAAAATCGCCCTCTCGTACCCGATTAAATGCACGATGCAACCGCCTGTTCAATACCAATCGAATAAAGAAGCTAAACTTCATTTCATACAGCTGAACGGTGACTTGAATCGCCCCCAAATCACTAGACACTTTCAAGCCGTTTAAAATATTGCCGTTCGTATTCTACCGGTGATAACTGGTTGCTTGAACCGTGGCGTCTCCGCGTATTGTAAAACAGCTCGATGTAATCAAATACATCACTGCGGGTCTCTAAGCGGGGAACTGTGCCTTGAATGGAATGGTAAAAAAGAGAAATGTGCACCAATCTACAAGGATGGGAAAGCCTACAAGAGAATCACAAAAAAATCTTCAGGTCGGGTACTGTGGGAGATTAAATTTCTCAGATTCACACCCGACAATGAATATGATCTGTAAATACTATCCTGTTGCCTGTTTATTGAATCAGCGCAATTCGATCCGGATAGTTTGAGTGTCTAGTTCTGGCCGTTCTCAGACTGACTTTTTTCCCGCAGTACACCTGCAGGGCTTCCCGCTGCACAGCCAGCAGGCAATGCCCGTACACCTTCAGGGCAGCACAGATGTCCTCACCGGTCTTTACGGGGGTATCTGCAAGGATGGATAAGCGGTCAATACTATGGGCCAGATAGGCTGCAATGCTGCGGTCTATATTTACCAGGGCAGTATTTTCAGCATACAGGCCAGTTAACTATCTGATAAATAAATATTTAAAAACAGCTAGTTACCACCAACAACCAAGCGGTCGGAAGTTGAAGTTCTACCGGAAGCGCCAGACGAACTAATAAACGCGCCGAAGGCGGGCCGATTGGTTTGTCGGGTATATTCCGCGTAGTTTGTGTGGTATTCTATGCGAACCTGAAGCTGCGACGAAAACAGCATGCTGTTGCCCACTAGGATGTCTACATTCCCTGCCATGATCAATAATCTATTCCAGCGTACCTATTCTAACAGCCTCGCGGTTTTACCCTGGTTGCTGGGGGGCATTTTCCTTTTCTGTGTGATCGTTGCAACGAGATCTCCGCCAAGGTGGCAGCCACAAGGAGCTGGCGAGGCTTACATTCAGCTCGGCGATATGAAATCACCGCTGAGTATAGCCCTTGTCGATTTCACAACAGCGCAACCGTTTGGCGACCCGGCAAGTGGCCCCGTCACCAGACTCGATATTAAACAGGCCAATGATGCCACTCAGCAGCGGGAGTTAGCCTCCATTAACGACCCGGGGGAAGCAAGCCTGGCGCGTAGTCCATGGGTAATTTATCTGGCCTCGTATCGGCGCGAGGATGAAGCCGTGCAGTTTATTGCCAAGGCCCAGTCACGGGGTGTTTCTGCGAAGACATATGCAGTGACTGTGAGAGGGAATGAATACTGGCGTGTCTATGTGCCCGGCTTTGCAACCGCCAATCAAGCCAAAACCAATGCCAGCCAAATCAAGGAGAAGCTTGCCCTTGATGACTATTGGATTGCAAAACGCTAGTTATAGGCTTTACTACTGCGGTTTATCTTTGCGAGGATGGGGTTATCAGAGTAAGCCCCGTAGGTATCCCAGTCCAAGGGGGCGCCTGGGAAGTGCAATGGGATGGAACGGCGCGGGGTCCTGTTTAATGCGCGTTCAGAGGGACGTCCGAGATTGACTTCAAAAGCGACGTTCGGGGAGCCGATTGAGCTGGGCGTCTGTGTTGTTGGCTACGGCGACTTTCGGACCTTTGGCATCAAACAAAAACGGCGACCTCAGTATTACCTTACGCAGAGGTGAGATTCTTGGCTTTTCACAATAAGGGCAACGGAACATAGTGGTATTCCCTCAAACTGAGCGTTTACGTCTTGCCATACCGACCAGACCTATTAAGCCGGAGCCGAATAACCAAACAGCGGCTGGTGCCGGCACAACGACCGGGTCGTTACCGTTAATACCAAGCGTGATGCGTGTTCCATATACACCACTACTGAGATCAAGATTAACGCCTTGTCCGACAAGAAATACATCACCCGTTAAATAGTCCATCGCCTGACCTATAGCTGTCGCACTACCACTTAAGCTTTCGTACTGATAAGTAGCATCACTTGATAGACTGAAACCGGTGTACTCAAAAGTATTGCCATTCCAATCAGCAAACAGAGGTACGTTAATTGTCCAATCACCCTGTGTTCCATCAATATCATTGAGAATACCCGGGCCACCACCATCAATGTAAAAGGTTATTGGTAGGCCAAAGAATAATCCTGCACCAATAGTCATGGCCAGAGGATCGACCGACAAGGCTGATGAGCCAGCACCTGTTCCTGCACCATCAAAGGCATCTGCAGAAAACTGAATATTATTGTTGGATGTATCCAGGCTCATTTCATGGATATACCCACCGCCAACTGATGGATCTAAATCCA
>JBATGJ010000164.1:0-5313 GCA_049665685.1 Gammaproteobacteria bacterium
GGCAAGTACCTTGTTGGCCCGCACGGTACGTTCGTGGATCTCCTGGTTCTCGGGTGACAGCGTGAGGGCCTCTTTCCAGGCATTCAGGGCAGGGTTGATTTTCTCGGCGCGATAGAGCGCGTCCCCCGATGTCACCAGCTGTTCGACCCGTGCCCCAACCGCCTTGTCCAGGCGTGCCTTTATTGCCATCACGTCGGCGTCTTTGCGCCTGGTTGCGGGAATTTTCGAGAATGCCTCGCGTGCCGTCTGCAGCTTGCCGGCCTTCAGTGCCGCGCCTGTCTCTGCCAGCAGTATTTCGGTCTGTTCACGATGCCTGATGGTTTCTTTGCGCTTGATCTGGGCCTGCTTGGCGCTGGCCTTCTCCTGTGTAACCTTGTCATTCGACTTTCTGATGGATTGCAGCTCTGACCTGAGGATGCTGGCCTCGGCGCTGCTGTGCAGGCTGTCGGAGACGTCCAAACAGCTCATGGCGGCAGGCAGATCTGCATCACCCTGGGCAAGACGGGCATGTTCGACCAGTTGTGCAGACAGTGTGATCGCGTCTGCCTGGTTGCGTTTGTGCTCTGCCTGGCGGGACTTGTCCGGTGGTTCAAGCTTGCTGTTTTTATCAAACAGGCGCAACTCGCCGGACAGGTAGCGGCCGCGTGCCAGCAGTGTCTCCCGTTCATTGACCCTGAGACGGAATACCCGTTTCTGCTCGATGCTGTTGCGCAGGTCGCGCAACCGGTTGCTGTGTGGCATTTTTTGCAGCGCATCCGAGAGTACCTGTACCGCAGCATGCAGCTTGCCGTCGGCTTCCAGTGTGGTCGCCTCGCTCCAGACGGACTTTTCGTATTTCTGCTCAAGTGACCGGACACGTTTCTGCAGCGCGAGGCTGTCAAGCGCAGGGTATTTACCGGTGAGCTGTCGGGCACGCATATATTTATTTTCTGCAAGCAGCGTTTCCAGGTCTTCGGGTGTATCTTCCACGATGCGGATGTTGCCGACCTGCGGGCATCCGCCCAGAACCGGCAGGACCGCTACCAGCAGAATGGCGAAGTTAATCCGTTTCATGCTCGGTCTCGGTCCGTGTGCCGCGCAGGATATTGTTGAACTGCGTCTCGATAGTCACCTGGTATTGTGCACTCAGTTGTTCGACCCGGTAGGTATTGACCGGTTGGCTGATGCCGCGCAAGCGTATGGACTGGTACTCGCCGGCGAGTACCCGGTGCCTGACACTCTCAAGCAGGTACATTTCCCTGGAAATGACAATCTCTCCCGCATTGGTGATGCCGCAAAGCCGTGAGGCAAGATTGACCGTGTCTCCGACTACGGTATATTCCATGCGGTCGGTAGATCCCATGTTGCCGGCCAGCATGCTGCCGGTATTGACGCCGATCCTGAACTCTACCGGGAACAGGCCCTGTTTCTCGCGCGTGATGTTCTCGTGAGCGATCAGTTTCTGGATCAACAGCGCGCAACATATCGCGTTGAAGGCATGGTCCTCGTCCGGCTCGGGTGCGCCGAACACCAGCATCACGCCATCACCCATGTACTTGTCCACCATCCCCTGGTTGATCTCGCAGGCATGTGTCACCAGGGTAAAATAACGGTTCAGGATGGCCACGAGATCCTCCGGGCGGATACGCTCGGAAATCTGTGTAAAACCCTTGATGTCTGCGAATACCACAGTGCCCTCGATTTGCTTGCCACTCAGGCCCACATCGTCGAGGTTGGAGAGGATCTGGCGTGCAACGCCAGGGGAGACATACCGGGACAGGGCGTTCTTGACCTGCGATTTCTCTAGCATGCCTTCCGCCATCTCGTTGAATGCCTCCATCAGCAGGCCCAGTTCATCCTTGCGCTGATCTGAGAATCGGAAGGTGTAGTCACCATTACCAATGACATGACTGGCATGTACCAGCCGGTTGATCGGCTGGGTAATTCGCCGGCCCAATGCGAATGACATGGTGATCCCGATCGTGATGATAAGGATTGTCGCAACGATAATGGCATTAATGGCGGTGCTGACGGCTGCCAGCATTTCCGCCTGGTTGAGCGTGACCACGGCAAAGCCGGTTGTCACGTCCTTGAATCGCACCGGTTGCAGAAATGACATCACGGGTTGCTGACGGTTGCCACTCAGGCGATGCCAGCTCCAGGTATGCGTGTCGACCTCGTCACCGATAATCTGGTCAAGTTCATTACGCGTCAGCGGATTTCTTTCCTCCAGCAGGACGCCGGCCTGTGAAATGACCTCGCCTTCCAGCGTGGCGATCGCCGTACCGACAATACTGTTGCTGGCGAAGCCGCTGGTGATAGCGTCCAGGGCCAGTTTGTCGTCGGCCAGCAGGGGTTCCCTGGCGGCCTTCGCCATCAGGCGAACCAGTGTACTGCCCTGTTCGTGGATCTGGTTTTGCAGTAATTGCGTCTGTTGCTGGACCAGGATGACACCGAGCAGGACCATACAGCTGACGACCAGTACCGTGATGAAAAACGACAGTTTGTAAGCCAGCGGGGTGCGCTGGAGCATATCGTGCACCTGTCTGAAAGACCGGCGGATGGCCGCATGCATCCTCTGTATGCGGTTGGTGGCCCTGACCACCGTCAGCGACCTGGATCTGCCGATACTGTCGGTATCAGCGACCGCATCCTGGTTTGCCGGGTGGTTGTGCTGACGCTTGCTCATCTGAACACGCCTGCCGCTATCGCCGCATCATGCGAGGGTGTGTACAATGCGTACCTGATGCATTGCCTGGCCGTTTTCCCATGAGTCTGATCAGTCCATTTGCCGGCCTGCGGCCGGTCAGCGAACGTGCGGCCGAGGTGGTTGCACCGCCCTATGATGTACTTAGCAGTGACGAGGCACGCGTGCGTGCACAGGGTCGTCCATGGAGTTTCCTGCATATCTCCAAGGCTGAAATCGACCTCCCGGAGGGGACCGATCCGTATGCCCCGGAGGTCTATGCCCGTGCTGCCGAAAATCTGCACCACATGCTGGATGCCGGTGTGCTCGTGCCTGACAGCATGCCCTGTTATTACGTGTACCGCTTGAGAATGGGCGAGCATGTGCAGACCGGGCTGGTGGCGGCTGCGTCGATCGGGGCATACGATACCAACCGCATCCGCCGGCACGAATTCACCCGACCGGCCAAGGAAGATGATCGGGTTCGCCAGATCGAAGCGCTCGAAGCGCAAACCGGGCCGGTGCTGCTTGTCTGCAAGTCCGATCCTGCCGTGAATGAAATGCTTGCACGGGTGACAGCAGGGACGCCCGAGGTCGATCTTGTCGCTGATGATGGCATCGGCCACAGCCTCTGGGTCATCAGTGATACGGCGCAGATCGAAGACATCACGCGACGCTTTGATGCCATGCCGGCGCTCTATATTGCAGATGGCCATCACCGGTCTGCTGCTGCCTCGCGGGTTGCAGCGGGGCGCGGCTTGCAGGGTGATGCCGGAACGTTTCTCACTGTCATTTTTCCGCATGACCAGATGCTCATTCTCGATTACAACCGCGTGGTTCGTGACCGTGGTGGCCTTTCTCACGAAAACTTCCTCGCCCGGGTGAGCGAGCGCTTCAGTCTGAGTCCGTCGGCTGACCCGGTTAGTCCGGACGGCACGGGCAGGTTCGGGATGTATCTCCCGGGACAGTGGTATGCACTGCAGATCAAACCCACCTGCATTCCGGACGACCCGGTCGGGCGGCTGGACGTGAGCCTGCTGGCCGACAATCTGCTCGCGCCATTGCTTGGCATCGATGATCCGCGACGCGATCCGCGTATCGATTTTGTCGGCGGGATTCGGGGTTTGCAGGAACTCGAGCGTCGGGTCGACAGTGGTGAAATGGCCGCTGCCTTTTCGATGTATCCGACGCGCATGGAAGACCTGATGGCCGTGGCGGATGCCGGTGAGGTGATGCCACCAAAGTCCACCTGGTTCGAACCCAAGCTGGCAGATGGTCTTGTCACGCTGGTGATCGATTGATAAATGCGCAGGTGGGGGCAGGTGACTACCCGCAGCCAGCCAACACCGATTGATCGCCAGGTTGGGTTGACAGGGCATCTGCTTCTCTCCGCCTAGACGATTTCGCTTTCAAACTCGTAGCCGAGTTCCTTCGCGGGTTCCTGTACGAAGTAACCCTGGATGGCATCGAATCCGTACTGCCAGAGCAGTGCCAGCGAGCCGGGATCGTCGACTCGCTCGGCGATACACAGCGCTTCCTGTTCGCGGGCGGACCTGGCAAGAGACTTCACCCTGCTCTGGATTTCCTGTTCGCCGGACATGCCGCCGATCAGCGAGCCGTCGATCTTGAAGATATCAGCGGGTATGTGGGCCATGACCTGGATGGCCTGGTCAGATACGCCGAAGTGCTCGATTGCGATGCGGCATTTCAATGAGTGCATGCGTGCAATAAAATCGACCGTTGTGTTCAGGTTATGGAGTGCCATGTCCTCGCTGAGCTCGAAAACGATAGCCTCGGCATCGAGCTTGTATTTCTGCAGCCTTTTACTGACCCAGTCGGGGAAGGCCGGATCTGCCAGGCTGGAGCCAGTAATCTTGATATAAAAAATGGCTTCGCTGCCATTCCCGCATTCGGCAAGCGTGGACAGCGCCTTGTTGATGACCCACCGGTCGATCTCGGCCGCCGTGCCGGATTGTTCTGCAATGGACAGGAACTGTCCCGGCAGGATGACATGTCCGCCTGCATCGGTAATCCTCAGCAATACCTCGTAGTGGTGCCGCTTGTCGCCCTTGAGGCTGACGATCGGCTGGAAGACGAGGTAAAAACGTTCATTGTCGATGGTTTCCCTGATGACCAGCTCGCCGTGCTGCTCCATTTCGGTCTCGAGTGACATGTCGATGACAGTGCTGTGTGTATGGCACTGGTTGCCGCCGGATGTGCGTGCGACCTCGCAGGCCATGTCCGCGAAGGAGATGATTTTCTGTGCGTCAGTCGTATAGCGGTTGATTTCGCAGATGCCGATACTTGCCGTCATGGTAAACGTGCGGCCCTCGACCTCGGTCAGATGATTGGCAATGTTTTCCAGCAGCTTGTTGCAGGTCGCCTGCAACTTAGCCATATCCGTGTCGATTTTCAGCAGCGCGAAGCTGTAGTCGCCGAACCGGGACAGCAGATCCTGCTCGTTGCGCTCCCTGTTCAGCAGGTTGGCGATATCGCAGAGCACCAGATCGCTGGCGGCAATACCGGCCTCTTCGCGTATGACCTTGAAGTTGTCGAGTGTCAGGTAGATCAGTGCGCGTTGCATGTTGCCGCGGGCGCCGGCTTCGAGTTCGTTCTCGAGCCGTTGCATGAAATACTGGCGGTTCCAG
>JBATGJ010000165.1:0-4853 GCA_049665685.1 Gammaproteobacteria bacterium
GCCTGGAACAGTGGTATCTGCGGTGTCACGGACATGCCGGTGTCCGGGCCCTGTTCCAGTTCCTGCAGGCGTTCCTGCGCCAGCCGGATGACCGCGGCCGGCACGCCGGCAAGGGCGGCAACATGCAGGCCATAACTGCGGTCGGCGGGGCCAGGCTGGACGGCATGCAGAAACACGATGCGGTCGTCGTGCTCGGTCGCATCGAGGTGCACGTTGAAAATACCGTCATGTTGTTCGGCGAGCTGTGTCAGCTCGAAGTAGTGGGTGGCGAACAGCGTGCAGGCACGCACGCGCATGGCGAGATCGACGGCGCAGGCCCACGCCAGTGACAGCCCGTCGTAGGTGCTGGTGCCACGGCCGATCTCGTCCATCAATACCAGGCTCCGGGGGGTCGCGTTGTGCAGGATGTTGGCGGTTTCGGTCATCTCGACCATGAAGGTCGAGCGGCCGCCGGCCAGGTCATCGGCAGCGCCGATGCGCGAGAAGATCCGGTCAATGGTGCCGATGCGGGCGGACTCTGCCGGTACATAACAGCCGATATGCGCCAGCAGCACAATCAGTGCGGTCTGCCGCATATAGGTCGATTTGCCGCCCATGTTGGGCCCGGTAATGATCAGCACGCGACGCGTAGCATCGAGTTGCGTGTCGTTCGGGATGAAGGCCTCGTCCATGATCTGCTCGACCACCAGGTGACGTCCGCGACGGATATCGATGCCGGTGTCGTTGACGAATGCCGGGCGCTTCAGCTGCAGGCTAATGGCACGCTCGGCGAAGTTGGCCAGCACATCGAGTTCCGACAGTGCGGCGGCCAGTCGCGACAGTGGCTCCAGCCGTGCGATGAGTTTGTCGAGCAGTTCGTCATAGAGAGATTTCTCGAGTGCCAGTGCGCGTTCATGCGCGCTCAGGACCTTGTCCTCGTGCGCCTTGAGTTCCGGTGTGATGTAGCGTTCGACTGCCTTCAGGGTCTGGCGGCGCCGGTAGTGGTCCGGCACGGACTCCGCCTGCAGCCGGCTGACCTCGATGTAATAGCCGTGCACGCGGTTGTAACGGATCTTCAGGTTGCCGATGCCGGTGCGCTCGCGTTCGGCCTGTTCCATCTCCACCAGTACCCGGTCCCCGTGTTCGCTCAACTCGCGCAGTTCGTCGAGTGCGGGGGCATAGCCGGCGGCGATCACACCGCCATCACGCAGCAGCACCGGCGGGGTGTCGCGAATGGCGGCAGCGAGCAGGGCGTGTGTGTCGGCATGGGTGCCGAGTTCCGCGTCCAGCTGGCGGATCAGCGGGTCCGTGAGGGTCGACAACTGCACCTCCAGTTCCGGCAGCCGCGCCAGGCTGTCACGCAGGCCGGACAGGTCGCGCGGGCGTGCCGACTTGAGCGCAATGCGCGACAGGATACGCTCGATGTCGGCACAGCCACGCAGGGTAGTATTGATGCCGGTGTGACAATCGCCCTCGATGAGGCTGGCGGTGCATTGCAGGCGTCGGTCCAGGAGCGCATGGTCGCGCAGCGGCCGGTGTATCCAGCGTCGCAGCAGGCGCCCGCCCATTGCCGTGGCGGTCCGATCGAGCACGCCGACCAGCGTGTGCTGTGGATTACCGGAGACGGATTGTTCCAGCTCGAGGTTACGCCGGGTCACCGCATCCAGTACCAGGCTGTCGCTGCGGTTTTCGACCGACAGGCTGCGGATATGCGGCAGGGCGGTGCGCTGGGTATTGGTAACATACTGCAGCAGGCCACCGGCCGCGCCAATCGCCGCGCTAAGTGTGTCACAGCCGAAACCGGTCAGGTCACGGGTGCTGAACTGTTTATTCAGCTGACGACGTGCGCTGTCGGTCTCAAACAGCCAGGCCGGCTGGTTATGCAGGCGGCTGTCCGCAACCAGCTCCGGCGGCAGGGTAACGGCCTCGTTGATGATGATTTCCGCCGGTTGCAGTCGCTGTATTTCCCCCAGCAGGGCCTCGGTCGTGGTGACCTCCTGTACGCAGAAACGGCCAGCCGAGAGATCCAGTGCCGCCACTCCCCAGCGGGCGTCCAGCCGGTGCAGGGCCAGCAGCAGATTGTCCTGGCGGTCATTGAGCAGGGCCTCCTCGGTCAGGGTGCCGGGGGTGATGATGCGCACCACCTCGCGCCTGACCGGCCCCTTGCCGGCACCGACCTCACCCACCTGTTCACAGATGGCGACCGATTCGCCCTGGCGTACCAGCCGGCCAAGGTACTGATCAACGGCATGCACCGGGACACCGGCCATGGGGATAGTCTCGCCATTGCTCTTGCCGCGCGAAGTTAAAGTAATATCGAGAAGACTGGCTGCACGCTGCGCATCTGTATAGAAAAGTTCGTAGAAGTCACCCATGCGGTAGAACAGCAGGATGTCGGGGTGCTCGGCCTTGATGCCCAGGTACTGCTGCATCATGGGGGTGTGCGCGGCGGTCATGGCGGGGGAGTTTACCGTATCGCGACAGGTTTGCAGAGACGCTGTTTACCATCCCCCGGCCGCTTTCCATGCGGTGGCGCCAAGGTACTATACTGCGCAGCCGGGGAGGGCCTTCAGTGGCGGATCGGCCCCGATACAGTCCGCTGTGGCAGGGTCGCGTATGCACCTGCCCGGGAAAAACTGACATGGAGTAAGCCGGTTGTCGATACGACCTGACAGACTGACTGCACAACAGTGCGAACAGGCGCGCACAGGTCTGGGACAATGCCTGCTGTTTGCCCGACTGGATACTGAGGAATTCGAACAGATCCTGTCCCATACCCGGCTGATCGTACTCGCCGAACACCAGTGTCTGTTCGAGCAGCAGCAGCCCGCGCGGGAAATCTTTCTGCTGCACAGCGGACAGGTAAAGCTGGCGCTCATTTCAACCGAGGGCCATGAAAAGGTCATCGACCTGATCGCCCCCGGCGCGTCGTTTGCCGAGGCCGTGATGTTTTCCGGCACTCATGTCTACCCGGTAACAGCCACGGCACTGGTCAGGAGCGAGGTGTGGGGTATCGATGCCGCAACCTACGAAGGCATATTGAGACAGTCGACCGATGCCTGTTTTGCTGTGATGGCCAAGATGAGCATGCGCCTGCACTGGCAGGTTGCCGAGATCGACCGCCTGACGCTGCACAATGCTGCCTTTCGTGTGATCAGCTACCTGCTGGAACAGGTGCCCAGTACGCACCTGCATGTGGCGCAGGTGCAGCTTGATGCACCCAAGCATGTGATCGCCTCGCGCCTGTCCATTACCCCCGAAACCCTGTCACGGATATTTTCCCGCCTGAGCAAGGAGGGTTATATCGATATTGCGGAGAACGCAATCAGGATCAGCGATATTGAACGCTTGCGCAGCTATCTGCAGTCTGGAGATATACGCCCGGCTTAACGGTGCCTGCGTTGTGAGCACGCACCAATCAGCTGAAGACTGCCCGCACGCTGACAGTCCCTCTGCCTTGCCCGGTCCGCGACATGGCTGGCATACCCGAACGTGCTATGACTTGTCCCGGTGCCTGGGGTAAGCTGGCTGGCCATGCAGATACTCTATTTCACACTTACGGCGATCTTTCTGTACCTGGGTGCTGACTGGATCCTGAACCGCATCGAGGCAGCTGCCGGTCGGCGGCTGGAATATCGCAGTATCATCTTCTTTGTCCTGTTGCTTGTCATGGCGCTGTCATCCTTTGCGCTCATCAGCCACCTCACCGGCCAGTAGTCACTGCTTTACTAAACCAGTTCCAAACAGGATGTGACCCGCCCGGCAGTTCGTCAAAATATTGCTGCCTGGGCGGGGCTTGATTTAAGTCAAGGCACATGCCCCCAATAAAATGTCCTATACGCCTTATCCTTAGTTGTACTGAGGATCGCGATTTCACATCAAGACTAACAGGGAAGGGGGAGACGATGAGCGACGCAGATCCAGTCAGCGACCAGCCTGATGCCGGGGGGGACGGGGATGAGCGCATCCCGACCATGCAGAAACTCCTGGACAATCCATTCCTGCTGTTATTTCTCGGCGTGGTGATGCCCACGGTCTTCTATCTGATATGGGGGATCATGGAAATCATAACGATCCCGATCGCCAAGTAACCAAAGGGGGCACACCATGGCAATTCATCCTCCACCCCAGCGCATCTGGTGGAAAGAGCCGATAGCGCGTACCGAGATTGTCTGGATCGTCATTGCCTTTTTATGGGGCCTGCTGATGTTCTCGGCGATGATCTACTGGCACCTGTACGGTGAGCAGAACCTGTCCAATGAATCCTATCGCATCACACCCGAGCTGTTTGCTGAAAAGGCCAATGACATGGTGGCAAAACACCAGGTGCGCGAGGAGGCAGGGTTCCCGGTAGTACGTCCGCCACCCGGCAGTGATGTCTACATGATCGCCAGGCTGTGGCAGTGGTGGCCGATCATCGAGTTCGAAAAGGACCAGACCTATCGACTGCACCTGTCCTCCATGGACTGGCAGCACGGCTTCTCCCTGCAGCCGGTCAATATCAATCTGCAGGTTCACCCCAACTACGACATGGTCGTGACGATGACGCCGAATGAAGCGGGCGAGTTCGGGGTGGTTTGCAACGAGTTCTGCGGCATCGGTCACCACACCATGATCGGCAAGATCTACGTGACCGAGAACTAGGGGGATAGTCGGATGTCAACGTTCAAACATCGTGTCTGCCCGGCGACCGGGTTGCGTATACACAGTGCCGCCGAGAACCTGATCAAGGCCAACGCCGTGACGGCGATCATTTTCCTGGCCGTCGGCGGATTCTTCGGCCTGATGGTCGCGCTCACCCGCTGGCCCGCGGTGCACCTGCTGCCGGCCGACTGGTTCTACCTGGTGCTGACCGGGCACGGCATCGATATGCT
>JBATGJ010000166.1:0-3881 GCA_049665685.1 Gammaproteobacteria bacterium
CAAGCCATTGAAGATCACTTGCAGTTGCGGCGCGAGGTTGCCGACCTCGCCGCCGATCTGGCAGACGAGGCCCTGGCGGAAGGCCGCCAGGTGGCGCTGGTGGTCGGGCGCGAGTACGTCCTCAACCCCGGCATCTACTACAGCCATATCCGCCGCCTGCTGCGCGACAAGCGGATGACCGTTATACCTTCTTATGTCCTGGATATGGAGCTGGACCCGGAGTTCAGCCATATCTACTGGCGCAATCCCCACTTCATCGTGAGCCTGATGAACGCAGTGTCTCATCGCAGTCTGCACCGGCGTCTGCGCCATGCGCGCCTGCGCGACATTTTCCGCCGTATCGAAACAGACCCCGATGGCAGGCTGCTGCCGGTGGTGCAGATCTCGACATTCACCTGTGGCCCGGACAGTGTTACCGCGCACTATATTGCGGAGATTATGAAACAGCGACCGTTCCTGCTGATTCAGTCCGATGCCATCATCAAAGAGCTCGCGCATCTGGAAAACCGAGTCAATACCTATGTCAAGCAGCTCGAGCAGGGTTTGCACGGCAAGCTGCATATAGACGGAGGGGAGGGCCCCTTCGAGGTCCGCAGGCTCGACAGCCTGATGAGCCATGAGCCCCCCAACCGCGAAACCGATGTCATTTATATCCCAACCCTGTCAGACAACCGTTCGCTATGCGCCGTGTTACGCGGTGCGGGCTACACCTGCATCGATAACTATGACGACGAAACCTATGACCTGCAGGAGCTGGTCAAGGCCGGCCGCAGGGCTACCGGTGATGCGGTGTGCACTCCGCTGGCCAGCATCTATGCCGACATGCTGCTGGCGATGGATGACTTTACGCGAGCCAAACAGGCCGGTGACCCCCGCATGGCCGGTAAAAAACGACTGTTGTTTTTCGACAGCCAGGGGTCAGGACCGTGCCGCCAGGGCCAGTACCCGCATGTCCACAAACTGCTGTTCTATCAGTCCGCAAAAGACACGGATACACCTGCCAAAGACAACCCGGCCTGTAACGCACTGCCCGGCGGGAGCATCCTCCAACTCCTGGTCGGTATGGAGAAAGAGGGCTATGGTGCCGGGATCGAGGAATGGGTGCTGCTGCGTACCTATCAGGGCGTGATCCTGCAGGGGGTACTGCATGGACTGCTGTTCAAGGGTGGCACCGCCTGCCGAAACTACGAGGAATACCAGCGGTTCCTCGCCGACTATCGCGCGCTCAAGCGTGAGATCTACCGGCTACTGGAGTCCTACCATGGCCCCGGGCCTGCTGGCCGCCGACTGCTGGAGGTATTCGGCGAGCGTAGCCGACTGGGTGTCCCGCTCAAGTACCTGCTCTATCGCTTGCATGGCCGGGAATTCTCCAGGCCGCTACGGCGCTTTGCCGACACCTGGATCACCGGGCGACCGCTGCCCGATACGCCACTCAGGATCTTTATTACCGGTGAGGGCTACATGCGGGTATCACAGGCCGAGGATATCTTCCGGATCCTGCTCTCCAGCCTCGGCTTTCAGCGCTTCAGTCTCGAGCTGACGCCATTGATGAGTTTCATGGAATACCTGCTTGATGAGGCAGAGCTCAACAGCCTTGCTGCGATCGAGGTGGCCGAGGCCGGCAGTCGGCGCAAGGAAAGCCTGGCTGAACAGCAAGGCGATGCTGACATCCTGCGGAAAGAGAGACACATGCTGCACAGGATAAAACGACTGCGGTTCTTCTTCCGGCAAATTCTTGCGCGTCCCCTCTACAAGGCAGCGCGACTGCAGATGCCGACGGCCAGTGCCGATCTGCTCAAGTCCTCAAGGGAATTGTTGCCGACGTTGCGTCCGCTTGGTGAACTGGCTCCCTACATCGGCGAGGCCCTTACCGAGTTGCGCCGTGGCATCGATGTGTTACTGAACGTAGGGCCGAACGGATGCATGGTCTCCTCAATGGGCGAAGTGTTGACACCCAGCATCATGCAAGCGGCGGGTACACACTCTGGACGAATACAAACCCTGTTCTCGGCCGATGGTGACGTCAATGAAGAACTGTTGACGCTGGCGGTTCTGAAGGCGATGGGGCCGGAGCGATACTACAGTACAAAACATGCTGTACACACCGCATAACAACACAGCGCCATTAAGGAACGGTTTCCTGGTACAGATGGTTACCCTGAAAATTCCCTGTTCCGGATTTCCGGGAGACGCCGAGCGCACCGAAAATCGGTAAGAGCTATATCCCTGGATGGTAACTTCCGACCCTGGTTGGACCGCATTGTAGACAGGCAGACAACCTGGACAATCAACAAATCAAAAGGAAGGCCTGTATGAAAATTCTCATTGTTCTCACGTCGCATGACCAACTCGGCGAAACGGAAAAAACCGGTTTCTGGCTGGAAGAGTTTGCTACCCATGTATTAGAAGAAAATGTGCTCTGACACCCTTTAATCGCTGACACCCTTTAATCGGACACCCTTTAATCGTCGGAAGATTTCAGACTGTTTGCCGAGCGGGGGATAGTCCAGGGCTTGGATCTTGGGGGGATGCCCCATTGCTTGCTGATCGGGGGGATAGTCCAGGGCTTGGATCGCGGGGGGATGCCCCATTGCCTGGCGTTGGCATTGACATCGCCCTGACTCCGCTGGTGTTCACTGGCAGATTCATCGGCGAACGCGGTTGGTGACAAGACAAACAAGGCCGTTATCAAATGTGCGAGTATTGCACTCAATAGTGGTGATTTTTTCATGGTGGTACACCGTAAGTTATTATTTGCCGGCCTGACTTCTTACGGCCGGCTGAATTACATATTTTTTAGAGTACGCAGGGTGATGAAGGCTTGATATTGGCCAAAGGTATGATGTGGCCCGACTTATAGCTGCCTGATGGTAACATGTGAATGGTTACTGGGGTGGTTGCTGCATCAGGTCATGTAGGTCCGGGATCGGCTATTGCTGGATTCCTGTTGTTCGCAGATTGGATATCAAGCATCCTGGCGCAGCAAGTGCAGCGTTTGGGTGGGATAGGCAAACTCGATTGCCTCCTCTTCGAAGCGCTCATGGATACGCAGGTTAATGGTCTGTTGAATGTCCATGTAGGTATTATAGTCCGGTCCCAGTACATAGTAGACCGTCTCGAAGTTCAGGGAGAAATCGCCATATTCCTTGAAATGGGACCGATCGAAGCGGGTGCTTGCCTGTAGCTCCACGGCTTCTCGTATGTATGTCGGAATCTTGATGAGTTGATCGCGGGGAGTCTGGTAAGTCACCCCGATGTTGAACAACACCCGGCGCTCGAACATGCGTCCGTAATTGCGGATGCGGCTGCTCAACAGGTCAGCATTGGAGAACACCAGCTGTTCCCCGGACAAGCTGCGCATGCGCGTCGTCTTCAGGCCAATATGCTCCACACTGCCCAGGCAGTCATCAATGATGAGAAAATCACCAACTGTGAAGGGCTTATCGATAACGATGGACAATGAGGCGAACAGGTCGCCGAGGATGTTCTGTACGGCCAGTGCCACCGCGATGCCGCCCACCCCGAGACCGGCGACCAGGGCTGTAACATCTACACCCAGGTTGTCGAGGATGAGCAACAGAATGATCGACCACAGCACCATCCGCCCGACAAAACTAATGGCGCTCATGGTGGTGACACTTTCCGGATCCTCCCTGAGTTTGCGCTGCCGGTAGCCCTCCGCCCAGAACAGGATGAGTGCGTTGAGCCAGATGCCGGCCTGGACGATCAGGGCGACGACCATGGCCCCATTCACAACGCTGCGCACACGTTCGGGAAGCGTGAGCAGCAGCGAGCCCGCAAAAAGGGCGGTGATCAGCAGAAATAACCACCTGGTACGGCGCAGCACTTCAACCAGGGCGTCATCCCAGGTGGTCTCGGTT
>JBATGJ010000167.1:0-6008 GCA_049665685.1 Gammaproteobacteria bacterium
GCGCTACCGCGCTCAAGGTCTCGCAGAACGAGGCGGAACGTCAGCGCTTCTGGGCCGGCAGAAAATCCGCCTTTCCCGCCATGGGCCGTTTATCGCCGGACTACTACTGCATGGACGGCACCATTCCCCGCAGGCACCTGGCACAGGTGCTGAACAGGATCCAGACCCTGTCGGAGGAGTACGACCTGCCGATCTGCAACGTCTTTCATGCCGGTGATGGTAACCTGCATCCCCTGATACTGTACGACGCCAACAAGCCGGGCGAACTGCAGCGCGCCGAGGAACTCGGCGGGTTGATACTGGAAACCTGTGTCGCCGTCGGCGGTACCATCACGGGCGAACACGGTGTTGGCATAGAAAAAATCAACCAGATGTGCGTACAGTTCAACACAGCGGAACTGGAGCAGTTTCACCGCGTCAAGGCCGCATTCGACCCTGCCGGGCTGCTGAACCCCGGCAAGGCCATCCCGACCCTGCACCGTTGCGCCGAGTTCGGCGCCATGCATGTGCATCACGGACAGCTGCCGCATCCGGAACTGGAGCGTTTCTAGCGCCAGCTGCGACCAGGCATGAATACCCTCCAGGACTTTCAGCAGCAGGTGCGCGAGGCCGCGGCGACCGGCACGCCGCTGGCCGTGCAGGGCAATGCAACCCGCGCCTTCCTGGGCCGGGTGACGACGGGCGAACCGCTGGTCATGGCCGGCTACCACGGCATCATCGACTACCATCCGTCGGAACTGGTCATCTCGGTTCGCGCCGGCACCCGGCTGGCGGATGTCGAGCAGGTACTGGCAAGGGAACAGCAGATGCTGGCCTTCGAGCCACCGGCCTTCGGACCGACGGCGACACTGGGTGGCACCGTCGCCGCCGGCCTGTCCGGTCCGCGGCGCCCATGGAGCGGCGCCGTCCGCGACTTCGTGCTGGGCATCAACTGTATCAACGGCCAGGGGGACTACCTGCGCTTCGGTGGCCAGGTAATGAAAAACGTCGCCGGCTACGATCTCTCGCGGACGCTGACGGGCTCGCTGGGAACACTGGCCATCCTGATGGAAATTCACCTGAAGGTATTGCCACGTCCGGAAACGGAACTGACACTGCGCCAGGCGTGCACTGCAGCGGAGGCCATCGAGCGCTGTAACCGCTGGTCAGCGCAACCCGTACCGCTGAGCGCGGCGTGTTACAGCGACGATCACCTCCTGGTGCGCCTGTCCGGTACCGAGCGCGGCATAACGGATGCGGCCGGCAAGCTGGGCGGCGACCGTATGAGTGCGGACACACCATTCTGGCGGGAACTGAAGGAACACACCTTGCCGTTCTTTTCCGGAGACCTGCCCCTGTGGCGCCTCTCACTCCCGCCCGCGACCGCACCGTTGCCACTGGAGGGCGCACAACTGCTTGACTGGGGCGGTGCACAGCGCTGGCTGCGCAGCGAACTGCCGGCCAGCCGGATACGCGACACGGTATTCGCCATCGGCGGCCATGCCACCCTGTTTCGTGGTGGCGATCGGTCTGACGAGGTGTACCATCCGCTGGCGCCGGCCGTACTTGCGCTGCACCAGCGCCTCAAGACGGCCTTTGATCCGCAGGCAATACTCAACCCGGGTCGCATGTATGCAGAGTTGTGAACGATGCGTGATTTAACCGGCAGGCAAACAGCAACACAACAGGGACGCTGATGCAGACTTCCCTGCTCGAATCAGTGCTGCAAACCCGCGCCGGCCAGGAGGCCGATGAAATCCTGCGCACTTGCGTGCATTGCGGTTTCTGCAATGCCACCTGCCCCACCTACCAGCTGACGGGCAACGAGCTGGACGGGCCGCGCGGACGTATTTACCTGATCAAGCAGGTGCTCGAAGGCCATGCCCCGACGGCAAAAACACGGCTGCACCTGGATCGCTGCCTGACCTGCCGCGCCTGTGAGACCACCTGTCCGTCCGGGGTCGATTACCATCACCTGCTGGACACCGGGCGGGAACAGATCGCGCAGCAGACACGGCGATCAGTCGTGCAACGCGGACTGCGTTTTCTGCTGCGTCAGCTACTCGCGCACAGTCATCGGTTCACACCGTTGCTGCGCACCGCCCAGGCAGTGCGCCCGGTACTGCCGGCCGGTATGCAGGCCCGCATCCCGGCGCGGCAGCGACTGCCACGCAGCACGCCGCGGCAGCATGCACGCCGCATGCTGTTGCTGGACGGGTGCGTGCAGCCAGCGCTGGCGCCGCAAATAAACCATGCCACGATCACCCTGCTCGACCGGCTGGGTATCCAGACGATCGTAGCCGCGCCCAGCGGCTGTTGCGGCGCGCTCAGCCACCACCTCGACGCCACGGAAGAGGCGCGCCTGTTCATGCGGCGCAATATCGATGCCTGGTGGCCGTTCATTGAAAACGGCGCGGAGGCGATCATCATCACTGCCAGCGGGTGTGCCCCCATGGTCAAGGAATACCAACGCCTGCTTGCCGACGACGCCGCCTATGCGGAAAAGGCAGCGCGTGTCAGTGAACTGGCACGGGATATCAGTGAGATCGTTGCCGCCGAGCTGGCCGACAGGGACATGCCCGGCAAGGCCAGCGGGACACGCGTGGCCTTTCACTCCCCGTGCACACTGCAGCATGGTCAGGGCATTACCGGGGTTGTGGAGAAATTACTCGAACAGGCGGGCTATGCCCTGTTACCGGTGGCCGATGCCCACCTGTGTTGCGGATCGGCCGGCACCTATTCAATCCTGCAACCGAAGCTGGCGAGGCAACTGCGCGACCACAAGCTGGCTGCACTGCAGGCCGACCAGCCGGACATCATCGCCACCGCCAATATCGGTTGTCATGCTCACCTGACGGTTGCTGCCGGGGTCCCGGTCGTGCACTGGATCGAGTTACTGGCCAGGCTGACCGCGCAGGCAGATCGGTGAGCCTGTTGCCGCTTATCTTGCAACCATAATATGTATATATTTCTTCAGCTTACGGCAATGTTCTTACTGTTGACCTGAGTAGGCAGGATACCTGCAACACGCTGCATATTACCGAGCCCTGGTCGTTATGGGGCGGCCACCCGGAACTGCCGGTAGAATGAAGATTCGCGCCGGGCAGCCGCGGAATCATTTAAAGAAATATTCGCGGTAGTACACCAACTCGCGTATCGAGTCGCGCGTATCGTCCAGTGCCAGGTGGGTACTGCCTTTCTTGAAGCCCTTGGCCACGACCGGCGCCCAGCGCATGGCCAGTTCCTTGATGGTGCTGACATCCAGGTTGCGGTAATGGAAATAGCGTTCCAGCTCGGGCATGCAGCGCGCCAGGAAACGGCGGTCCTGGCAGATGCTGTTACCGCACATCGGTGAAGTATTTTCCGGGACGTACTGTGCAAGGAAATCGATGGTCTGCCGCTCTGCCGTCAGCTCATCCAGCGTGCTGTTACGCACCCGTTCGGTCAGACCGGACCCGCCATGCTGGCGCGTGTTCCACTCGTCCATCCCATTCAGGACATCATCTGACTGATGAATGGCCAGCACCGGGCCTTCGGCAAGGATATTCAGCTGACTGTCGGTAATGATGGTGGCGATCTCGATAATCAGGTCAGTTGTTGTATCGAGACCGGTCATTTCCAGGTCAATCCAGATCAGGTTGCCGGCATCTTGCGTCATTTAGCATTCATCCTTCCAAAATAAGTGGTTGAGCGGCATTGTACCAGAGGCTAATCTGGTCGAGAGAGCAACATGGAAATCAATTACGGTATGAATAATTTCACCCTGGTGTTTATTGCCGCACTGGCTGTCTCGACGGGCCTGCGACTGTGGCTCGCCCGGCGCCATCTCGTCCATGTGCACAGTCATCGGGAAACCGTTCCATCGTCTTTTGCCGGGCGCATCGCGCTTGATGAACACCACAAGGCGGCCGACTACACCATGACCAATGTCCGCGTCGGCATGCTGGCCCTGGCCTGGGACGCACTGCTGTTGCTGGGCTGGACACTGGGTGGCGGACTGGAGTTACTGGACACGGCCTGGCGCGCGGCTGGTTACAGTCCCGTTGTCACCGGCAGCGGGGCCATTCTCAGCGCCCTGGTCATCATGACGCTGCTCGATTTGCCCTTCAGTGTTTACCATACCTTTGTGGTGGAGGAGCGCTTTGGTTTTAACCGCTCCACACCGGCCATCTTCATAACCGACCTGCTGAAAAGCGCGCTGCTGCTGGTCCTGATCGGCGCGCCCATGATTGCCCTGGCGCTGTGGATCATGGAAACCAGCGGTGGCAACTGGTGGCTGTACATCTGGCTCGTGTGGATAATTTTCACCCTGGTCATGTTCTGGGCCTGGCCCGCCCTCATCGCGCCCCTGTTCAACCGCTTCTCACCACTGGACGATGAATCACTCAAGCAGCGCATCCAGGCACTGATGAACAAGTGCGGATTCCGCAGCAAGGGTATCTTCGTCATGGATGGTTCACGCCGCTCCGGACATGGCAATGCCTACTTCACCGGCTTCGGTAACAACAAGCGCATCGTGTTTTTCGATACCCTGCTGGACACCCTCGAGCCCGATGAAATCGAGGCCGTCCTGGCACATGAGCTCGGTCACTTTCGCCTGAAACATATCCAGAAGCGCCTGCTGTCGACTGCCGCCATCAGCTTTTGCGCACTTGCCCTGCTCGGCTGGCTCGCTGCACAGCCCTGGTTCTTCCAGGGGCTCGGCGTCAGTCAGCCTTCCTCGTGGATGGCCCTGCTACTGTTCATGATGGTCTTGCCGGTATTCACCTTTATCCTGCAACCCCTGCTCTCGCGCCTGTCTCGCAAGCACGAATTCGAGGCCGATGCGTACGCCGTCAGACAGTCGAGCGGCAAGGATCTGGCACAGGCACTGGTCAAAATGTACCGGGAAAATGCCAGCACCCTGACACCGGACCCCCTGTATTCCGCCTGGCATGATTCACACCCCCCGGCGCCGGTGCGCATCGCGCACATTTACGCTAGTATGGAGGCATGATTTCTGGAGGAAGTCACCTGTTATGAAAACTCGATTTCACATCCTGATAGCCAGCTTGCTGGTCTTCCCGGCTGCAGCCAGCAGTGCTGCCGATACCGGTCATGGCAAGACCCTCGTACAGCAACATTGCACCGCCTGCCATAAAGACGGCGTCTACACGCGGCAAAACCGACGCGTGACCAGCCTGGAAGGCCTGCACAAACAGGTCAAACGTTGTGAACTGACACTTGAACTGAAGTGGTTCGATGATGACGTCAACGATGTAGCAGGTTATCTCAACGAGTCGTTTTACAAGTTCTGACCGGCCATGACTGCCGCCGACCTTGCAGCACGGCACTGCAAGCCCTGCAAACAAGGCGAACCGACCCTGTCAGCGGACCTGGTGCAGACATTAATGGGCAGTCTGCATGCCGACTGGTCCGTGGACGCAGATGGCAAATCGATCACGCGCAGCTGCCGATTCGGCAACTATTACGAAACGATCGCATTCGTGAATGCCCTGGCCTGGGTGGTACACCGGGAAGATCATCACCCGGACCTGGAGGTTGGCTACAACCGTTGCGTGATTCACTTCAGCACACACTCTATCGGCGGCTTATCAGATAACGACTTCATCTGCGCAGTGAGGATCGATGCCCTGCTGCAGTCCTCCGACTGATCCCGCCTGCATGACTGCCAGGCAAGTGCCGGACTCCAGCCCGCCTGACGAAAAGTCCAACGCCAAGACCCGCACCGGCCTGGTAATCGTCAACTATGGCAAGAATCAGCTGGTCGAGGACATTGACGGCACACTGCATCAATGCGTCGCCCGCCGCGGTCTGCCGCAGCTTGTCTGCGGCGATCTGGTCGAGTGGAAGCAGACCGGCGAGCTGGCAGGCGTGGTGGAAACATTGCACCCGCGCAAGACCGTTCTGTACAAGGCAGATGGTCGCAAGCGTCAGCGGCTACTGGCCGCCAATATCGATCAGGTGGCCATCGAGGCCACCACCGAACCTGCCATGGATTTGTTCCTCATCGACAAGTACACGGTCGC
>JBATGJ010000168.1:0-21296 GCA_049665685.1 Gammaproteobacteria bacterium
ACCAGGTACTGGCCGAAGCCATCAGCGACTCCGGCCTGGCGCAATTGCACTGTAGCGAGACCGAAAAATTCGCCCACGTGACCTACTTCCTGAATGGCGGACGGGAGCCACCGTTCCCGCAGGAAGACCGCATTATCGTGGATTCACCCGCTGTGGCGACCTACGATATCCAGCCGGAAATGAGTGCCTCCGCTATTGCCGACGCGTTGATTGGTGCTATCAACAGCGGCAAGTACGACTTCATCGTCACCAATTTTGCAAATGCCGACATGGTGGGCCATACGGCACGACGCGAGGCCATCATTCGCGCCGTTGAGACGCTGGACCTGGAAAGTCACCGTGTGTTCCGGGTCGCGCTGGAAAACGACTGGCGTATTCTCCTTACTGCAGACCATGGCAACTGTGATGAAATGATCGATCCCAACACCGGTGAACCGCATACCCAGCACACCGAATATCCGGTCCCCTTTCTGATTATGGGAGAAGGTCCGGTGCGGCTCAGCATTGGCCGCGGTCTTGCCGACATTGCACCCACCCTGCTGGAACTGCTCGGTGTGCCCCGGCCACTGGAAATGACCGGACGCAGCCTGATACTCAAACAAAGACTGCGATGAAACGGAGATAATAATGACCGAACACCAGGAACAAACAGTGGCTGTACTCGCACTGAACCCGGCCGTGGATATCAGCTATGACATCACACAGTTGCTGGAGTACCAGAAGGTGTGCGCCACCAAGACCTCATACTATCCTGGTGGCAACGGCATCAACGTCGCTCGTGCACTCATCGAACTGGGTGTACCCGTGTATTGCTGCAGCACCATCGGTGGAGAAAGCGGGGCCCTGCTGCTGCGCCTGCTGGGTGACACCCTGGGCGACAATCACACCTGGTTTCACCTGCAGGGTGAAACGCGGCTCAATACCAATATCATGCAGCAGAATCCCCCGGGCCAGTTTGAAATAACCAGTCTCGGGCCCGAGGTCCCGGCCGATGTGCTTGCCGATATCATCGACTGCATATTACGAGTGACGGGCGACGGTATTGCCGTGCTGACCGGTCTGATCCCGCCGGGGGTGCCCGATTCCACCTACCGCGAACTGACCGAACAAATTACCGCCCAGGGCGGGAAGGTGGTGCTGGACGCGTCCGGAGCGGTGCTTGAACAGGCGCTGGAAGCCAGGCCTTACCTGGTCCGCTTGAACCGCTATGTGCTGGAGATGTCGAGCAGGCAGCGGCTGGAAGATATTGCGCTCGTGGCCGAGAAAGCGCGCGCGCTTCAACAGGGCGGGCTCGAGTACCTGTGTGTTTCTCTGGGCGGCGAGGGTGCGATCCTGACGGATGCCGACAACAGCTACCATTGCAATGCACCCAGAGTACACAAACAGTCAACCGTTGGCAGCGGCGATTCACTGGTTGCCGGCCTGATTGCCGCACTTCGAAACGGGGCATCAACGGAAGACATGCTGCGCATGGGCGTCATGTGTGGCAGTGCCACCGCCGGGCATCCCGGAACCGAGCTGTTTACCCGCGGTGAGCTGGATGCGGAACTCATGAACCTCCAGGTCAGCAGACTGGATATCTAGCATTATGCAGGTTGGGCAGGCCTGCCTCACTGCATGGGCGCAGGTGGTTGCAGGTTCAAATCCGCTCATGCCGGCCCCTGCGCCTGTGTTATACCACGACGGGTGTAGAGCATGCGTCGGGCTTGACCGTATGCCGGGTCCCGGCAGCGGCTGTCATGCAGAACATTAAGATGCCGCAGCCTGTCTGGCACAGTATTGAGGCCGATGACGCATTACAGCGTCTCGGGTCTTCGGCAACCGGCCTGACTGCAGCAGATGCGCAACAGCGTCTGGCCGAACACGGCCCGAACACCCTCCCCGAACAACGACGTCGCTCGCTGCTGGTTATGTTACTGGGGCAGTTTACCGATTTCATGATCGTGGTGCTGCTGATGGCGGCACTCATTGCCGGCTTCATCGGTGAACCCCAGGACACGCTTGTCATTCTGGTAATCGTACTGCTCAATGCCATTATCGGTGTCGTGCAGGAGTTCAGGGCGGAACGCGCCATGGCGGCCCTGCGGGCAATGGCAACGCCGGATGCCCGGGTGTTACGCAATGCACAGGTGGTTACCATCACGGCATCCGCACTGGTGCCGGGTGATGTCGTCATGCTGGAAGCGGGCGATGTGGTGCCTGCCGATCTGCGGCTGCTGGCAGTGGAAGAGTTGCAGGCCGATGAATCTGCCTTGACCGGTGAGTCGAGTCCGGTTGAAAAGCAACCGGCCCGCCTGGGCGAAATCGACCTGCCGGTCGGTGATCGTCACAACCTTGCCTTCAGGAGCAGCCTGATTACCCGCGGACGCGGCAAGGGTGTGGTGGTCGCTACCGGTCTCGATACGGAAATAGGCCGTATCGCCGAACTGCTGCGGGCAGAGCCCGGCATAAAGACGCCGCTGCAGGAGCGGCTGACCCGTTTCGGTCGTTACCTGGCTTTGGCCGTCCTCGCCATTTGTGTCGTGGTGTTCACCGCCGGATTGCTGCAAGGTCAGCCGGTCATGCTGATGTTCCTGACCGCCGTGAGTCTGGCGGTCGCCGCGATACCTGAAGCGCTGCCGGCGGTAGTGACGATTTCGCTTGCACTCGGGGCGCGCAAGTTGATCCGCTATCAGGCCCTGGTACGTAATCTGCCAGCAGTGGAGACCCTGGGTTCGGTGACCTGTATCTGTGCCGACAAAACCGGCACCTTGACGCAGAATCATATGACCGTCGATGTTGTCTTTGCCGCGGGTGAGCGACACGCGTCACTGCCCGAAGCAGAAACCGGTATGGCTTTTGCGGAACTCGGGCGGGGCATGGCGCTCAACAATGATGTGGCCGACATGGATGGAATGCCGGCCGGTGAACCGACCGAGCTGGCATTGTTTGAGGCCGCCCGCAGGGCCGGCTTTGACAAGGTGCGACTGGAACAGACGCATCCGCGTCTTGCCGTTATCCCGTTTGACAGCACACGCAAGCAGATGACGACACTGCACCCGTCATCTGCAGGGGTGGTGGCGTATGTAAAGGGTGCGCCGGAACAGCTCCTGACTCAATGCAATATGGCGTTGGGGGTTGCCGGGCCCGTGGCACTGGAACCGGAATCCGTGCTGGCCGAAGCAACGCAGCTGGCCAATGAAGGTTACCGCGTGCTGGCCCTGGCAAGGCGCGAATTCAGCACCTTGCCGGAACCACTGGCAGCCGCAACGACCGAACAGGCATTGACGTTTCTGGGGCTGGTGGCCCTGATTGACCCACCACGTACTGAAGTGCCACAGGCGGTGGCGGATTGTCAGGCGGCAGGCATCACCCCGGTAATGATTACCGGCGATCATCCGGGTACCGCCATGGCGATCGCCCGACGCCTCGGTATCACGGATGATGATCAGGCCATGCTGGGCGGCGACGAACTGGCAGCACTGTCCGATGAAAAATTTGCCCGTCGGGCAGAATCACTCCGGGTCTATGCGCGGGTTAGTCCAGAACAGAAACTGCGCATCGTCAAGGCATTGCAGGCCAATGGCGAGTTTGTTGCCATGACCGGTGATGGTGTGAATGACGCACCGGCACTGCAACGTGCCGATATCGGTGTATCCATGGGGCAGAAAGGCACCGATGTGGCGCGCGAGGCATCGGACATGGTGTTGCTGGATGATGACTTTGCCACCATCGTCCGTGCAGTGCGGGCCGGGCGCCGGATCTTCGACAACATTCGCAAGTTCATCAAATATACAATGAGTTCCAATGCAGGCGAGATCTGGACGTTGTTTCTTGCCCCGTTCCTCGGCCTGCCGGTACCCCTGTTGCCCATACATATCCTGTGGATCAACCTGGTAACCGATGGTCTGCCGGGACTGGCATTGACCGCAGAACCAGCCGAGCCGGGCATTATGAGCAGGGCGCCACGGCCACCGGAGGAAAATATCTTCGCTCATGGTATGTGGCAACATATCCTCTGGGTGGGACTGTTTATCGGGGGACTTTCCATTGCGGCCATGGCCTGGGCCATTTCACGTGAAGCGGAATACTGGCAGACAATGGTGTTTACCGTGCTGACCCTGTCACAGTTATTCCAGTCGCTGGCCATCCGCAGTGAAAGTGACTCACTGTTTCGCATCGGTCTGTTCAGTAACCTGCCGATGCTGGGTGCAATACTCCTGACGCTGCTGTTACAGATGGCAGTGATTTACCTGCCAGTACTGAATGCCATCTTCTATACCCAGCCACTACCGATGTTCGACCTTGCCGTCTGTCTGCTGTTGGCATCACTGGTATTTTTCGCGGTCGAGATTGAAAAGGCACTGATACGCCGCGGGGTTATTTATACGACCGGTTAATATATCAGGGCCGGGCCCTGCATTCGTGAATCCGGTCGGAACGTTGTAAAGCCAGGCCGGGGAATACCGGGATGCTCGCGGATCCTGCCTGGCGGGGCTAAGCTTCCACGGTAATGACGCGGATGAGATCCGTGCCGCCGGCTGTTTGATGGTGGCCCGCGGTCGATATCACGATGTCGCCCGTCTTGAGATAACCCAGTTCCCGGCCTTTTTTAATGGCAAAGGCAACCCGTGCGCGGTCGGATGGCTCACCCTCGTAGAGTATGGGTATGACACCCCAGTTCATGCACAGTTTACGCGTCACCTTGCGGGAGGAGGTGAGGGCAAGGATCGGCATATCCGGGCGGTATTTCGAGATCAGGCGCGAGGTAAAGCCGGTCTCGGTCAGGCTGATGATCACCGCCGCCTTCAGGTTGGCCGACATACTGGCCGCGGCCTGGCTGACGGTCTCGGTGATGACATCCGAGGGGTGCGGATTGAAGCGCTGCAGATAACCGAACTCATGCAGTGAAGCCTCGGCGCGCATGGCGATCGTGGCCATGGTACTGACGGCCAGGACCGGGTATTTGCCGACGGCCGTTTCACCGGAGAGCATGACCGCTGAGGTACCGTCGAGAATGGCATTGGCGACATCGCTGGCCTCGGCCCGGGTCGGTTTCGGGTTGCGTTCCATCGAGGCGAGCATCTGGGTGGCGGTAATAACGGGTTTGCCGTCGGTGACCGTCGTACGGATGATGTGCTTCTGGGTGGCAGGGACATCGGCCAGGGGCAGTTCCACGCCCATATCACCACGCGCCACCATGATGCCGTCTGCAACGGCCACGATTTCCGGCAGGTTGTTCACCCCGGCCCGGTTTTCGATCTTGGCGATGATCGGGATATTCACGTCATGCTCGATGAGAATCTCGCGCATCTTGTTAACGTCATCCGCCGTCTGGATGAAGGAGGCCGCGATGTAATCGACATCGTTCTCGGCGGCAAAGCCCAGTTCCCGCATGACATCCTGGCGGTTCTCGGGACTGACGGCGCTGAGTGAAAGCCGGGTATCCGGCAGGTTGACGCTCTTGCTGTTGCCCAGCCGGCCACCGTGGATGACGCGGCAGTTGATGACGCCCTCGCTGACATCGGTCACTACCAGTTCGATGGCACCGTCATCAAGCAGTATCAGCGTGCCGGTCCGGACTTCCTCCGGCAGTTTCCGGTAAGTCACGGATACCCCCTGCGCATTACCAGACTTGCCATCGGTGGTCAGGGCGAATGGCGCATCCGTCTGCAGTTCGACCGATCCCTCCTCGACGGCGCCGGTACGTATCTCGATGCCCCGGGTATCGACCATGATGGCAATCGGGATGCCCGTCTGTGCAGATGCCTGGCGCAGGCGTTTGATCTGTTCACGGTGGCTGTCGAGATCGCCGTGTGAAAGATTCAGGCGTGCCACGTTCATGCCGGCCTTCATCATGGCCGTCAGTTTTTCCACTGAACTGCATGCTGGTCCGATGGTGGCAACAATCTTGGTTTTCGGTCGGGCGGGGTGATCGTTGGCGGTGTTTGTCATTCGTGCGTGGCTGCTGGCTGGATGGTTAAGGGCAGGGTGTCTTGTATCGCTGCATATTCTACTGCGTTCTCTGTCCGAGCAGTCAATTATCTTATCGGCAGGCGACACCCGGCAGGCTGCAGGGGGCTGGATCACTCCGGGAAGGCTGCTGCCGGGTTGCCGATTTACGGTACAATGCTGCGTGCTGGCTGTTGCATAACAATATGGATAAGGCCGGGCAGTATAGCCAGGCAAACCTGGACAGACCTTGACTGAAATTCTCATTTCGCCGTATTTCATCGCCGTGGTGTTTTTTGCCGTGGCCCTGGCCTATTCCTCGGTGGGGCTGGGGGGTGCTTCATCCTACACGGCCCTGCTGGCAATCGCCGGCGTCCAGGCAGCGGCAATCCCCATGGTCAGCCTGACACTCAATCTGCTGGTCACCTCGGTCGGCAGTTATAATTTCATTCGTCGCAGGCATGCGAATTTTCGTCTGCTGGCGCCCTTTCTCATCGCCTCTGTGCCGATGGCCTATCTTGGCGGTGCGCTGCAGTTGCCACAGGAATATTTTTTCCTGTTACTGCTGGTCGCGCTCGTGTTTGCCGCGGCACGGATTTATTTCTGGAAAGATACCGGCTTTCGCCTCAGCTACGGTAATAGCGGGAGGATCGTCATCTCCCTGCTGGCGGGATCGGTGCTCGGCGTGGTGGCCGGTGTTACCGGTATCGGCGGCGGTATCTTTCTGGTGCCGCTGATTATCATCCTGGGTCTCGGTACGGTAAAGGAAGCGGCTGCCTGCGGTGCAATATTCGTCTGGCTGAACTCGCTGGCCGGGCTGGTGTCACGGCTGCAATACAATGCCATCGATCTGCTGGATTATGCGCCGTTGATGCTGGCCGTCATCCTCGGTGGCATGCTCGGTTCTTCACTGGGCTCACACCGGCTGTCACGCAACGCCATGGAAAAGATACTCGGCATCATCATACTGCTGGCGATTGTCTTTCTGGCCAGGAGACTGCTGTCAATGTGAGCGCGGTAGTAACATGGCCGCCGCGCTAGCCAATACTCAGGGCATTCACCGGGCAGTCGGAAATACACATGCCACAGCCGGTACAGCGGTCAGGGTCGATGCGGGCGCGGCGCTGGTGTTCGGTGCTGATGGCCTGGTAGTCGCAGCTGTTGAAGCAGGCCATGCAGATCACCTCATCCCAGGCAATGCAGGTACTGCGATCCAGCTGTACCGTGCCGATCACGGGCTTGTCCCCGGCGGTGGCGTCAATGTCCATGGGACAGGCTTCCACGCAGGCCTGGCAAAAGGTACAGCCACCCAGTCTGAAGTCGAGGAAGGGGATGCCGGCCAGTTCATGCGCTGCCGGGTGTATCTGGATAATGCCCGGTTCGCACGCCTCGACACAGGGCTGCGCACAGTCCAGGCAATGGTCGGCGAGCGGCTGACCTCGATGCCAGGGCGGGGGCGGGCCCAGTGGCTGTTGCCGCCTGGTCTCTTTCCGGCGACCGGCGCTGGTCAGTAATGCCCCGCGTAAAAATGCCCTGCGCCCGCCATCCATAGTTACTTGTAGGTGTTGTCTACCAGCGGCGCGGCATTGGATAGCGGCACGTGGCACTGGGTGCAGTTGAAGCGTGCACCGGCGACCGTGTCCAGGGTGTCGTTGGTATAGTGCGTGCGTGACATAGGGGCCTTGTTCTTGACGGTCCGGTCCATGTTCTTCGGTTTGCCAATATACTTCGGCGTGTCATGGCAGTCCAGGCACTGGTTGTCGGCCGCCACCACGGGCAGAAAGTCCTCGATACCGTGAGGGATCTGTGGCGGGATGCCGTCCCAGGCGCGCGGCAGCCATTCATTCTTGCCGGGTTTGGCATCGCTGTAGCCATAGCTGACCGGTGTCGGGGTGTCGAACACACTGGTCTTGCTCAGGCCCATGTTCAGTTCATCGACGGCCTCGCCGAAGGCGGAACCGGTGAGACCGAGGATCAGACCGAGCGCGGCGAGAAACGGAATGATTTTCATGCTGCTCTCCTTTGGTGGGTTTCAGTATTCACAGCTTGCCCAGTGACATCGATGTGATGCCGCAGGTCAAAGTGCAGGGTGTCTTCGGGGCAGACGGTGATGCAGCGACCACAGTTGCTGCACTCACCGGAGGCGATCATGCCGTGTGTGGCGGCCTCACGCAGATTCAGGACCTGGGGTTCCGGGCATACGCGGGCACACTCGCCGCAATGGGTGCAGGTGGGCGTGTCGAAACGCACGCGTACCTGCGCCAGCCTGCCGACGACGGCATAAAACGCACCCAGCGGACAGAGATGTCCGCACCAGCCGTTGCGCAGGACAAACAGGTCGAACAGAAACACACCCAGTACCGCGGTCCAGCCGAGGCCGATGCCGAAGATCAGTTCACGGTGCAGCATGCTGATCGGGCTGATCCATTCAAACGCAGCGACACCGGTGAGTACCGACAGGATCAGTGTCAGTGCCAGCACGATATAGCGAATGTTGCGGCTGAGATAAAACAGGTCGCTGATGCCCAGCCGGCGGCGCAACCAGGCCGCCAGGTCGGTGACCATGTTGACAGGGCAGATCCAGGCGCACCACGTGCGACCGCCGAGCAGGCCGTAGAACGCCAGGATGAGTGCGGCCCCCAGCAGTACCTCCTGCAGTGGCAGCTGGCCGGTAAGCATGATTTGCAGGACGGCAAAGGGATCGGCCATCGGGATCAGGCCCAGCAGTTCGGAGCTGCTCAGGTTGCCGGACAGCACCGGCCGGCCGGCCACTTCCCAGCCCGCGCGCACGGTGCCCAGAAACAGCAGCAGGATGCCGAGTTGCACCCCACGGCGCATGAGCAGGTAGCGCCAGACGTTCAACTTGCCCGTGAAGGTCGACGGCATGACAAACGGCCTGACCGGGTGGCCATTGGGTCCGAGCCTGGCCGATATGTCCGGGTGACTCACGGTGTCCCCTCGTTCAGGTAATCCAGACCGGTGGCCGGCCGCTCAGTGCCGGTGACACCCGCACCGGCCTTGAAATCCTGGCTGATCGGGGTGTCGTCGGTCCAGCCCAGGCGGTAGTGTTCACCGATCTGTCCCTGCACCAGCTCGGGGTGCAGCACACGAATAGCGGCCTTCTCGGTGGGGCAGACCTTCTCGCAGATGCCGCAGCCGGTGCAGGCATTGCTGTGCACCAGTGGCACGAACATGGCGTGTTTGCTCATGCGCCGGGGGTGGTGCTCGACGGTAATGGCCTTTTCCTGCAGCGGGCATTCACGATGACAGATCTCGCAGCGCAGGCCCTGCCAGGAGAGGCAGTTCTCGATATCGATAACCGCCAGTCCCATGCGTGCGTCATTGATATGCTCCAGTGCGGGATCGAGCGCGCCGGTCGGACAGGCGGCCACGCAGGGGATGTCCGCACACATGTAGCAGGGCACGTCGCGTGGGGCGAAGTAGGGCGTGCCAATCGGGATGCCGGCATCGGCGGTGGCCAGTGCCAGGGTGTCATAGGGACAGGCATCGACACACTGGCCGCACTTGATGCAGCGGGCATGGAAGTCCGTTTCGTCACGGGCACCCGGCGGGCGAATGGCGTAGGGCGACGCCCGCGCCTGCTGCTTCAGCAGGTACATCCAGACGAGCCCGCCACTGGCCGCCAGTGCCGCCCCCTGTCCCAGTTTGGCGAAGAAGTTACGCCGCGAGATTTTCGATGGACTGTTCATCTATAGGTGTTCCCGCTGGCAGCTGTCGCCCGGAACCCCTCAGGCCTTCCACACCTTGATGGCAGTCTTCTTGAAGTCCTCTTCCTTGGACATCGGGCAGGTGACATCCAGGCAGATCTTGTTGACAAACACACCCTCGTCGAAGAACGGTGCAAAGGTGTAGCCCCGCGGCGGGCGGTTACGTCCCTGGGTTTCAACAATGGCCTTGATCTTGCCACGGCGCGACTCGATCCAGACCACGTCGTTGCGCTGGATGCCACGTTTCTCGGCATCCTTCGGATGCATGAACAGCTGCGCAGTCGGTACCGAACGGTGCAGTTCGGGTACCCGGCGTGTCATGGTACCGGTATGCCAGTGTTCCAGTACCCGGCCGGTCGAAAACCACAGATCGTAGTTCTTGTCCGGCTGCTCCGGCGGAGCGGCATAGGGCCGGAAGAAGATCTTGGCCTTGTGGTCCAGGCTGGTCTTCTCCTGGTTGGTGACCTGGTCGAGGTCACCGCCGGGTAAGGCCTTGAGTGCCTTGCCGTAGAAGTCGAAGCCGCTGCCCTTGGCGCAGTAGGGATCGTATTGCTCGTTGAAGCGCCACTGGGTCTCCTTGCCGTCGATCACCGGCCACTTCAGGCCACGCACATCATCACGGTAGTAGACGTCGAACTCCGCCAGATCATGGTGGTGGCCCACACCGAACTGCCGGTACTCGTTGAACAGGGCCTTTTCCGGGAACCAGCCATCGCCCAGTTTTTCTGCAATGTGATTGCCATGCCCCTTTGCTACCGATTTGTCCGGCCACTTGACCTTGCGGTTGTCCTTGGTGGCGAACAGCACATCGTAGAGCGTGTCCTCGGGCGAGTAGCCCATTTTCTGCGCCTCTGCCAGCACACTGGGCAGCTTGCCGTCCTCGAAACCCGCGGCCTTCAGTCCGGGTATGGCCTGTTCGCCCCAGACCTCCTTGAGCTTGAAGCGCTTGGCAAACTCCAGCCCCTGCCAGACATCGCCCATGGCCTCACCGGGCGGTGTCACCTGCTGGCGCCAGGCCTGGGTACGGCGCTCGGCATTGCCATACAGGCCCCATTTCTCGAAGATCATGGCCGTGGGCAGGATGAGGTCTGCCACCTTGGCCGATACGGTGGGGTAGGGGTCAGAGACCACCAGGAAATTGTCCATCTCACGCGCGGCCTTGATCCAGTGATTGGCATTGGCGGTGGCCTGGAAGGGATTGTTGACCTGCACCCAGGCCCACTTGACGGAGCCATCCTCCAGGTCGCGCATGATCTTGGTGATATGACTGCCGGTCTTGGGATTGAGGGTATTGGCCGGCAGTTTCCACAGCTTCTCGCTGAAGGCGCGGTGCTTGGGATTAAAGACCACCAGGTCAGCCGGCAGCCGGTGGGCGAAGGTACCGACCTCGCGGGCCGTACCACAGGCGGACGGTTGTCCGGTGAGCGAGAAGGCGCCGTTACCGGGCATTGCCTGCTTGCCGAGCAACAGGTGCACGGCGTAGGTCTGTTCATTTACCCAGCTGCCACGGTAGTGCTGGTTGAAGCCCATGGTCCAGAAACTGACCACCTTGCGGTTCTTGTCCACGTACAGGTCGGCGAGCTGCTGGAGCTTGGCCTTGAAGGCCTCGAGGTCTTCCTCCACATCACCCCGGGACAGTTCCGCCACGAAATCCAGGGTATAGGGTTCGACGCCTTTTTTGAACTCCTCGAAGCTGATCATCCAGTGTTTCACCGGCTTGGCGCGGTTGTTCTGCTTGACCTTTTCGCCCGCCGTGCGACGTTGGGCGATGGCCTCGTACTTATCCAGCGTGACCTCCAGTTCCTTGGCCTGGGTGTCCTTCTCGGCGTCGAAGGCATATTTCGAGGTGGGGCGCATGCCGTAGCCGATGTCATAGGGACCGGTGGCGAACACGCAGTGTTTGCTGACAAAGTCATGATTCACTGCATCGCGCTTGATGATCTCGCGCAGCAGATAGTTCTGAATGGCCAGATCGGTCCCGGGTTTGAAGACGATCTCCAGGTCGGCAATGTCGGAGGTCTGGTTGCTGCAGGTGGTCAGGTTGACCAGCTTGACCTTGTCATCCGCAAGCCGGCGGTCGGAGACGCGCGCCCACAGGATCGGGTGGCATTCGGCCATGTTGGCGCCCCAGGTGACGACGGTGTCGGTGTGTTCGATGTCATCGTAGTTGCCGGCCGGCTCGTCGATGCCAAAGGTCTGGATAAAGCCGACCACGGCCGAGGCCATGCAATGGCGTGCATTGGGATCGATGTTGTTGCTGCGGAAGCCGGCCTTCATCAGCTTGGCCGATACATAGCCTTCCGGAATGGTGTATTGCCCGGAGCCGAAGATGGCGACGCCGGTCGGTCCCATCTCACGGTAGGTCTGCTTGAACTGTCTGGCCATTTCATCGAAGGCCTGCTCCCAGCTGACTGGCTGGAACTTGCCCTGCTTGTCGAACTTGCCGTCCGTCATGCGCATCAGGGGGCGGGTGAGGCGGTCCTTGCCATACTGGATCTTGCCGTTGAAATAGCCCTTGATGCAGTTGAGCCCCTTGTTGACCGGTGCATCCGGATCGCCCTTGGTGGCGACGATGCGACCGTCCCGGGTACCCACCATAATGCCGCAACCGGTGCCGCAGAAGCGGCAGACACCCTTGTCCCACTGAATATCGGCCTCGGCCTGCTTCGACGTGGCGAGTGCGGTTACCGGTACCGTGATGCCGGCAGCGGTAGCGGTGGCGGTGGCGGCACTGGTTTTGAGAAATTCTCTGCGCGTCAGTTCCATGGTGCTCTCCTGATTGTCGGGTATTAGGTATTCAGATAATCGGGAATCCTGACCGTGTCCGGGCTCTCGTCGTCGAGATCTTCCGGTATGGCATCGATCAGTTCCCGGTCTTCTTCGAAGTTGTGATACGACATTTCTGCCAGGATGATATGTGGCAGGGCACGGATGCGTTTCAGGCCATCGACCTCGGCCGTGATGGATTCAGCTTCCTGGGTAATGACGATGCGGCCGCTCGCGGCATCGACATAGTGAATATCGATCCCCGCCTGGTCCTGTAACTGTGTAATGACGGCGTCGGTATGCTCCGGTGATGTCACCACCAGGATGCCTGAAATATTCATTCTGTTGCGCCCCCCGCGGAGCTGAAATAGCATGGTCAGCCAAAGGCAATCAGTGCGTCATTATGTGCATCGAAACAGCGGTCGGCGCGTTGTTATTGTGTTGTCCTGGGCAGAAAAGGTCGCATGATTAACGCGTTATGTTTCACGTAACTTGCGGCCCCCAAATACTTTTTAGATATAGCTCATATATAGGCAATTTTGTATGGCGGTTCTTTGATACATGTCAATTCCCGGGGCATTGGTACCTTACGCTGAGGGCCAGTGCGATTGACGGACCGTCAGGAATCTGCCGACAGGGATGAATGCCGTGCAACGTGGGCGGGAATGTGCGCTGGCTGTCTGCCAGGCGATCGGGATAAGATGATCTCGAGTGCCCGCGCTGCCCGGAAGACCCGGCCCTGTTCCTGGCGCTGGCGATTGTCTACCTGCACGATAAATCCTATGGTCAGGCCCAGGCCATGGTGGACGTTGCCCTGGAACTGGCCCCCGAACTGGAGGAGGCCCGGAAGCTGCAGCACTATGTCACGGCAAAGCTGAGCATGCTTGAAGAGGCTGACGAGACCGATGCCACTGCACCGATGGCTGTACCCCGGGACTCGATGCATGGCGCCATCCCGGAGGGGACAAAAGCACCTCACGCTGACCCCTGACGGATCCGGTCAGCGGAGTCCGTAGCGGTTTAACTTGCGGTGGAGGGTGCGAACGCCGATGCCGAGCGCCGCGGCTACATTCAACAGGGCCCTGTCGTGGCTATCGACCATGGGCCGCAGGTCGATTGCGGTAGAGCTGGTCGTATCGTTTGTCATGGTGTGTCCCCGAGTATTTTGCCCGCTGCGGTTTCTGACTGAGCCTGAAGCGTACTCATTTCACGAACACTTCGTAATGAATCTGCCTCATTGACAGGGATCAAGGTTGGTGATGACTCATATCCATTTACTGGTCTATTGGGTATTGCATTATTACTGCCGGCAGCCGGCAGGCATGGTTCGGTGACGAAGAACACCCGGGAGTTGTCGATGTGACACACGGTGCAGCCGGTGTCCATAGATTGGATAATCAGGGCGTGATGCGGTTGATCAGGACTTCGATACGCTCGGTATCCGCCGGCCGTACCGGTGTGACCTCGCCCTGCAGGTCGCCGCTTTGTGGCATGGCATTGCCCGACCTGGAGACGCGTGCGCCGATCGTGACTTCCTCGAAGCCGGACAGCACCATGGTGGGTGCCATGGCCATGGAGTCGTCCAGTGTGACGGTGGCCGGCAGCTCCCTGACCTGCTTGCGCACGATGGCGAGTGGCATACGCGGTCCGTTGACGGCACGGGCGAAGATGAACACCGTATCGTCCGGGCTCGCCCTGTCGCGCAGGGCCGGATCCAGCGCGACCGTCACCGAGAGCGCGGCCGGGCCGGGGCTGGCCGCAGCCGTATCGTTGGCACGGGCAATCGTGCTGACTGCGGGACTTTCTGGAAGGCCCGCCTCTTTGCGCAGCTGCTGGATCTGGCCGGTGATGATCTGCCAGTCTTCGCTGTCCGGGGTCATCTGCTGTGCCGCCTGCTCCCAGTAACGGATCGCCTGTGCGGAATCACCGGACCCGTACTTCCAGTGCCCGGCCAGCCACAGTGCCTTGATGTTGTTGGGCTCGAGCTGCAGGGCCTGTTCCAGCAGTTCGCCCGCCTCGTCGGTGAAGCGGCCGTTGCTGACTGCCACCAGGGTGTCGGAGAAATCAGCCAGCAGGCCGGCATCGGTGCCGCCGCCCAGGCGCAGGGCGTTGCGATAGGCGGGCACCGCCAGGTCGTAGCGATTCATGACGTAGTAGGTGCGTGCCAGTATGGTCCAGCCCTTGAGGTTGTCCGGCTCGCTGGCCAGGCGCGTAGCCAGGCGCGTGACCATCTCTTCGACAGATGGCTGGCCGGCCGGCGAGTGTGCCTGCGGGGCTGCGGGGGGCTGCTCCAGCAGGCCGATGATGGGTTCGCTGCCAATGGCCTTGTAGAGCAGGGTGGCGCCAAGCGGGATGGCGATGGCCACGAGCAGCGCCCCCCAGCGGCCACTGCGGACGGGCCGCGGGTCCGGATCGTTGCCAGCGAGGTCGGTCAGCAGCTCCCGCTCCAGGTCGCCGCGGGCCGCGTCGTACTGGGCCTGTTCGATCCGCCCGTTCTGCAGATCCAGGTCGAGCTCCGCGAGCCGTGTGCGGGCAATTTCCGCGTTGAGCGCATCCTGGTCGACGCTTGTGGAGGCCTGCTTGCGTAACAGGGGCGTGACGACAAACAGCAGCGCCAGCAGCGACATGGCCACTGCAAGGCTCCAGAACACCGTCATGACGGCCGGTCCTCGTCCGTGTTGCGGTCGGTCAGTAATTGTTCAAGGCGCTGGCGCTCTGCCGCGGAAATGTCCTGCTGCGGTGCGCGCTGTTGCCGCCGCAGTGAACGAAACAGCAGCAAGGTGGCCACCAGCAGCAGCACGAACGGGCCGAACCAGATCAGCCAGGTGGAGGGTTTGACCGGCGGGTTGTAGAGCACGAAATCACCGTAGCGGGCGACCAGGAATTCGACAATCTGTGCATCGGTCCTGCCTGCCTGCATCATGCCGTAGACCTCGGCGCGCAGGTCATGGGCGAGTTCGGCATCCGAGTCGATCAGTGACTGGTTTTGACAGACCAGGCAGCGCAGTTCCAGGATCAGGTCCTTGAAACGCTGTTCCTCGTCCGCGCTCGCAAAGGTAAACGATTCCAGCGTGACCGAGGCCTGCAGGCCAGTGCTGCCCAGCAGCAGGCAAACCGTGAGCAGTGCGATCAGCCGCTGTCTCATTGCGCGGCCTCCAGTCGGGCGATCAGCGGCAGAATTTCCTGCGCCAGTGCCTCGCGGGTCAGCGGTCCGATGTGTTTGTGGCGGATAATACCGTCCCGGTCCATGATGAAGGTCTCCGGTGCGCCGTAAACGCCCCAGTCGATTCCCGTGCGGCCGTCGGCGTCGAAGGCATTGGCGACATACGGATCACCCAGCTGCGCCAGCCAGCGCTGGGCATCCGGGCGGTTGTCCTTGTAGTTCAGGCCGTAGATGTCCACCTTGCCGGTGCGCGCGAGTTCGAGCAGGACCTCGTGTTCGGCCCGGCATGATACACACCAGGTAGCCCAGATATTGAGGATGCTGACCTTGCCCTTGAGGTCGGTATCGCTGATATTGCTGCCGGGATCGGCGAGCAGCGGCAGCGTAAAGGCCGGCATCGGTTTGCCGATCAGTGGCGAGGGCACGATTTTCGGGTCGAGGCTGAGCCCGCGGTACAGCAGTCCGGCAAGCAACAGGAACAGCAGTAACGGGACGAGGTAACGCAGGTAACGTGACATCAGGCGCCTGCGTGGGGTGTGACGGTCTTGCCCGACGCCGGTGCCTGGCGGATGGCATGCCGGCGGACACCGATGCGGTAGCGCCGGTCGAGTGCCGCGAGCATACCGCCGAATGCAATCATGAGACCACCCAGCCAGATCCAGCGTACATAGGGCTTGTAGTAGAGGCGCAGACTCCAGTCACCGCCACCCAGCCCTTCACCCAGCGAGACGTAGATGTCGCGCATCAGGCCGGCATCGATGCCGGCCTCGGTCATCGGCTTGGTCTGCACCGTGTAGGTCCGTTTTTCGGGTTTGAGCTGAGCCACCGCTTCGCCATCCTGCGTGACCACGAGGCTGCCCTGGTCGGCACGGTAGTTGGGTCCCTGCACGCTCTGTACGCCGTCGAAGCGGAAGGTATAACCGGCCATGTCAATCGATTGCCCCGGTGACATGCGTACATCCTGCTCCTCTTCGAACAGCGACACGAAGGTCACGCCGATGATGAACACGGCCACGCCCAGGTGCGCTATGAGCATGCCGAAATAACTGCCGTTGCCGCGTGCTGCCGGGTTCTTCAGCAACCGGGTGAGGTTGGCGCGGTTACCGTAGCGCTGACGCAGGCTGAGCAGCAGGGAGGACACCAGCCATACCGACAGGAATACAGCGAGCCCGGCCCATATCGAGCCAGCGTGCCACAGTGGCAGCGCGACCAGGATGCCGGCGGCGAGGCTGGCGATGAGTGCCATGCGGTAGGTGCGCAGCAGTTCGCCGGGTGCCTGGTTTTTCCAGCGCGCCATCGGGCCGAGTCCCATCAGGATGACCATCAGCGGCGTGAAGGTGACGAACATGGTGTTGAACCAGGGGAAGCCGACCGAGATCTTGCCCCAGCCCATGGCGTCGTAGAAGAGCGGGGCCAGTGTGCCGAGCAGGATAAAGGCCGTGATCACCACCAGCAGCAGGTTGTTGCCCAGCAGCAGGGTCTCCCGGGACAAGGTCGAAAAGCGGCCACCGCTGGTGACGTCCGGTGCACGCCAGGCATACAGCGTTAACGAGCCACCGATCACCAGGCACAGGAAGATCAGGATAAACAGGCCGCGCGCCGGGTCGGCGGCGAACGAATGGACCGAGGTCAGTACGCCGGAGCGGACCAGGAAGGTACCCAGCAGGCTGAGTGAAAAGGCCAGCAAGGCCAGTAACACGGTCCAGCGTTTGAAGGCCCCGCGCTTTTCGGTCACGGCCAGGGAGTGTATCAGTGCGGTAGCCACCAGCCAGGGCATGAAGGAGGCGTTCTCGACCGGGTCCCAGAACCACCAGCCACCCCAGCCGAGTTCATAATAGGCCCACCAGCTGCCCAGCGTGATGCCCACGGTCAGAAACACCCAGGCCACCGTGGTCCACGGGCGTGACCAGCGTGCCCAGGTGGCATCCAGCTTGCCGCCGATCAATGCGGCAATGGCAAAGCTGAAGGCAACCGACAGGCCGACGTAACCCATGTAGAGCATCGGCGGGTGGATGGCCAGCCCCAGGTCCTGCAGCAGGGGATTGAGATCACCGCCTTCGAGCGGTACCGGAAAGGCGCGCTCAAACGGGTTGGAGGTGAACAGCAGGAACGACAGGAAGCCGATACCGATCATGCCCATCACGGACAGTACGCGTGCCAGCATCTCGGCAGGCAGATTGCGGGTCAGCGCCGCTACGGCCACGGTCCAGCCCGAGAGTATCAGTGCCCACAGCAACAGCGAGCCCTCGTGGGCACCCCACACGGCCGAAACCTTGTACAGGGTCGGCAACAGGGTATTACCGTTGCGTGCGACGTAGACCACCGAGAAATCGTTGGTCAGGAAGGCATTCACCAGGCAGGCGAAGGCAATCAGGGTGAAGGTGAATTGCCCCCATGCCGCCGGCTTTGCCATGCCAACCCAGCCGGGTATGTTGGCGAGGCTGCCGGCCATCGGCATGATGGCCAGTACCAGTGTCAGGCACAGTGCGAGGATCAGGGCAAAATGACCAAGCTCGGGGATCATTGCACAGCCGTCCCGGGGGCCGCCTTGCTGCCTTCCTCGTGTGCCATCTTGAGGGCGTCGGCAACCTCCGGTGGCATGTAGTTCTCGTCGTGCTTGGCCAGTACCTCGTCGGCGACGAACAGGTTGCCACCCTGCAGGCGGCCGTGTGCCACGATACCCTGGCCCTCGCGGAACAGGTCGGGCAGGATGCCGGTGTACTGCACGGTGATGGTGTCCTTGTTGTCGGTGATATCGAAGTTAACGGTGAGGCCGTCTGCCTGGCGCTGAACACTCCCGTTCGTCACCAGTCCACCGACCCGTATCAGGTGGCCGGCCGGCGCCTCGCCGGCGACCACCGCGGCCGGCGTGTAGAAGAACATGAGATTTTCGTTAAAGGCCTTCAGTGCAAAGCCGGCGGCGATGCCTACACCAATGACCATACTTGCGATGAGCAGCATGCGTTGTCTGCGCTTGGGTGTCATGATTGTCTCCGCGCACGCCGTGTCTTGCGTGCGATATCTGCCAGAAGTTTTGTCCGTTGCCTGGCCGGCAGGATGATGTTGAGCAGCAGTACCACCAGGCTAATGCCATAGGAGGTCCATACGTAGAACCCGTAACCACCCATGTGCAGGAATTCATTGAGATTCATTTTTCCTCCGCGAGTTCCCTGACCCAGGCGGTATGGCGTTCGCGTTCCAGCACTTCGCAGCGCGCGCGCATCAGCACGACGAAGGCGTAATAAAGCTTGAAGGCCACGGCCATCAGCAGCAGCGGGATCAGCATGCTGAGGTGAATGGACGGCTTGTCGAACTTGGTGACGGTCGGGCCCTGGTGCAGGGTGTTCCACCATTCCACCGAGTAATGAATGATCGGAATGTTGATGACGCCCACCAGTGCCAGGATGGCCACGGCACGTGCAGCGATGCGCCGGTCCTCGATGGCACTGTACAGGGCGATCACCCCGAGATACAAGAACAGGAGGATCAGCTCCGAGGTGAGGCGTGCGTCCCAGACCCACCAGGTGCCCCACATCGGTTTGCCCCAGATCGATCCGGTCACCAGCGCAAGAAAGGTGAACGAGGCGCCGACGGGTGCGCTGCTGATGGCGATCACTTCGGCCAGCTTGATGCGCCAGATGAGGCCGATGGCGCCGGCGCCGGCCATGACTATATAAATGAACAGCGACATCCACGCGGCCGGCACGTGCACGAACATGATGCGGTAACTGTCACCCTGTTGATAATCGGGTGGCGCAACCACGAGTCCGTAGTAAAGTCCCGCCAGCACCAGCAGCAGGCAGGTGCCGGCCAGCCACGGGATCAGTCGGCCGGCAATGCGATAGAAGTGTTTCGGTGATGCCAGTTTGTGAAAGAAGCTGCCAAATATCATGGTTGTCTCATGCAACACCCTGCAGGTGCAGCCCTTGCCGTAAATAATTGACGCCATCGAGCGCGCAGCGCAGCCATCTCATGACGCTGGCACACTCGGGGGATTGTTGCGCTGCGTTCACAATAGCGGGTTTCCCTGGCAAGCCGATCGTGGCCAGGATCACATCGGTAACTGCCGGTATCCGTATTAACAGCATGAGTTTATGGGAAGCGTGATGCATTTATCAACTCAGGCTGACACGCAGCGCGGCGGCGGTGGCGAAGGGCGAAAGACTCAGTGCCAGTACCAGTAACGCGGCGATCAGCGACAGATGGGCCGTGACCGGCAGGCCCGCTGCCGCCGAGTCAACGGCGCTTGAAGCAAAGATCAGTAACGGTATGTACAAGGGTAACACGAGCAGGGACAGGATCATTCCGCCCTTGCGCAGGCCGACCGTCAGCGCCACGCCGACCGCACCGATCAGGCTCAGCACCGGGGTGCCGAGTAACAGCGTAAAAAACAGGGTTTTGATGGCGGTCACCGGCAGGCCCAGCAGAATTCCAAGCAGCGGAGAGATCAGCAGCAGGGGCAGGCCGGTAATCAGCCAGTGCGCGATGATCTTGGCAAGCACCAGCACCGACACCGGGTGGGAGCTCAGCAGGTATTGTTCCAGGCTGCCATCCTCGAAGTCGGATCTGAATACGCTGTCGAGCGACAGCAGTGCCGCGAGCAGGGCGGCCACCCAGATAATTCCGGGCGCAACGGCCTGCAGCAGGTTGGGATTCGCACCGATACCCAGCGGGAACAGGCTGGTGACCAGGATGAAAAACAGCAGCGGATTGGCCATCTCGGCCCGGCGCCTGGCGGCCAGTATCAGGTCGCGCCGGACCAGTACTGTGAACGCGCGTGTGAGCGAGTCGGTATTCATGCCGACAGGTCGATCCGCTGGACCCGCGTATTGTCCAGCCTGACCGCATGGTGGGAGGTGACCGCGAGCATGCCGCCGCGCGCCGCGTGCTGCTCCAGCAGTTCCTCGATGACACTGATGCCTTGCATATCCAGCGAGGTAAACGGTTCATCCAGTATCCACAGCAACGCATCGGTCACCAGCAGGCGCGCCAGGGCCAGGCGGCGTTGCTGGCCAGCGGAAAGATTGCGGGTCGGAACATCCTCGAAGCCATACAGGTCAACTTTTTCCAGCGCCGCCTGCAGTGTGAGGTCATTGGCCTTGCCGAGTGCACGCGCCATGGCCAGGTTTTCGAGCGGGGTCAGGTCGAGCTTGTTGCCATCCCGGTGGCCGACATAGGACGTGTGCTGGTAATAATCCGGTCCCAGCCGGCCGATTTCGGTTCCGTTCCAGCAGACAGTGCCAGCGTCCGGCAGGCGTATGCCGCACAGGATGCGCAGCAGCGATGTCTTGCCGCTGCCATTGCGACCCTCCAGCAACAGTGCCTGGCCGGGGGCGAGCGTGAAATCCAGCTGGCTGAAGAGGATGCGGTCATCCCGGATGCACTCGAGTCCGCTGGCCTCAAGTCGGCTTGTATCTGTCTGTGTCACTGCCTTTTGGAACTGTCAGGTGAGATTATTCGTAAGTTCAGATGGTTAGGAATGAAACTTATCATACTATCAAGTAGCGCCAGACCCAAACATATTCGCTGCCTGCGAGGTGAAATTGAGGTAATGGCACTGCTGACAGGCAGTGCATGAGCGGAGCGTGGACTTGTCTGTGCTGACGGTTAAGTCGTGCAGACGGTGGCAGTCTGCGGCGGGCAGGTGACTGTTGGCAGACAGTACCGGTTCAGGCAGAAATGGCCTCCGATTTGCCATCGAACTGCTC
>JBATGJ010000169.1:0-3974 GCA_049665685.1 Gammaproteobacteria bacterium
GCTGCGCCACCTGTTTGATCGATCCAGACCGGACATGGACACTTGCGCATCAGGTGCATATCGGTACTGCCAAACAGCCAGGGTGCCAGGCCGGTGTCGTATTGCGCCACTTTCATCACCAGGTCATGGCCATTGCGCAAGACGGCACGCACGATCTCGAGGAAGGGTATGCCACTAAGCACCTTGGTAAAAACCGGTATGTCGGCAGCCGTGTACGGTTGCACGAGTGCCTCCAGGGACTCGAGACGCTGTTCTCTGATCTGCTCATCGAGGTCGACGGCGTACGTCTGTTTGACATAATCGGCAAGACCTGCCTCGGGGGTGACATCGATGACAGTGAGGCGTGCACTGTTGGTCTGTGACAGAGCGACCGCCCTGTCCAGCGCAGTGGTGAGCCCGTCCTCGCGGTCCGCCACAAACAGAATGTTCTTGAAGCGTTTCATCGTTTATCTCCTTTCCAGTAGCTGTTATCCGGTTGTGATAAACGCGGCCAGCAGCAAGCCGCCAATGCCAAGCCAGAGACCGCCTGCCAACGACCAGCGATCCCGGCTTCCGGCAGATCGCTGCAGTTTTTCCAGCGATACACGCAGGGTCTGCTGAAATGATTCATCCCGCTTGTGCCATCTTGTGCGCAGGCTGCAGGATAGTCGTTCCCAGGCGCATATCAGATGACGAATGGCGATCGCAGATCGCACAGCAAGCCGTCTTGCTGCCTGGTGGCGTTGTTGCATTACGGGGTAGCGGGGCAGACGATCCGCTGCCAGCAACAGAACGGCGCTCAGCAGGACACCCAGAGACAGCGGCACAACGTCAGCCGGGAGCAGACCGGTACCGGCAAGGACAAGGGGAAATGTGACGATCACTGCCAGTAATGCGAGCCATGCGATGGTCGCTTGAGCGGCATAGGGCCTGGCAGTGCTGTCGCGCTGTTGCCAGATCAGGAACAGGAAGCGCGCCATCAACAGTGTGGTCGCAAATGCACCGGCGGCGAGCAGTGCCACAAGGTAACCTGCCTCAGCAGGAAGACTCGCCGTGAGGACGGATTTGGCCAGCGCACCACTGGTTAGTGGCGCACCTGCCAGAGCCAGCGCCAGAAAGCCCAGACCCGCCAGTAACCACGGGCGCAAGCCGCCGCGTTCAACCAGGCCCAGGCCAAGAAACAGCCCACCCTTGACCAGCGCATGATGCGCCGCATACAGGACCAATGCGCTGGTCAATGCGGGTGCGGCCAACGGCCATGCCAGTGTCGCACCCATGCCGGCTGTCAGCACACCCATCTTGCTGATGCTGGAGTAGCCCAGCAGCAAACGCGGTCGCTGCTGAAGCAAGCCAAAGACCGCACCGAAGAAGATGCCGACGACACCCGTGATCATCAGTGCCTGACCCCAGCCGGCAAGTGCTGCGTCACCGGGAGGTAGAAAGCGCAACCAGCCGAGCAGGCCGGCCTTGATCATAGCGCCACTCAGTACCGCAACGGCGGATGTCGGGGCGACCGCGTAGGTTCGCGGTAGCCACAGGTGCAGGCCGGGCAGCGCCAGCTTGATGCCGAATCCGATGACCAGCAACAGCACCACGAAACCGGCAGGTGGGCTTGACTGCAGGTTGAAAAAAGCCAGCGCGCCGCCATGCTGCATCGCCAGCATAACGATCGCAGTGAACAGTATCAGTTCGCCGGCGATGGTCCAGGCCAGGTAGCGACGTGCCGCCAGGCGGGCGCGCCGCGTTGCCGGATGCACGATCAGCCCGTAGGCGGCCATACCCATCAGTGTGAAACCGAGGTAGAAGCTCACCGTGTCCTGGGCCACGATCAGCCCCAGGTTGCCCGCCATGGCCAGCAGAAAGAAGACCCGGTAACGCGCACCGTGCCCTCCAGCCGCTGTGCTGCCGACCTCGTACAGCCCTGCAATCAACCACAGCAGTGCACTGAACAACAGGAACACGCAGCCAATGTCGTCCAGGCCGAGTTCGACGCCAAGCAGCAGCCAGGGTAGCGAGATGCTGGTGCCGACCGGTACGATGGCGGCGGCAAGCAGTGCTGGCAGCGGCCCAACAACCGTTATCCACCTGGCATGACGCTGACCGGCCAGGACCGCAAGCAGCAGGGGCCATGACCAGACGAGCAGGAGCAGGGTGGCGTTCACAGGCCATACTCCCGTTGCGCGATCAGTCTCGCCCACTCAAGCGGGCTGTAAGGGGCGGCAGCAAACAGGCCGGCCGCGAGCGCCAGTGTTGCGGTCACCACCGGTGGCCAGAGCAGGGCTGCACTGGTTTCAAGACGCGTAGCCGGTATGTGTTCAGCCGGCCAGATCGGGCCGGGTTCGCGGAACCAGGCGCGGTGCAGTATGGGCAGGAAATACGCCGCATTCAATACGCTGCTGGTGATCAGTACCGGCATGACCCACCCCGCCATGCCGGCCTCGACGGCGCCGAGGCCCAGGTACCACTTGCTGATAAAGCCGGCTACCGGTGGCACGCCGATCATGCCGAATGCGGCGACACTGAAGGCCAGCGTGGTGGCGGGCATGCGCCAGCCTACACCGTTCATCTGGCTGATCCTGTGAATACCCAGTGTCTCGGCGTAGTTGCCGGCGGCAAAGAACAATGTGACCTTCATGATGCCCTGGTGAACCAGGTGGACGATGCCGCCAATGGTGCCGACAGGGCCGAGGATGGCAGTACCCAGCGCGATATAGGACACCTGACTGACGGTGGAGTAGGCCAGCCGTTTTTTCAGATTGTCCTGAAACAGCGCCTTGACCGAGCCGTACACGATGGTGACCGCGGCTGCGATACCCAGCCCGGTCAGCAGCCCCAGTTGATCGGTGAAGTTCACGCCATACACATCGTAGACCACGCGCACAATGCCGAAGGCACCGGCCTTGACCACGGCGACGGCGTGCAGCAGTGCACTGACCGGCGCCGGTGCAACCATCGCCTGGGGCAGCCAGCCATGCAGCGGCACCAGCGCCGCCTTGACACCCAGGCCGATGATCAACAGCAGAAATATCAGCTTGAGCTGGGGGTGGTATTCAACGGGTAAGCGACCCAGTACGCCGCCTTCGACAAAGGCTGTCGGACCTGCCAGCACGTGCAGCCACACGGTACCTATCAGCAGCAGCATGCCTCCGCTCAGGGTATAGGCAAGGTAGATGCGCGCGCCGCGCAGTGCCTCGGGTGTGCCGCGGTGGGCAACCAGCGGGTAGGTGGCCAGCGTCAGCAACTCGTAGAAGATGACAAAGGTAAACAGGTTGCCGGCCAGCGCCAGGCCAACGGTGGCCGAGACGCACAGGCTGAAGAAACCAAAAAAGCGGCTGCGGTGCGGTGAGTTTTCCAGGTAGCCGATGGCATAGACGGTGTTTACCAGCCAGAGCACAGTGGAAAGCGTGACAAACAGCACCGAGAGCGTGTCGGCATGCAGCACCAGGTCCAGGCCGGGGGCCAGTGTCCAGCGGGTCTCGTAGACATGTTCATGGAACACGCCCCAGATCAGGATGCCGACCAGTACCAGCTTGAGGACGGCGCCGGCCAGATTGAGCACGGTGCGCAGCCGGTGGCTGCCTTCCTGCAGGAAGAAAATGACCAGCCCCGGCAGCAGGGAGCTTGCCACCACCATCAACGGTAGCCATGCGTCCCAGTTCATGTCCCGCCCTCGAGCAGTGACCATACCGGAGCACCGGCAAGGCCCAATACCAGCGCCGCCATGGCGGTGAGCAGCAGGGCCGGCCACTCCTCAATCGCCACCGTGATCGGCTGGCGCGGATACAGTCGGTTGCCAAAGGCGTGGCCCAGCACCCGGAAGATATAGGCCGCGGCCAGCAATGAACCGATTGCCGTCACCACGAGCCATACCCATTGACCGGTGGCGACGGCGCCGGCGAGTAGCTGCCACTTGCCGAGAAAGGCGCCACTGGGTGGCAGGCCGATGAGGGCCACACCGGCCAGCGCGATGGCAAAGGTGGTGGCAGGCTGGCGCT
>JBATGJ010000170.1:0-1503 GCA_049665685.1 Gammaproteobacteria bacterium
ACCGAAAACACCAACGGACTCGGCTTGATCGGCATGCGCGAACGCATCGAGGCGCTGGGAGGAAGTTTTCTCCTGGAATCGGAACCTGGCAAGGGGGTATCGATTTTTGCCACCGTGCCTGCAACGAACGCAGGCAATATGTAAAGATGAACGCATCGCACGCTATCAATGTACTCCTGGCGGATGATCACGAAGTCGTGCGTGCCGGGTACCGGCGTTTACTTGAGACAACCACTGACATTGCTGTCGTGGCAGAAGCCTGCAGCGGGGAAGAGGCATACCAGCGGTTTTTCGAACACCATCCCGACGTGCTGGTCATGGACCTCTCCATGCCGGGCATAGGAGGGCTGGAGGCCAGCCGGAAAATTCTAGCCCGGGACAAAGCTGCCAGGATCCTGGTCTTCAGTGTCCATGAAAACGAGGTCTATCTGAACCGGGCCCTGGATTCGGGGATACTCGGCTACATTTCCAAGCGCAGTGCATCCAGGGATATGATAGAGGCGGTGCGGCGGGTATCCTCGGGCAAGATGTATCTCGGCCAGGAAATGATGCCGTATCTCAGCAAACGCGATACCACGCCGGACAATCAGATAATCGCCGGTTTGTCACCGCGTGAATTTGAAGTATTCCAGCTGCTGGCGGACAGCAAGTCCGTCAACGAGATTGCCGATATCCTCCACATCAGTCCGAAAACCGTTGGCCATCATTGCACCAGCGTGAAAAAAAAGCTCGGTAGCACTGATGTTGCCGGCCTGACACGCCTGGCAATCCGGCTGGGTCTCATAACACCCTGACAGCCGCTGCGCCACGCCCTGGCCTGCATGTCCCTATCTTCGCTCAGGACTCAGACTGCTTTCCAGCGGCACCCTGCAAAATCTTAGAAGAAAATTATAATTTTCTAATAGGATTTTTCCCTATGTGAATCGAGGAGTCTCTCTATGCCCCGGTGCGCTACCTATTGGTAATCTCACTTGCCTCAATGAACGCTATCACGCCCGTTCCTTGTCGTACCCGACGCCGGTTGTTCATTGATAAACAGCAGAATAAACCTGCTTATAACTATTAGATTTTATACCTGAGGAGCAAAAATCATGATTAATACCTTTAGCAAGGGCCTAACGGGGGCACTGGTTCTCGCGCTGTCGCTGGGCAGCTCGCTTGCCGTCGCGAAGAAGGGCGGTCATACCCTCACGCTGATGCAGCTCGGCGACGTGCATGGTCACATGCACGAGCATACTTAGATCTTCCCGGACGGACGCATCGACGCCAACAGCGGTGGCATCGCCAAGCTGACCACCCTTGTCACGGAAGTCCGTGATGACGTCGGGGAAGAAAACAGCCTGCTGCTGGCCATCGGTGACACCACGCACGGCAGTGCAGAAATGCTGTTCTCCCTGGGCGAACTCATCGTGCCCTGGCTGAACGACATCGGCATCGACGCCTTCACCCCCGGCAACTGGGACTTCGGCTGGGGCCCGCGCGTCTACCGGCAGCGTTTCACCC
>JBATGJ010000171.1:0-1531 GCA_049665685.1 Gammaproteobacteria bacterium
CGCCCGGACTCATTGCTGCCAGCCGGTAATAAAGTATTTCTGCATTCTCTCACCGGGTGCCATCCGCGAATAATTATCGAATTGCACACCCGCGCTCCGGGCGCGGAATTCTTAAACAAGCTGTACAATGGCAACCGCCGACGCCCTGCATAAAGTCACATGAACAGCCCGGCAGGTGGCGCAGCAAGGATTGCGTGCGGCGTATGTAAAGAACTCGATGACGGGGCATCGCGATGATACTTGTTTCCTTCCTGTTTTTTACCGGCCTGGTGGCCGCACTCACCTGGTGGCTGACGCGCAGGGACGACCACGCGACGACCCAGGGTTATTTCCTCGGCGGGAGAAGCCTGACCTGGCCGCTGATTGCCGGTTCGCTGCTGCTGACCAATCTTTCCACCGAGCAGATGGTCGGACTCAACGGGGCGGCCTTTACGCATGGTTTTGCCGTCATGGTGTGGGAGGTCGTCGCCGTCATTGCCCTGGTGTGCATGGCGCTGTTCTTTTTGCCGCGTTTTCTGCGCAGTGGCGTCTCGACCGTTCCCGAGTATCTGCATATACGTTTCGATCATCAGACCCAGATCATCACCAACCTGATTTTTCTGGTGGCCTATGCGGTCATCCTGCTGCCCATCATTTTATATACCGGTGCCACGGGACTGATCGGCATCCTCGATGTGCAGGGCATCCTGGGTATTGAGTCACACACGCAGACCCTGTGGATCATCGTCTGGGTCGTCGGTATTGTCGGTTCGGTTTATGCGCTCTTCGGTGGCCTGCGCACCGTGGCCGTGTCCGATACCATCAACGGTGTCGGTTTGCTGACCGGCGGACTGATGATTGCCTGGTTCGGTCTCAACGCGCTCGGTGAGGGTGATTTTTTCGCGGGCATCGACGCGCTCGCGGCGGGCAATCCCGGTCGTTTCAATTCCATCGGCGACGCCGACAGCGGGGTGCCGATCGGCACGGTCTTTTCCGGTATCCTGCTGCTCCACATGTTTTACTGGACGACCAACCAGCAGATCATCCAGCGTACCTTTGGCGCAAAGTCGCTGGCCGAAGGTCAGAAGGGGGTGCTGGCGACCGGGCTCTTGAAACTGATCGGTCCGGTCTACCTCGTCATCCCCGGGCTGATTGCCTTTGCCCTGTATGCCGGCCAGGACATCAAGGCGGACCATTCCTACGGCATGCTGGTCAACCAGGTCCTGCCGACGCCTTATGCCGGGTTTTTTGCCGCCGTGATGATGGGCGCTATCCTGTCCAGCTATAACTCGGCACTGAACAGTACCTGCACCCTGTTCAGCCTGGGCCTGTACAAGCGCGTCATCAACAAGCAGGCGAGCAATCAGCAAACCGTCCGCTCCGGCAAGATCTTCGGCGGGATACTGGCGCTCTTCTCCATGAGCCTGGCCCCGCTGCTGCTGGGGCAGGAGAGCATCTTTGCCTATCTGCAAAAGATGAATGGGATGTATTTCATTCCCATCCTCGCCGTGGTGCTGGTCGGCATGCTGACCCGGCGGGTACCGCCGATCGC
>JBATGJ010000172.1:0-14357 GCA_049665685.1 Gammaproteobacteria bacterium
ATGTTACGCAGTTCTTTCGTAATTTTTATTATCGGGTGGGTCGTCTGGTTCATGCTGGACAAGCCCGGTGCTGTGCAATTCAGTTTCGCGCAACGCGACCCTGACCTGCTGGGTAATTTCCAATATGCCTTCGATATGCTCAAGGCCGGGTACCCGGGGCCGGCATTCATTTTCATATGGAAGCAGCACTACATCGTGCTGTCGTTGCTGGGCGGAGCATTGCTGGCAGTTGGGGCCGGCATGCTGGGTGATTACCTGGGCCGGCGACGCATGCGCAGGCGGGTACTGCCGGGTGCGGCCAGGCAGAGCGGCACCGCGGGCAATACAGGGGAAACGGGGCCGCGTGCGGCCCCGACGGAGCATCCCGATCTAGTGAGTGATAAGCGGGTCGAGTGACTTGGCCTGAGCGACCCAGCCGGTGACCGTTTTTTCAGATGGCACGGTGCGGGTCAGTTTTTTCACCGCATTGACTTCTTTCATCTTGGCAGCCAGGTTTTCGGCATTGCGGTTGCGCAATTCCTTGACGGTGTCGACACCGGCGGCTTCCAGCAATTCCGAGAATTCAGAGCCGATGCCCGAGATGCGCATGAGGTCGGCCATGTTGACCCATTTCAGCAGGTTGTGTTCACTGACCCCGGTTTTTTCGGACGCAGTCTTGCGCCCCTTGGCGTCGCAACACAGTTTCAGCAGGTCATTCGTGGTCTTGATGTTTGCGGCAGACAACTTGTCTGCATAAGCGGGACCGATACCTTCGATTTCTACAATTTTATAGCTCCTCATTATTGGGCTCCTCGTTGGTGCTATTGATGCCGGTATGGATCCTGACGATCCGCCGACGAAAATTTCAATCAGAAGATTAAACAACGGGGCCACTTGATCTTCAAGTGCCAAACAGGACGGTTGATAATTTATTACATTTGGGGGAATTAATTGCCCGGGCGCTGCTATAGAATAGTGTCCGCAGCAACCCGCCAGATGCACCAGAAAAGGACAAGCGCCAGCGTGAGTGGAAATAACCCGGTCAGGGAAATAGGTATCAATCCGGTCATGTCATCGGCATCAGCCCTCCTCGCGTCGGCCCGCCTGAGGGATGCCATTTGATGGAAGATTACCTGCGTATCATGGGTGAGGCGGAACGTGACCTCGAACGCGTCGTGTCGCGCATGAAACAGATTCAGCGTGATATCAGCCGCTCCAGTCAACCGGCCTCCATCATGCAGCTTGAAGAACTGAAGGAACTGGGCAGGGAATATGCACGCATTATCGACCGGCTGGGCAATTTGCCCGGTGGTTCGGCCCTGGCCTGAGTAATTATATCGGGGACATTATCAAGATGACAGATGACATGGGAATCTTTGTTGGCAAGGGTGAAAAGCCGGTGTACCTGTTGCCGCAGCTCGCCAATCGGCATGGACTCATTGCCGGTGCGACCGGCACCGGTAAAACGGTTTCACTGCAGATACTCGCCGAGGCATTCTCGCGACGCGGCGTGCCGGTATTCATGGCGGATGTGAAGGGCGACCTGTCGGGCATGTGCCAGGCGGGCAAGGAGCACCCGAAACTTTCGGCGCGTGCCGAAACGATCGGCTTGACGGATTACGCGCTGGAGGCCTTCCCGGTCGTATTCTGGGACCTGTTCGGCAAACAGGGCCACCGGGTCAGGTCCACCGTGTCGGAAATGGGGCCGCTGCTCCTCTCCCGCATGCTGGACCTGAACGATACGCAGGAAGGCATCATGTACGCGGTCTTCAAGATGGCGGATGACCAGGGCATGTTGTTGCTGGATCTGAAAGACCTCAGGTCGCTGCTGGTGTTTGCCGGCGAAAATGCCAAAGAGCTGCGTCTCGAATACGGCAATATTTCCGCGTCCTCCATCGGTGCCATCCAGCGCCGCTTGCTGGTACTGGAGCAGGAAGGCGGTGAGCAGTTTCTCGGCGAGCCTGCGCTGGACATCTACGACTTCATGCGTACCGGCGCGAACGGCTACGGTAATATCAATATCCTTGCGGCCGACACCCTGATGCAGACACCGAAACTCTATGCCACTTTCCTGCTCTGGCTGTTATCCGAGTTGTTCGAGGAGCTGCCCGAGATCGGCGATCCCGACAAGCCGCGGCTGGTATTTTTCTTCGACGAGGCTCATCTGCTGTTCACGGGTGTACCCAAGGCGCTGCTGGAGAAGGTTGAACAGGTGGTGCGTCTGATACGGTCCAAGGGTGTGGGGGTCTACTTCGTTACGCAAAACCCGCTCGACATCCCCGATGCAGTACTGGGTCAGCTGGGTAATCGCATCCAGCACGCCCTGCGGGCATTTACGCCCCGCGACCAGAAGGCCGTGCGGGCGGCGGCAAGTACCTTTCGCCCCAATCCCGCGTTCGACGCGGTTGAGGCCATCAAGGAGCTGGGTGTTGGCGAGGCGCTGGTATCCATGCTCGGTGGCAAGGGTTCGCCCGGTATCGTCGAGCGTACGCTGATTCGCCCGCCGTCTTCACGGCTGGGTCCGGCGACACGTGCCGAGCGCAATGTCGTCCTCGAGGAGAGTATGCTGGGCAAGCGCTATGACAAGTCGGTGGATCAACATTCTGCCTATGAAATGCTCAAGGAACGCGCCGAGAAAGCGGCTCTTGCCGAGGAGCAAATGTCCGCCGAAAAGGAGCAAACCAGAGGCAAGACAACCACGCGACGCAGTAACCGGCAGGGTGTCATGGAGGCCATGGTAAAAAGCGTGGTGCGCTCCATGGGCAGTTCGCTGGGCAGGAAAATTGCACGTGGAATTCTCGGCTCCCTGATGAAGGGGTAGCGTCGTAATGAAGAGCCGTTCCAGAAATACCTGGTTGACGCTGCTGGCCATCATCGGGCTGGTTGTTTTCCAGTATTTCTACCCCGGGGATGTCGAGTTACCCACGCCGGAGGGTGCAGGATCCGCGGGTGATGTGGTGCAGACCGCATATGCCGCGAAGCGCTCGGGCGTATGGCTGGAAACAGGGGGACGGATCACACGCATTCTTGCAGACGACAATGAAGGCTCGCGTCACCAGCGGTTCATCCTCGATGTCGGGGACGGGCATACGGTTATGGTGGCGCACAATATCGATCTCGCCGAACGGGTCCCGGTCAGCCAGGGTGATCGCGTCAGTCTGCGTGGCCGGTTTGAATGGAATGACCGTGGCGGGGTCATCCACTGGACTCACCATGACCCGGAGGGCAGGCTGCAGGGCGGCTGGATCCGGCAAAACGGTGAACTGTATCAATAGCACGAAACCGCAGCGTGACTGCGGGGAGGATGGAATCATGAACCTGTTGGGAATGTTGCTGGACAGCCAGGGCTCACCCGCCCTGAAACAACTGGCGTCGGGCTTTGGCCTCAGCGAGGGCGAGGCACAAAAAGTACTGACCGAAACGGTGCCTGCGCTGTCGCGAGGCATGCAGAACAACCTCTCGAAACAGGGGGGGGTTGAGGACCTGCTGGGCGCGCTGGCCAGGGGTAACCACCAGCGCTACATCGATCAGCCGGAGTCACTGTCCGACGAACAGGCGAGCCAGGAAGGTAATGCTATACTCGGTCACCTGTTTGGCAGCAAGGACGTCAGTCGGCGTGTTGCCAGACATGCCTCCGGCAAAACCGGTGTGGACGAGAGCCTGTTGAAAAAGATGTTGCCGGTTATCGCAACCATGGTGATGGGTGCGGTCAGCAAGCAGGCCGGTTCGCAGGATCTGCCTGGTGGATTGACAGCAGGTGGAGCCGGTTCCAGCTCTGCCGGGTTGCTCAACCGGTTTCTCGATGCCGACAAGGATGGCTCGGTACTTGATGATATCTTGGGGATGGCCGGCAGATTTTTCTAGCCGGACTTGTCTGACAGGAGGGGTAGATGGGTAACGACCTCGAAGCATGCTACAAAAAGATCATCAAGGGTGTTGGTGAGGATCCGGACCGTGAAGGCCTGCAGAATACTCCCGGGCGTGCCGCGCGCGCCATGCAATATCTGACACGCGGTTATACCCAGTCGCTGGAGGAGGTCGTCAACAACGCCATCTTCGACTCCGACAATGAAGAGATGATCCTGATCAAGGATATCGAGATCTACTCCATGTGCGAGCATCACATGTTGCCGTTCATCGGCAAGTGTCATGTTGCATATATTCCCACCGGCAAGGTTATCGGGCTTTCCAAGATTGCACGTATTGTGGATATGTATGCACGCCGCCTGCAAATACAGGAAAACCTGACCAAGCAGATTGCCGACTGTCTCATGGATATCATTCAGCCGTCCGGTGTGGGTGTCATTATCGAGGCCAAGCACCTCTGCATGATGATGCGTGGGGTGGAAAAGCAGAATTCCATGATGACGACATCCATGATGCTGGGATCTTTCCGGGTCCAGGATCGTACGCGTTCAGAGTTCCTGCGCCTGATTCGGTCGTAGTGATCGGCACAGCGTGACGCATTCAATGCATAGAATATTTATCGATTAACAGGGAGAAAAGTGATGTCCATTGCAAAAGTTACCGAAATAACCGCTTCATCGAAAAAGTCTTTTGAAGACGCCATGCAAAGCGGTATCAAGCGTGCCGGCAAGACCCTGCAGAATATCCAGGGTGCGTGGGTTCAGGAGCAGAGCGTTGTCGTGAAGGACGACAAGATCACCGAGTACCGCGTCAACATGAAGGTCACCTTTGTCCTGAAAGACTGATCCGCAGTGATCTATAGCGTGTAGTGCCTTTCGATATCGCTACGCGTCACGATCCCGTAAATCCGGTCAATGCCGGGTATGGTCCGGCGCGTCACGTACAGGGCCTCGGCATGACTGTTATCCAAACGGTCGACAGCCTCCTGTAGCGTTGCCTGGAACTCGATGTCGGTCACATCCTGACGTGTGGCCGGTATCTCGCGCAGGTCAACCGGGTCAGTGATTTCCTCGTACTGCATGTAACGGGCGAGGTCCGCTGCCGGCATAAGGGCGACCGGCACGTTGTCGGAAGTCAGCAGCAGCCAGCGCGGTTCCTGCTCCAGGGCCTGCCTGATGCGCGCCTGTTCAGCAACCACCGGCAGCGTTTCCAGGCTGCGCTCCATGACAGCGGCCACGCCGATCCGCTGCAGCATCTGCCTGACCGGATTGTCGTGGTAATCCAGCCCGCGTGTTTTCATCAGTACGATAAACACCGATTCCTTGCCGAAAACTTCACGGCTGACAAGCACTGCGCCGATCAGTGCCAGCATGCCGGGCATGATGATGTGCGGATTGGCGGTGAGTTCAAGCATGGCCGTCAATGCGGCAAGCGGTGCCTGCAGGGTTGCACCCATGACGGTCCCCATACCGATCAGTGCGTAAAAGGCGGGGGTTGCGATATCACCCGGCAGCCAGGTATCGGCTGCGATGCCGACGGCGCCACCGGCGACGGCACCGATGACCAGCGTCGGGCCGATCAGCCCGCCCGGCAGACCCAGGCCGATGCCGAGGGCGGTGGCCAGTATCTTGGCAAACGCGATCGTCAGCAGGGCAACCAGGCCCAGTTCGCCGACCAGTGCCTGGTTGACCGTGTCGTAGCCGATGCCCATGACCTCCGGTACGGCAACGGCAATAATGCCTACTGCTGTCCCGCCCAGCGTACAGCGCAGCCAGACCGGCCAGGGCGCGGACAGGGTAGCCGAACGCTGCAACAGGTGTATGAACAGGGCCGCCAGACAGCCGAGCAGGAGGCCGGTCGCGAGGATGATCGGCAGTTCCAGCAATGAGCCAAGCTGGGCCTCCGGGATGGAAAATACCGGTTCACCGCCAAATACGGCATGTGTCATTGTCGTGGCAATCACGGCGGCGAGGATCACCGGGGCAAAACTCAGCAGGGTGTATTCCATCATCACGACTTCCATCGAGAAGATGACGCCTGCCAGCGGTGTATTGAAAGAGGCGGCTATGGCCGCGGCAATACCGCAGGCCACCAGGGTCCGGCGACTGTTGTTCGGCAGGCGCAGCCAGCGACTCAGCGAACTGCCGCTGGCTGCGCCAAGGTGTGCGCCGGGGCCCTCTCGTCCGACCGAGTGGCCGCAGAGGATGCACAGCGAGATGCCGAAGAACTGTGCAATGCTGTTGCGCCCGGGCAGGTTTCCCTGGTGATAGGCGAGACGTTCCATGACGTGCACGATACCCACCTGCCGCGTCTCGTCGCGCAGATTCTGCCAGACCAGGCCGATCACAAGCCCGCCGGCCGCCGGCAGCAGCAGGCGCATCACCAGTGACAGTGCCTCGTAATTCTCACCATCGCCGCCCGGCATGTACAATGCGGCGCCGGACTCGACCAGCAGACGCAGCAGGATGATGACGCCACCGGATAACAGGCCAACCGGTATGGCCAGCATGGCAAGCTGGGGCAAGGCATCGATACCCGCAAGCCCGAGTCCGAACTGGTCGAGCCATTGATGCCAGCGGCGTTGCAGCAAGGAGTCCCCCTGTCAGTCGCGCCGCGCTGCAACGGTAAAGCGGTAAGCTGCTGGTTGCCGCAGAGTCACGCGATTCTGGATTGATACAAGTCCGGATGGTGTACTATTTACCATCTGTAATGCACGAACCATAACAGGTGAGCGGAAATGATCAAGGTGGGTGTTGTTGGCGGTACAGGTTATACCGGTGTCGAGCTGTTACGACTTCTGGTCATGCATCCTGACGTCGAGCTGCGCGTCATCACTTCACGTTCCGAGGCCGGGCGCCTGGTCGCCGATCTGTTCCCGAACCTGCGCGGCTTTACCTCGCTTGAGTTTTCCATGCCGGATGCCGGGGCTCTCGAGCAGTGCGAACTGGTCTTTTTCGCCACCCCCAACGGTACCGCGATGACCATGGTGCCCCGACTGCTCGAGGCGGGTGTACGTGTTATCGATCTGGCGGCCGACTTCAGGCTTGGCTCGGCTGCTGACTGGGAGCAGTGGTACGGGATGCCACATACCTGTCCGGAATACCTTGAAGAGGCTGTCTACGGCCTGACCGAGGTGAACCGGGCAGCCGTTGCCGCAGCGCGGCTGGTCGCCAATCCCGGCTGTTATCCAACGGCCGTGCAACTCGGGATGCTGCCGCTGCTGGAGGCGGGTGTCATCGATCCGGGGTATATCGTTGCGGATGCCAAATCCGGAGTCAGTGGCGCCGGCCGCAAGGCCGTGACCGGTACCCTGCTGTGCGAGGCAAGCGAAAATTTCAAGGCCTATGGCGTCGATGGCCACCGACACCTGCCCGAAATACGCCAGGGACTTGAGCAAGTGACGGGTAAGCCGGTCGGCCTGACGTTTGTCCCGCATCTGACGCCGATGATCCGCGGTATCCATGCGACGCTCTATGCGCGCCTGACCGACGCGGCAGCCGACCTGCAGGCCATTTTCGAGGAACGCTACCGCGATGAGGCCTTCGTCGATGTACTGCCGGCCGGCTCACACCCCGAGACGCGCAGCGTACGGGGTGCGAATCACTGTCGTATCGCCGTGCACCGGCCGCAGCAGGCAGATACCGTGGTGGTGCTGTCAGTAATCGACAACCTGGTAAAAGGTGCGGCCGGGCAGGCGGTCCAGAACATGAATATCATGTTCGATCTTCCGGAGCCGGCTGGTCTGACCGGCGTGGCATTGTTGCCGTGAAGTACCAGGCACTGCGGCCGTTTATGCACTGGAGCCGGTATCCGGTTGGCGCGGTGATTGCAGTGACGGCAACTGATCCGAAGGTAATGTGATGCTGGAGACACTGGTGAAACGGGGCGGTCTCATCGCGGTACTGGGTGCGCTGCTATTCGCCGGCTGGTGGCTGTATGACGTGGGCAAGCTGCACGGCGTAGCGGAACTCGAGTCATTGCGTGTGAAAAATTCCATGCTCGAGAAACGCAATGACAAACTGGCAGACGATACGACTGATCTGCGCGAGCAGGTGGCGATACTGGAGCGTTCTTCCCAGATAGACCGCCAGGCGGCGGAAAGCGTCAAAGCCGAACTCGGTCAGCTGGAAGAGGACCTGCAGGCGGCTCGTGAGGAGGTCGAGTTCTACCGGGGTATCGTATCACCCGGTGACGTGAAGCCAGGGTTGAGGATCCACCGCTTCGCGCTGGAGGCAGGCGCCGCTCCCGGCGAATTTCATTATGACCTGGTGTTGACCCAGTTGAAACACAATGACAAGGCCGTCAGTGGGGTGGTGGACTGGCGCATCACCGGCTCGATGCCTGAGTACCAGACGGAAATCGGACTTGAGCGCGTCACCGAACCTGCCGTTAAGGAGTTGAAATTCCGTTTCCGCTATTTCCAGGAACTGGCAGGTACCATCCGTTTGCCGGAGGGTTTCACGGCCAGGCAAGTGGTCCTGACCATCAGGCCTGCGGGCAAGGGTAAGGGCAAGGCGGAACCAATAGTCCAGTCATTTGACTGGGTGGCAACGCGTTCATAAAGACAGGAGAAGGGCTATGTTGGGACAAGGCAAGAAACCGAAGTCGACCGGCGCCAAAGTGGACACCATTATCGGGCAGCAAACGCGGATCGAGGGCGATGTACATTTCACCGGCGGCTTGCATATTGATGGCAGCATCAAGGGGGCCATTATTGCCGAGGCAGGCTCGGATTCGGTGTTGACGGTCAGCGAGCACGGCAGCATCGAGGGTGACGTGCGCGTACCCACGGTGATCCTGAACGGTACCGTGACCGGCGATGTCCGCTCGGATGACCGCATCGAGTTATCCACCAAGGCGGTGGTCAATGGTGACGTCTACTACAAGCTGATCGAAATGGCGATGGGCGCCTCAGTCAACGGCAGCCTGGTACACCAGAGCGGCGAAGGTTCCGCAGTACTCAGTTTTGACAGGGAAAATACCGAAACCGGGCAGGACTGACCGGGTCAATACTTGACTGTTTTACTCAGGTAATGGGATACTTATATGCTGAAAAGTTACTTCGCAAGAGGCAGTAGATAGATGAGTGAGACAGCAACAGCAATGAACATCGAGCTGACATTTACGGATGCCGCCGCCAGCAAGGTCAAGCACCTGATCGAGGAAGAAGACAATGCCAACCTGAAATTACGTATTTATATTTCGGGGGGCGGGTGTTCCGGTTTCCAGTACGGTTTCTCCTTTGACGAGAATGTCGTTGAAGGCGACTACACTGTGGAAAACAACGGTGTGGTCCTGGTCATTGACCCGATGAGCTATCAGTACCTTGTTGGCGCCGAGGTGGATTACACCGAAGGGCTGGAAGGCGCCCAGTTCGTGGTGCGCAATCCAAACGCAACCACAACCTGCGGTTGCGGTTCATCATTCGCAGTCTGAATCCGGTTACACCCCAAAAGAAGGCGGGCGTAAATGCCCGCCTTTTTATTTGGCTGCAGCAGTAAGATGGCTGTTGTTGTAAATGCCAGTGGTGTACAGGCAGGTACACATAAACGGTTCGCGCAAAGCCGCCAAGGCGCAAAAATAATCTCCCACCACAGAGATCACAGAGCACACAGAGACAATAATTGCTTGCCCCGCCGGGGCGAACCGGTAAAGCATTTAGATATTGAGCATGAGTTCATCTATAAATCGAATTCCAGGACTGGATCCCCGCCTCGGCTTAGGCATCCTGCGTCGCTCTACCTCCTGCATGGCCCAGGCCAGCCTCTCGACCGGTTCCCGGTCTCACCTCCTCCATGCAGTCGTGCGCGGGGATGACTGAATAATTTTAACGATATCTACTCTGCGTCCTCTTTATCCTTTGTGGCGTGTTTTGCTTTTCTTTGTGCCTTGGCGGCTTTGCGTGAGGTGGTTTTAACCGCGCGTGGAATTCCCCCATTAGCAAATAATCTATTGCGAATGCCTGAACAGTTTACCGAGCACAACGGCTTCACACGCGCCGGTCACCTCCGGGATATTTCCCGGTTTACCTTGCAGGTGCTGTTTCGCCAGCCACGCAAATGCCGTTGCCTCCACCCAGTCGGGATCCACGCCGAGAGCCCGGGTGGACTCCACCGGCAGGTCCGGCAGGTTTTCTGACAGGCACCGCATGAGGAACGCATTGTGCACACCGCCACCGCAGACAAGCACACGCTGCGTTGCAGGTGCGTACTGCTCGATGGCATCGGTAATCACAACAGCGGTCAGTTTGCCCAGCGTGGCCTGGACGTCACGGGCTTTTGTCGAGAGTCCCTGCAGGTAGCTGGACAGCCAGGCCCGGTTGAAATATTCGCGCCCGGTACTCTTTGGCGGTGGGGTGTGGAAATACGCGTCCCGCAGCATCGCGGCCAGCAGGCGTGCATCAGGGCGGCCGCCAGCGGCCCAGGCCCCATCTTCGTCAAAGGACCTGCCGTGGTGGCGCCGTATCCAGATGTCCATCAGGGTATTGCCCGGGCCTGCATCAAAACCGGTTACCGGGCCGTTGCCGCCGGCCGGGAGAACGGTGATATTGCTAATGCCGCCAATATTGACGACGACACGGTGTTCCGAATCATTGGTAAACACGGCCGCGTGGAATGCCGGCGCCAGCGGTGCGCCCTGTCCACCGGCGGCAATATCTGCGCGGCGAAAGTCGGCGACGGTGTCAATACCGGTTGTTGCACAGATGGCAGCGGCACTGCCAAGCTGCAGGGAGTAAGGTTCAGCGGCATCCGGTGCGTGACGTATGGTCTGGCCATGGCTGCCGATGGCGACGACCTGGTCGGCTGTTACCTCTGTTTTCTCAAGCAGCTCAATTGCTGCGGCGGCAAATTCCTCGCCAACAAGCTTGTCTGTTTCGGTGAGGTCTGCTGCGCGTGGGTCCTGTAATTGCAGCGCGTTGTCAAGTTGCTGCTGCAGTTCCGGTGTGTATTTCCTGGAGTGACTGGCCAGCATGGTCACGCAATCATCGGTAAAATCGACCAGGGCGGCATCAATACCGTCCATGCTGGTGCCGGACATCAGGCCAATATAGATTTCTGACATGGACGAAGTATGTCAGAAGTGAGGGATTGCGAGTAGCGAGTAGCGAGTGGCAGGTTCCTGCTATTTGCGACTGGCTACTTGTACATTCCGGACCAGGTCCATTTGCGCAAGCAGGGCCTCGGCCTTTTTATTGAAGTCGTCCAGATATTTTTTCTTCAGTGGTTCCGCACCCGGGAGCTTTACCCGCAGCGGATCGCGGTGAACACCGTTGACCCGGAACTCATAGTGCAGGTGAGGGCCGGTGGCCAGACCGGTACTGCCGATGTAGCCGATGATCTGTCCCTGCTGGACACGACTGCCGACCTTCAGGCCCTTGCGGTAGTTCGACATGTGGGCATACAGCGTATTGTAGGTGGTGCCGTGCTGGATGATGATCGTCTTGCCATAGCCGCCTTTCTTGCCGCGGTGAACGATCTTGCCGCTGCCGGTTGCCTTGATTGGCGTTCCACGTGAGGCCGCATAGTCTACGCCCTTGTGTGCGCGGATCTTGTTGAGGATCGGGTGCTTGCGGCCGTTGCTGAACCCTGAGCTGATGCGGCTGAATTCGACCGGGGTACGCAGGAATGCCTTGCGCATGCTCCTGCCGTCAAGGGAATAAAAATCGGTCTTGCCACCGGCATCGGTGTAGCGGATTGCCTGGTAGCGTTTGCCGTTGTTGACGAATTCGGCGGCCAGAATATCGCCATGTCCGATAAATTCGCCATCGAGGTACTTGTCCTCGTACAGGACCATGAACTGGTCACCTTTGCGTATATCCAGCGCGAAATCGATGTCCCAGCCGAATATGCCCGCCAGTTCCATGGTCAGGCTGTCTGACAGGCCAGCCTGACCGGCGGCCAGGAACAGCGAGCTGTCGATGACGCCGCCAGTGTGCTTGACCCGTTGCTCGGGGGTGCGATGACTGGTGCTGACTTCGAAATTTTCACCATTGCGGGTAATTTCCAGGGTACTCAACTCATCGATCGGGTAGAGGAGTTTTTCCAGGCCGTGTTCTGCGCTGCTGCTGATGCGCAGCACCTGCCCGGGGTAGATCTTTTTCAGGTTGTTGATGGCGCCGCCCTGATCCATAAGGGCCTGTAACTGCGCAGCTGACAGGTCGAGACGGGAAAAAATGCCGGCCAGCGTGTCACCACGCTTGACGGTGACTTCCTGCCAGACGGTGGCCGGTGTCGCCGGTTCTGTCTGCATAACTGGTGCGGGTTCAGGGAGTGTGAGCGGGGCACTGTCCACTCCCTTAATGACCGGCTCCCCGGCAGCCGTGGGTTCCTGCGGCAGACTCAGTGCGATGAATTCCTCGGCAACATCCTGGTGGCTGGTCGTGACCCTGTCCGGCAGGCTGAACCACGTCACCGCTGAGGCGAGCACTGCGCAGGCAGTGAAGATTATGAAGGCGGGTCGCAGCGTGTCCGTAGCGGTGGCCTGTGCCTGAGCCGGTATCTTGTAGTCACGGTTGATGATGGGATTGTATCTCACACTAAACCCTTGTAATAAATTGGTATAACTTAACGGTCGCAGGGTAATTGGTCAACAGTTACTCCACGTATTATCGCCCGATTGGCCGCAGACCTTGAGTCGATTTCGCCTGGATGTGGCGAGTCGAACAGGCGCAGGGGTGTGCTAATCTAGCCGGATATTCGCAGCCAAGAGAACGGTTACAATGACAATGTCCGAGCAATTTCAGCAGATCAGACGGGGTGTCGAGGACCTGCTGGTTGAGGCCGAGCTGGTCCAGCGGCTGGACGCCGGCCGGCCGCTGCGCGTGAAGGCCGGCTTTGATCCGACCGCGCCCGACCTGCATCTCGGGCATACCGTCCTCATCAACAAGCTGCGCCAGTTCCAGGATCTCGGTCATGAGGTGCTGTTTCTGATCGGCGACTTCACGGGCATGATCGGTGATCCGACCGGCAAGAATGTCACCCGCAAGCCGCTGACGCGCGATGATGTGCTGGCCAATGCAGCAACCTATGAACACCAGATTTTCAAGATTCTCGACCCGGAAAAGACGACGGTGATGTTCAATTCGCAGTGGATGGGCGAGATGAATGCCGCCGACCTGATCCAGGTCGCGGCCAAGCATACCGTGGCCCGTATGCTGGAGCGGGATGATTTCAGCAAGCGCTATGCGAGCGGCCAGCCGATCGGCATCCACGAGTTTCTCTACCCGCTGATCCAGGGCTATGACTCGGTGGCGATGAAGGCCGATGTGGAGCTGGGTGGCACCGATCAGAAATTCAATCTGCTGGTGGGCCGCGAACTGCAGAAGCACTATGGCCAGAAACCACAGGTCATCCTGACCATGCCGATTCTCGAGGGTCTGGACGGAGTCCAGAAGATGTCCAAGTCACTCGACAACTATATAGGTATCAATGAACCACCAGGCGAAATGTTCGGCAAGATCATGTCGATTTCGGATGACCTGATGTGGCGCTGGTTCGAACTGTTGAGTTTCCGTCCGCTGGACGAGATCAAGGGGTTCAGGCGCCAGGTGGCAGACGGGGCCAATCCCCGGGACATCAAGTTCCTCCTGGGTCAGGAAATTGTCGCCCGTTTCCATGATGAAGCGGCGGCCGAGTCGGCCCAGGCCGAGTTCGTGGCGCGCTTCCAGAAGGGGGCGCTGCCGGAGGATATGCCTGAAATGTCACTGCCGGCCGTGGACGGGGGGCTGGGGCTTGCCACTCTGCTCAAGGAGGCGGGCCTGGTGGGCAGTACCTCGGAGGCCTTCCGCATGGTCAAACAGGGGGCGGTGCGCATCGACGGTGAGCGGGTGGCGGACAGAGGCTTGAACATTACCGCTGGCACGACCCACGTCTATCAGGTGGGTAAGCGAAAATTCGCCAGAGTGACAATACGCTAGCACGCACGGGGTCAGGCCCCGTTTTCACCCTGTGACTTGCTTTAATGGGAAAAATGGGCGCTGATCCTTTCACGGTGCCAGGTAAACGACGGTTTGCCCGGGCCACCGTGAGCTGAAACCCTGTATTTTCCTGCATTTCGTCCTACACTTAACAGGCAGGGACATGCCCGGTGCGGCCGCGCAGCGGGCATTTCCGGGGTCACCCGAAACTATTTGATTTTATTTGTGGTGTCGGTGTTGACGGTGAGAGAAACCTGCGTATAATTTCCGCTCCTTGACGGGCTCCGTTCCCGGCAAAAGTTCTTTAAAAATTCGATCAGGTAATTTGTGTGGGCGCTCGTGTCGATAGTTGCAGTAGCAACAGAAATTCGATGAAAGCGTCTTGGATATCCGGAAACGGATGTCAATTCTAGACAGTAATCATCGAGCAAGGATCCGGTTGCTCCTCAAAGCAACCAAGCAAACTTGAAGTGAAGAGTTTGATCCTGGCTCAGATTGAACGCTGGCGGCATGCCTAACACATGCAAGTCGAACGGAAACGATGGGAGCTTGCTCCCAGGCGTCGAGTGGCGGACGGGTGAGGAATGCATAGGAA
>JBATGJ010000173.1:0-31138 GCA_049665685.1 Gammaproteobacteria bacterium
ACTCAGGGTATCGGCCTGCGGGCCGGCGACGGCCTGCCGGTCGTCCGCCGCCAGGACATCGAGCAGACCGGCCGCCTCGGCGGCATGTGCGGCGCTGCGCGACAGGTTGCCGGACAGTGCCGGCCAGCGTGACTGCAGCAGCGGCATGACGGCGTGCCGCAGGAAGTTGCGGTCAATGCCGGTCTCGGCATTACTGGGATCCTCGATCCACTCCAGTCCGGCCGCGAGTGCATAGTCATGCAGTGCCGCACGACGCAGCAACAACAGCGGTCGAAAGTGCGTACCCTCACCGAACGCCGTGCAGACCGGCATGGATGCCAGGCCGTGCACGCCGGCACCGCGCAGCAGCTGTAACAGCAACGTCTCGGCCTGGTCGTCCTGGTGCTGCGCCGTCAGCAGGCAGTGATCCGGTGCCAGCCAGTCGGCCAGTGCCGTGTAGCGCGCATGCCGGGCGGCCGCCTCCGGACTTTCACCCTGCACAGGCCGTGCATCCGCGTGCAACACGGACAGCGGGATGTCATAGCCTGCACACACACGGCGGCAATGGTTGGCCCAGGCATCCGCATCCGCCTGCAGGCCATGGTGCACGTGCACCGCACCCAAAGTAATAGCGAAGCGCTCGCGCAGAGTGGCCATGGCATGCAACAGGACCGAAGAATCCAGCCCGCCACTGAAGGCCACCTGCCAGGCGGCAGGCAGCGGCACAGACAGCAGCTGGATATAGAGAGCGTCGGGCGAAAACTTCACAATCAGGTTACTGCATAAAATTTGATGTAGGAGCGCCTTGCAGGCGCGCTAGCTTCACATAGGCAAACAATTCGCGCCTGCAAGGCGCTCCTGCGCGTGAATCGAAAAATCCGCGGAGCCTGAACAGTATCAGCGCTCGGTAAACTCGCCATAGGCCATCAGGCGTTTATAGCGTGCGCTGACCAGATCGTCCGGCGATTGCTCGCGCAGGTCGGTCAGCGTCTGGACCAGTACCTGCTTGATGTTCGCCGCCGTTGCATCGACGTCACGGTGGGCACCACCCAGGGGTTCCTCGATGATGCCATCAACCAGACCCAGCTCGTGCAGACGGCCGGAGGTAATACCCAGCGCCTCGGCCGCGTCGGCCGCCTTGTCGGCACTCTTCCAAAGGATCGAGGCACAGCCTTCCGGCGAGATGACCGAGTAGGTGCTGTACTGCAGCATCAGCGTGATATCGCCCACGCCGATTGCAAGGGCGCCGCCGGACCCGCCCTCGCCGATGACCGTGCAAATCACCGGTGTGCGCAAGCGCGCCATGACCAGCAGGTTACGCGCAATGGCCTCGCTCTGTCCACGCTCTTCCGCACCAATGCCGGGATAGGCACCCGGGGTGTCTATAAACGTCAATACCGGCAGGTCGAATCGCTGCGCCATCTCCATCAGACGCAGCGCCTTGCGGTAGCCCTCCGGGCGCGGCATGCCGAAATTCCGCAGCAGTTTTTCCTTGGTGTCGCGTCCCTTCTGCTGACCGATGACCATGACCGGCGTGTCATCCAGGCGGGCGATGCCGCCGACAATGGCATGATCGTCGCCATAGTGACGGTCACCGTGCAACTCCTCGAAACCGTCAAACAGGCGCACGATGTAGTCCATCGAATAGGGTCGCTGCGGATGGCGTGCCAGCTGGGAAATCTGCCAGGAGGACAGGTTGGCAAAGATCGACTCGGTCAAGTCACGGCTCTTGGCCCTGAGCTTGTCGACTTCCTCACTGATGTTAATGTCCGCGTCATCACTGACGTAGCGCAGCTCGTCGATTTTCGCCTCAAGCTCGGCAATCGGCTGCTCGAATTCCAGGAAGTTCAGATTCATCAGGTGTCCGGCAAATGTTTCAAAATTCTACTAATGGTACCGTTTACATCCAGTTGGTACTAGAACCAGTACCTGTAAACATTACGCGTGCTGGCAATTCCAGCACCCTCTCCCTCCGGGAGAGGGTTGGGGAGAGGGGATAATACCCGCCTGATCATTCCCCCTCTTCCTGTCCTTCTCCCGGAGGGAGAAGGGACTGACGATGCACCTTCGAGGATTAGATATTGATTAGCCGTATTCCACCCGCACACTGTCCTTGCCGGCCAGATCCCGCAGTCGATGCAGCAGTTCATCCGTGGGATGCACGGTCCATGCCTCGCCCAGCGCGACCCGCGCCCGGGCCTCGCCACCGTGATAATCGATGCAGACGCGCGTATGTCCCTCGCGGAAGGGTTCCAGGATATCCGCCAGTGTCCCGACGAAACCGTTGCCGGCCAGCTGTGATTCCACACCGACAACCAGCTGGCGGGCATACATTTCACGGGCCTGGTTGATGTCATAGATGCCCTGTGCCGTCACCTGGTAACCGCCGGTGTATGCATCGATCCCCAGTCCACCCTGCACCACCAGCACCTTGTTCTTGCCAAGCAGGGCCTGGTGCTTCTCATAGACCTCCGGAAAAACACGCACATCCAGGCGTGCGCTGCGATCATCGAGCGTCAGGAAGGCAATCTTGCCGCCGCGCTGCGTCTTGCGGATACGCATGCTCATGACGAGCCCGGCAATGGTCACCGGCTTCTCATTATTGCCAGGCCGGCCCGGTTTGGCGGCTGCGGCCGGCACCGCGGCGCTCAAGTCCGCCAGTTCGGCCAGCCGGCCGGTGACAATATTGGCCAGCTCGACGTTATAACGCTCGATGGGGTGTCCGGTGAGGTACAAACCCAGGGCATCCATCTCGCCCTGCAGCCGCTGTTCCTCCTCCCATTCCGGCAGGATCTGGCGGTTGGCCGGCAGGGACGCCGCCACCTCGGGCGCGCCGAACAGGTCGTTCTGGCCGGTATCCTGATCGCGCCCGCGCTGCTCGGCCAGCTTCAGCGCCTGGGCGAGGCTGGCCTGCTGCGTGGCGCGGGTCTCGCCCAGTGTATCGAGGGCACCGGCCCGGATCAGTGCATCAAATACCCGGCGGTTGACCTTGCGCAGGTCGACACGCTGGCAGAGGTCATACAGGTCAGCAAACGGTCCGCCCGCCGTGCGGGCGGCCAGCAGGCTCTCGATGGCGGACTGGCCGACGCCCTTGATGGCACCGAGCCCGTAGACGATGGTGCTGTCGTTTTCGGCGGTGAACGGGTAGTCGGACTGATTGATATCCGGCGGCACCACATTGAGTTTCATGTCGCGACATTCGGCGATCAGGTGCACGATCTTGTCGGTGTTGTCCATATCCGCCGATAGCACCGCGGCCATGAAGGCGGCCGGGTAATGCGCCTTGAGCCAGGCGGTCTGGTAGGAAATGAGTGCATAGGCGGCCGAGTGACTCTTGTTGAAACCGTAACCGGCGAATTTCTCCATCAGGTCGAAGATATAGCTGGCGACCTTTTCATCCACCCCGCGCTGCTGCGCACCGGCAAGGAACACGACGCGCTGTTTCGCCATCTCCTCGGGTTTCTTTTTGCCCATCGCACGACGCAGCAGGTCGGCACCACCCAGCGTATAGCCGGCCAGCACCTGGGCAATCTGCATCACCTGTTCCTGATAGAGGATGATGCCATAGGTCGGCTTGAGGATCGGCTCCAGTTCGGGGTGCGGGTACTCGATGCGTGCACCGTGCTTGCGGGCAATGAAATCGTCCACCATGCCCGATTGCAGCGGGCCGGGTCGAAACAGGGCGACCAGCGCCACGATGTCTTCGAAGCTGTCCGGCTGCAGTCGCCGGATCAGGTCTTTCATGCCGGTGGATTCCAGCTGGAACACTGCGGTCGTCGAAGAGGCCTTCAGCAGGGCGAAGGTCGCCTGGTCCGTCAGCGGCAATGCCGTGATGTCAATCGGCGCCTCGCCGCTGGCGGCGCGCCGCCGGTTGATGGTCTTCAGTGCCCAGTCGATGATGGTCAGCGTGCGCAGGCCAAGAAAGTCGAACTTGACCAGACCAACGGCCTCGACGTCGTCCTTGTCGAACTGGCTTACCACGGCATCGCCGCCCTGCTCGCAGTACAGCGGCGTGAAGTCGGTGAGTTGCGACGGCGCAATTACTACACCGCCGGCATGCTTGCCGGCATTGCGTGCCATGCCTTCCAGCGAACGTGCCAGGTCAATCACCGTCTGCACATCCTCATCCGTGTCATACAACTCGGCCAGCGCCGGCTCCTGTTCCAGCGCCTTGTCCAGCGTAATACCGATCTCGAACGGGATCAGCTTGGCGATGCGGTCGACGAATCCGTACGGGTGGCCCAGCACGCGCCCGACATCTCGCACCACGGCCTTGGCCGCCATCGAGCCGTAGGTGATGATCTGCGACACTTTGTCCCGCCCGTAACGCTCGGCGACATAGTCGATGACGCGATCGCGGCCCTCCATGCAGAAGTCGATATCGAAATCGGGCATGGAAACGCGTTCGGGATTCAGGAAGCGCTCGAACAGGAGGTCGTACCTGATTGGATCAAGATCGGTGATAGTCAGCGCATAGGCGACCAGGGAACCGGCGCCGGAACCGCGTCCCGGACCGACCGGGATGCCATTGACTTTTGACCACTTGATGAAATCGGCGACGATCAGGAAGTAGCCGGGGAAGCCCATCTGCAGGATGACGTCTATCTCGAGTCGCAGACGATCATGGTATTGTCTGCGTTGCGTCTCGTAATCGTCCGCGTCCCGATCGAGGGTCCGTTGCAGTCGCTCCTCCAGACCGGCCTCGGCCTGCGCGATAAAGTACTGATCGATGTCGCTCCCGTCCGGCACCGGGAAATCCGGCAGATAGTTCTTGCCCAGTTCCAGTTCGAGGTTACAGCGCTGTGCGATTTCGACGGTATTTTCCAGTGCCTCGGGAATATCCCGGAACAGGTCCTGCATCTCCTCGGGGGTACGCAGGTACTGTTGCTCGGTGAATTCATGCGAGCGGCGCGGATCATCCAGCGTGCGCCCCTCGTTGATGCAGACGCGCGCCTCATGCGCATCGAAATCCTGCTGCCTGATAAAGTGCACATCGTTGGTGGCTACAACCGGGAGATCGTACTGTATGGCCAGCTCAACGGCCTTGTGGATGTAATCCTCCTCGCCAGCGCGTCCGGTGCGCTGCAGTTCCAGATAGAATGCGTCCGGGAAAAGCCGTTGCCACTGCTCGACCAGTCCGGCAGCGCGCGCCGGCTTGTTACCCAGCAGCGCCTGCCCCACGTCGCCGGCACGTCCGCCTGACAGGGCAAGCAGGCCGTCCGTACGACCGTCCAGCCAGTCACGCTGCAACATCGGGGTCCCGCGCTGCTGGCCCTCGGTGTAGGCACGCGAAACAAGTCGCGTGAGATTCTGATAACCGGCCCGGTTACGACACAGCAACACCAGGCGGGCCGGCGGGTTGCCGTCATCCTGATCCGCCACCCATACGTCCACACCGACCAGCGGTTTGATGCCCGCCGCCATGGCAGCGCGGTAGAACTTCACCATGGAAAACATGTTGCACTGGTCAGTCACGGCCACCGCCGGCATGCCGGCCTTGGCCACGCTCTTAATCAGCGGCTTGATGCGGACAGTACCGTTGAGCAGCGAGTATTCCGTGTGGACGTGCAGATGGACAAAGGCGGCTTGCATGCGGAGAGTGTCCGCATTTAGCCACCAGGTTTCAAGCGGCATTCATGATTCCCGTTTTACTTCAAGTATTTATCTTATATTGCTGTATTTATTATATATTTTATGTGATTGAACGAAATTCTGTGACGCAGTTCACAGTCCGGCAAATCGGCCACCGAAATCACCGGAATCAGACCTGCTGGCTTGCTTTTCGGTTAAACAAGGGATTTGTGCGGACGATAACTGAATTTATAAAGAATTTTCAGTCAATCGGGACAGGTATGCAGGCTACAGGCATTGAACAGATGAATACCGATCACGATGCCGAGGAACTGAAAGGATTCTCCCGCAGCATGGCTGAACTGCAGTGGTTACTCCTGATACTGGTCATGCTGTACTTTTTCATCCCGATCCGGGAAATCGCCAACACCGACGCCCTGCTGGTCACCATGGTGTCTTATGCGGTGTTCGTGCTGGTTTTTCGTTACCTCAATTTCCAGGCACGCGAGACCCGCTTCAAACTGGCCGTGGAAACCTGGACCATGATCGGCTTTATTACCACGGTACTATGGAACACAGGCTACATTGAAAGCCCGCTGCTCAACCTGTACCTGCTGGTCATCATCGCGTGTGCCATCACCCTCGGCAAGGTCATGACCCTGCTGGAGGTCGGTCTGATTACCTGTTGTTATCTCATGATGGGTTTCAAGGTGCACTCACTTGACATCTTCATGCCCGAGACCTTCACCCTGCTGATGGCCAGATTCTCACCCTTCCTGCTGGTTGCCTATGTCACGTCCATGCTGGCATCCGACATCCTGTCAGCAAAGCGCAAGATCGCGCGACTGTCGCAAACGGACGACTTGACTGGTGTGTTGAATATGCGCGCATTCAATACGCTGTATGACAAGGAGGTCGCACGTATTGACCGTTACGGCACGCCGCTGACCGTCATCATGGTGGATGTGGACGGCCTCAAGGCCATCAATGACCGGCATGGACACGCGGCCGGCAACCGCCTGATCCAGACAGTATCAACAGTACTGAATGCCTGTGTTCGCAGTTCCGATGTACTTGCCCGCTATGGCGGAGACGAGTTCGTCATTCTCCTCAGCCAGGGCGACAGGCACGGCGCGCACGCCACGGCCGAGCGAATCCGCACGGCGATTGCCAACACCTCGTTCGATCTAAATGGCGAGCATATAACGACAACCGCCAGTATCGGCATTGCCAGTTTTCCGCATGGCGTGCTGGACGTCAGGGACGTTGTCGACAAGGCGGATGTTGCACTCTACAGAAGCAAGCAAACCGGGCGTAATCGGGCCACTTACTATCACCGTTCGCTTGATCCGGTGTCTGCCGTCGCCCAATCCCCTGTTACTCTTTCCGCTCAGCGATCCGCCTGACCGGTGCGTAGGAACGCCGGTGAATCGGCGTCACGCCAAGCAACTTTAGCGCCTCGATGTGCAACTTGCTTGGATACCCCTTGTGCTGTGCCAGGCCGTAGCCCGGGAACAGCCGGTCCATTTCGATCATCTCGCGATCACGCGTGACCTTCGCCATGATGGAGGCAGCACTGATTGCGGCCACGCGGCTATCCCCCCTGACCACAGCCTGTGACGGACAGGCGAACCCGGGGCAGCGATTGCCGTCAACCAGCACATACTCGGCCGCAGGCACGAGTCCCTGCACGGCACGCTGCATGGCCAGCAGGGTCGCCTGCAGGATGTTGATGCGGTCGATCTCCTCGACCTCGGCGCGACCGATCGACCAGGCCAGTGCCCGCTCGCAGATCTCCTCGTACAGGCGTTCACGCCTGGCGGCCGACAGTCGCTTGGAATCATTCAGACCGTCGATCGGCCGGGCCGGGTCGAGGATAACTGCGCCGGCAATCACCGGGCCGGCCAGCGGTCCGCGACCGGCCTCGTCCACACCGGCCACCCGCCCGGGTGGTAACTGCACCTCAGTATCCATGGCCTTGTTCCCCCCGGCCGGCCAGCTGCAGTACCGTGTCCGCCGCTACCTGGCTGGCAGCGCAGCGCAGTGTCGCATGGATACGGTCGAATTGCTCCATCATGTCCGCGACCCGCTGCCGGTCCTCCAGCAACGCCAGCACCTCCCGGCCAAGATTCTCCGTGGTCACGTCATGCTGGATGAATTCGCGCACCAGCGGTCGGTCAGCCAGCAGGTTGGGCAGGGAAAAATACCGGGTGCTGACCAGGTGACGCGCCAGCTGATAGGTCAACGGCGACACACGGTACGCAACGGCCATGGGCCGCTTCAGCAACAGGCACTCCAGTGTCGCCGTGCCGGAAGCCAGCAGCACGGCATCGGCGGCGGCCATGACCTCCAGCCCCTGGCCGTCCAGCAGGGTCAGCGGGAGATCCGCGCCGATCGTTGACAACGCCTGCTCGAACGCCTGGCGACAGGCTGGCGTTGCCAGCGGTACCGCAAAGCGCAAATCCGGCCGCTGCCCGGCACACCAGACGGCGGCACGAATAAAGGCCGGCGCCAGGCGTCGTACCTCGCTTACCCGGCTACCGGGCAACAGCGTAACCAGGGTACCCGTGTTTTCCAGCTGCAGGTGCTCGCGGGCCTGCTGTCGGTCCACACTGTCAGCGATATGGTCTGCCAGCGGATGGCCGACAAAGCGCGCCTGCACATTGTGATCGTGGTAGAAACGTTCCTCGAAGGGGAACAGCGTCAGGACACAATCCGTACTGGCGGCAATCTTGCGGACCCGATATTGCCGCCACGCCCATACTGACGGACTCACATAGTGCAGCACCGGAATACCCGCCTGCTTGAGCGTGCGTTCCAGGGCCAGATTGAAATCAGGCGCATCGACGCCGATGAAAATGTCCGGACGTTCCGTGATGAAATGGCGCTGCATACGGCGGCGTAATGCAAGCAGGCCCGGCAGGTGGACCAGCACCTCGGCCAGTCCCATCACTGAGAGCTGCTCCATCGGCTCCAGGCTTACGCAACCGGCCGCCTGCATCCGTGGCCCGGCGATGCCCTCAAACGTCACTTGCGGCACGCGTTCGCGAATGGCGCTGATCAGGCCGGCAGCTATGTTATCGCCAGACGACTCACCGGCAATAATGCCGATACGCAGGGCGTGTCGTCTGTCACGCATGCAAAACTCCTCCGGATTCCCCTAGCGCACGATGCCCCGCGTCTGTTTTTCCAGGAAGTCCACCAGCAAGCTGAGCTCATCGCTCTCCCCCGGCGCTGCCTTCAACCTGGCGAGTGCATCCTGCAGGGAGCGGTTTTCCCGATAGAGCACGCAATAGGCATCCTTGAGCTGCTTGCGCGCCGCTTCCGAAAAGCCGCGCCGCCGCAGTCCTTCCATATTAATACCGTGCGCCCGTGCCGGGCTGCCACCGACTGTGACATAGGGCGGAACATCCTTGCTGATAACACTGCCGAATGCGGTAAACGAGTGTGCACCGATGACGCAAAACTGGTGGATCAGGGTAAAACCTCCCAGGATGGCGCAGTCATCCACCCTGACATGACCGGCCATCGATGCACTGTTGGACATGATGGTGTGGTTACCGATCCGGCAGTCGTGCGCAATATGCACATACGCCATGATCCAGTTGTCGTCACCAATGCGCGTCAGGCCCTCATCCTGCACGGTACCGCGGTTGAAGGTGACGAATTCGCGTATCGTATTACGGTCACCGATCTCCAGGCGGGTCGGCTCACCTGCATATTTCCTGTCCTGGGGCGCATCGCCGAGTGAGGCAAACTGGTGAATCCGGTTGTCCTCGCCAATACGGGTCGGCCCCTTGATGACAACATGCGGGCCGATCTCGGTGCGCGCACCGATGGAAACATCGGGTCCGATTACCGAATAGGCGCCGATACTGACATCCGCAGCCAGCTGCGTAGAAGCATCAATGACCGCCGTAGGATGAATCAATCCCCGACATCCTGTTCGGTACACATGATCTGCGCTGATGCGGCCTGCCTGCCGTCAACACTCGCATCACAGTCGAATACCCAGATGCCCCGCTTCTCCCGCAGCAGCTCCGCCCGCAGTATCAACTGGTCCCCGGGCTCGACCGGGCGTTTGAAACGCGCCTTGTCCATACCGACGAGAAAATACAGGCTGTCGCGCCTGGCACCACGTTCGACGGTCTTGAATGCCAGCAGACCGGTCGCCTGGGCCATCGCCTCGAGGATCAGCACACCCGGCATGATCGGGCGCTGCGGAAAATGCCCCTGGAAGAACGGTTCGTTGTAGGTCACATTCTTGTAACCGACCAGCGAGTGCCCGGCATTGATCTCGGTGACCCTGTCGATCAGCAGGAACGGATATCTGTGCGGCAGGTGTTGCAGAATGTCGTTTATGTCCATGATAGTGGCCGGATCCATGTCAGGTTGTCTTCATATTGTGCGGTTACGCCGGATCCCGGGATTTGCCGCCACCCAGCGTGCGCTCGAGTTTAAGCACCTTGCGCGCAAGCCTGTCGAGCTGCCGTAAGCGCGCGTAATTCCTGTTCCAGCTTTCATTGTCCTGTGCGGGCACACCCGAGGAATAAACACCGGCGCGCGTGATCGAACGCGTCACCATGGTCATGCCGGTAATCACCACATTATCGGTGATTTCAAGATGACCGACGATGCCGGCTCCACCGCCGATCATACAGTGCCTGCCGATCCGGGCACTGCCGGAAATACCGACACAGCCGGCAATGGCCGTATGTGCACCAATATGAACATTATGCGCAACCTGAATCTGATTATCGAGTTTTACGCCGTCTTCCAGAACCGTATCCTCAAGCGCGCCGCGGTCGATCGTCGTGTTGGCACCGATGTCGACATCATTACCGACCCGAACACTTCCCAGTTGCGGCACCGACAGCCACTTGCCATCAACATTCGCCAGCCCGAACCCGTCGCTGCCGATCACCGCGCCCGGCGCGATATTCACGCGCGCACCAATCGATACGCCGTGGCAAATAACCACATTCGCGGCAAGCCGGGAGTCTGCACCGATCTCGCTGTCGGCCCCTATGTAGCAGCCAGCAGCAAGTCGCGCACCCGCATGAATGGTCGCGCCCGATTCAATGGTGCAGCAAGGGCCTACCCAGGCGCCCGGATCGATGGTGCAGGATTCCTCGACATTCGCCGAGGGGTGAATGCCCCGGCGGCCCGATGGCCGCGGGAACAGCTGGGCAGCCGCACGCGCATAGGCAGCATAGGGGTTATCCGTAACGATAGCAGCGACCGGGCAATCCGGGAGATGCTCCGGCGCCAGGATGACTGCACTTGCACATGTTGACGCGAGATACTTGCAATAGCCCGGGTTCGCGAGATAACTGATATCACCCGTCGAGGCCCGCTGCAGGGTCGCGACTGAACTCACCTCGACACCGGGATCGCCCTGTTCCAGCGTTCCACCAATCTGTTCTGCCAGTGCGCCGAGTGTTAGCGCCATCCCGCTTCTCCGCGTGCAAACGGAAAACGTTACTTTCCGGCGGACAAACTGTTCAGAATTTTGGCGGTAATATCCACCTTGTCACTGGCAAACATGACGCCCTGCGCCAGGATCAGGTCATATTTCTCGGCCTTGGCGAATTTCTCGATGATTTCGCCAATCTCGATATTGACCTGCCGGAGCATCTCGTTTTTGCGGATATTCAGGTCATCGCGGAATTCGTCCTGGGAACGCTTCAGATCACGCCGCATACTGAGGATTTCCCGCTCGAGCTTGCTGCGCTCGGTATCGCTCATTACCGCACCGTCTTTTGACAGCTGCTGCTCAAGTTTAGCCAGCTTGCGCTGCGAGCCAATAAGCTCCTGTTCGCGCGAGGAAAACTCCGCATCGATTTTTCCCTGTGCCGCCTTGATTTGCGGTGCTTTCTCACTCAGTACGGCGAGATCGACAAAGCCGATTTTGGTCTCTGCGTAAACGGTGACCGGCATTACCGCCAGGACTGCGATCAACACGACGCCATAAACAGATTGTATTTGCATTTTCACATCAATTCTCCAGATTTGCAGATAACTTGAGATTATATATTTGCCTGTAAACTAAACACGGGCGGGCGCACCCCCATTCGCCTCATCATGCCAGCAGAACAATACGGCTGTGCCTGCGTGGATTTTCATAGCACCCCTCTCCGCAGCCATAGCCCCCGACCAGCCCGGCAAAGTTCGCCCCGCCTCAGAAAAACGATCCGACAGTAAACTGGAAATTCTGCTCCTGGTCACCATCTTTGGCATTCAGCGGGAAGCCCATGCTGACCGAGATCGGACCCAGCGGCGATGCCCAGACACCCGCCAGGCCCACAGAGTATCTCAAATCGCTGACCGCGAAGGTATCGAAATCGCTGTAAACATTACCGATATCAAAGAATGCACTCAGGCGTGTGGCGCTGGTCTTTTCGATAAAGGGCAGGGGAAAGATGATTTCGGCATTGAATACCGTCAGCACAGAGCCACCGATGGCCTCGCCGAATTCATCCTTCGGTCCGAGGGTGTTGTCCTCAAAACCGCGCACCGAGCGAATACCACCGGCAAAGAAGTTCTCGAAAAACGGTATGGTATCGTAATCACCGTAGCCGTCGCCGAAGGCGAGGCGCGCCTTCAGGCCAAGCGTCAGGTCACTGGTCAGACGGATAAACTGTTGCTGTGTGTAGTCCACTTTGTAGTATTCAAGCCCGGAGCCTGGGATGGTGGCCTCCGTTGAAATGCTCTGCAGACCGCCGCTGTCCGGGAACAGGGCCTTATTGCGCGAATCGCGTCGCCAGCTGGCAGACACCACGAGGTCGCCGAAACTGTTACCGTGCGCGTCTTCGAAGTCGGTAATGTAGCGCGGTGATAGCGTAGTCGTTTTCAGGTCCAGGCCACGATAGCCGAAACTGAAGCGAATGGTATCGTATTCATTTATCGGGACACCGAAGTTCACGTCCAGCCCGCGCGAGTCGGTAGTGTAATCGGACAGGTTGGCCTCACTGGCATCGGTCTCGCGATAATATGCCCCGAAGCCCCGGCTGATGCCGTCAATGGTCCAGTAGGGATTGACATACGAGTAGCTGTAGACCGTGTTGATGTCGCTGTTATCGAAGGTAAAGGCGACGCGGTTGCCACTGCCCAGAAAATTGTTCTGCTGGACGCTCGCATTGAGCACGACACCCGAACTCTGCGAGAAACCGACGCCGGCAGTCACGCTGCCCGAAGACGTTTCCTTGACCGAATAGTTCACGTCGAGCTGGTCGGTTGTTCCTGGCACAGACGGCGTTTCGACGTTCACTTCTTCGAAAAAACCCAGGCGATCGAGACGCGCCCGCGAGCGTTCGACCTTCTCTGCCGAATACCAGCCGCCTTCCATCTGGCGCAGTTCCCGGCGCAGTACCTCGTCCCGCGTTGCGCTGTTACCTGAAATATTGATGCGCCTGACGTACACACGCTTGCCGGGATCGATGAAATATCCCAGCGATACTTCATTGGTCTCGTCATCGATATCGGGGACGGTATTCACATTGGCAAATGCATAACCCTGGTTGCCAAGCAGCGAACTTATCTTGTCGACTGATTCGGTAACGCGCTTGCGTGAAAATACATCGTCAGGGTTGATGTTGATCAGCGGATAGATCTCCTCAGCCGGCACGACCAGATCACCCGACAGGGTGACCACCTTGATACGGTACTGGTCACCCTCTTTGATGTTAATCGTGAGGTAGATGTCCTTTTTGTCCGGGGTAATGGAAACCTGCGTGGAATTGACCTGGAATTTCAGATAACCACGGTCAAGATACCAGGTGCGCAAGACTTCCAGGTCAGCAGCAAGGGCCTGCTTTGAATACTGGTCGCGCTTGGTAAACGTGGAAAAGAATGTCGGTGTAGTCAGGTTGAACTCATCCAGCAGTTCCTTGTCGCTGTATGTGTGGTTGCCGATGATGTTGATCTGTTTGATACGTGCCACGCGCCCCTCGGAAATATCAATCAGTATGCCGACACGATTGCGCTCCAGTGGCGTGATCGTGGTATCGATCCTGACCGCATACTTGCCACGGCTGAAATACTGGCGTTGCAGCTCCTGCTCGACTTTTTCCAGCAGTGAGCGGTCAAACACACGCCCCTCGGCAAGACCGATCTCCTTCAGGCCGCCCAGCAATTCCTCGGTATCCAGGTCCTTGTTGCCCTGCAGTTCGATGCTGCTGATCGCAGCGCGCTCCCTGACGAACACCACCAGTACATTGCCTTCGCGTTCCAGCCGGACATCATCGAAAAAGCCGGTTTTAAACAGCGCCTGGATTGCCCTGACACTGGTGCCGGTATCCATCGTCTGGCCGATTTTCACGGGCAGATAGTTGAACACGGTACCTGCAGTTATGCGCTGCAGCCCCTCAACCCGGATATCATCGACGCTGAACGGTTCGAATGCCCGCACCGGACCACACAACATCAGTGCCAGCAGCAGTACGGGCAGCAACAGTGTGGATGGTTTGATGCGGTTGTTCATTTTTGCTAGTTATTCAACCAGGCGCAACAGGTCGTTGTAAAAGGCCACCGACATCAACGCCAGCAGCATTGCAATGCCGATTTTCTGTCCGATCAGCTGGGCGGTTTCAGACACCGGGCTGCCTTTCACGAATTCCACCAGGTAATACAGCAGGTGGCCGCCGTCGAGCACCGGTATCGGCAACAGATTCAGGACACCCAGACTGACACTGACAATCCCGAGGAAACCGAGAAACGCAGCCAGACCAATAGTCGCCGACTGGCCTGCGTACTGGGCGATACTGATAGGCCCGCTCAGGTTTTCTATGGAGGCCTTGCCGGCCAGCATCTTCCAGAGTGTACGCAACGTGAGCGTCGTGACTTCCCATGTCTTGCCAAGTGCCGCGGAAACTGCTTTCAACGGACCATAGCGGACAACGACGCGCATTGTATCACGCTGCTCCTGATCCGGTAGCAGTACGGACGCGCCGATAAAACCAATTTCCTGGCCGGACTCGCGTTTGCGTGCCGGCACGAGGGTCACTGGCACCTCGCCCCCGTCTCTGCGCACAAGCACCTGCAGGGTTTGTCCAGGACGCTCGCGCACATACGCGACCCAGTCATTCCAGCTGTCTATGGCCTCACCGTCCGCCAGCAGGATTCTGTCGCCGGCCTGCAGGCCGGCATCCCCCGCTGCTCCACCCGGGACGATCTCGTCAATGACGGGCGGCAACTGCCACAGTCCGACCCCGAAATTCTCGAGCACACCACCCTTCTCCAGTAAAACGCTATCGCCAAGGCCGGCCTGTAGCCGGCGTTCCCTGCCATCACTGCCACGCACATCCAACAGGATGGACGACTGTTCCCCCAACCCGGCATCGAGCAGTTCCATGACCGCCGCCTCCCAGGTGGGTGTCGGTCGATCACCAATGGCGAGGATCTCGTCACCGGCCAGGAGACCGGCCCGCTCTGCCAGGGAATTGCTCTGAACATCGCCCACGACCGGTCGCAGGCCAGGTACGCCGGCGACGAACATCGCCCAGTAGACCAGGATCGCAAACATAAAATTGAATAATGGTCCGGCAAACACCACGGCCACGCGTGTTGACAGGGGCTGGCGATTGAATGCGCGATGGCGTTCATCGGGTGCGACCTCGCCCTCGCGCTCATCGAGCATCTTTACATAACCACCTAACGGGATGGCCGCAACGACAAGCTCGGTGTTATCGCTGCCGAAGGTGCGCTGCCACAGCGGATTGCCGAAGCCGATGGAAAAGCGCAGAACTTTTACCCCAAGCCGGCGCGCGACCCAGTAATGACCGAATTCATGCACTGTCACCAGCGCACCGATCGCCAGAATGAATGCCAGCAGAGAAATAAACACGCTATTCATTGTGCCGCTACGACCCTCGCCTGCATGATTAGTTCGGATGTGGTTGTACGGGCCAGCGCATCGGCATCGAGTATGCCCTGCAGTGTATCTGCCGCATTAACCGCGCAGCGCTCCATTGCATCCTCAATGACCCGGTGGATCGTGGTAAACGGTATTTGCCGTTCCAGAAACGCAGCAACGGCAATCTCATTGGCCGCATTCAGGATAACCGGTGCCGTGCCACCCGTTTCCATGGCAGCCGCAGCCAGGCCCAGGCAGGGAAAACGCCCGTTGTCCGGTGTTTCGAATTGCAACATGCCATGTTCGAGCAAATCCAGGCCCGCGGCTCCCGAGGCAATGCGCTCAGGCCAACCAAGCGCATGACTGATCGGGATGCGCATGTCCGGTGTACCCAGTTGCGCCAGCATGGATCCGTCTTCGTACTCGACCAGCGAATGCACCAGCGACTGCGGGTGCAACATAACCTGGATACGATCACTGCCAAGCCCGAACAACCAGCCCGCCTCAATGACCTCGAGCCCCTTGTTCATCATGGTGGCGGAATCCACGGAAATCTTTCTGCCCATCTCCCAGTTCGGATGGGCGCAGGCCTGTTCCGGAGTCACACTGTGGAGCTGCTTGATCGGCATGGTACGGAACGGGCCGCCGGAGGCAGTCAGCAGGAGCCTGCGCACGCCCCGTGGGGGCTGTCCGGCCCTGTAGTCGTCCGGCAGACACTGAAAAATGGCATTGTGCTCACTGTCGATCGGCAGCAGCATGGCACCGTTCTCGCGAACAGCCTGCATGAACAGCGCACCGGACATGACCAGCGCTTCCTTGTTAGCCAGCAGCACGCGTTTGCCGCGTCGCGCCGCCTCAAGTGTGGGTAACAGTCCGGCAGACCCGACGATCGCGGCCATGACATGCTCAACCTCGGGCAAGCCGGCCACGCGTAGCAGAGCATCCTGACCCGCCAGCACCTCGGTATCCGGCGCCTGGTCAGCCAGCCTCCGGCGCAGACGTTCGGCGGCATCGATATCCGCCATCACCGCGTAGCGCGGCCGAAAGTACACACACTGTTCTGCGAGTTTGTCGACGTGCGCATTGGCGGTCAGTGCAACGACCCTGAAACGGTCCGGGTGCCGGGCGATGACATCCAGGGTGCTGATGCCGATCGAGCCGGTCGAACCCAGTATCGTGATACCTGCCGGTGTTGCAGACGCGCTCACAGCCCAAGCCACCGGTAACCGGTCAGGAACAGGGGCGCTGCAGCCACCAGACTGTCAATACGATCGAAGATCCCGCCATGACCGGGGATGATACTGCCACTATCCTTGATTCCGCTGTGGCGCTTGAAGAGACTGACCAGCAAATCGCCGACCACGGAAAACAGCATGGCAACCAGTGTGACCAGCATGAACTTCACCGTCCACAACACTGATGCCTCCAGCAGCAGCCAGGCAATGGCACCGGCGAACAGCACACTGGCCAGCAGCCCCCCGTAGACGCCTTCCCATGTCTTGCCCGGACTGATGACGGGTGCCAGTTTGTGCCGCCCCAGAAAGCGTCCCGCAAAATAGGCAGCGCTGTCCGCCAGCCACACCATGACCAGCAGGATCAGCACCAGACGAGGGCCATCGTCGGCCGCCCCGTGGATCAGGGTCAGTGCCAGCCACGCCGGCACACTCACCAGCACCCCGGCCACCAGCTTCACGGCTGTGCATACCGGGGTGTCTCCTGCGCACCACTGCGGCCGGGTCAGCCAGATGAGTGCACCCAGCCACCAGGCACAGCCCACCAGCAACACGGGCCAGGCAAGCGCCTCGAGACCCGCCGCATGACACATCCAGATCAGGCCGGCAACCAGGGCCAGGTAGGCAAGCCGGGCCGCGGTACCGGCAAGCAGTGCCAGGCGACCCCATTCCCACAGACCGGCAAGCAGAACGGCGGCCAGGATCAGCTGGAACACGTCCGTCGGCAGGTACAGAACGCCATAGACAACCAGCGGTATCAGGATGGCCGCGGAAATCAGGCGCGTTCTAAGCACCCTTCAGCTGCTCCACTTGCTCGCCGGTACGTCCGAAGCGTCGCTGGCGGTTGGCATACCAGTCGAGCGCCTTGTTGAATTCTTCTTCGTTGAACACCGGCCAGAGGATCTCGGTGAAGTACAGTTCGGTATACGCCAGCTGCCAGAGCAGAAAGTTGCTGATGCGCCGCTCACCACCGGTGCGAATAAACAGGTCGGGCAGCGGCAAATCGGCGATACACATCTCCCGGCCGAGCCGTTCAGGAGTTATTTCCTCCGGCTTCAGTTTGCCGGCGCCGACCTGCTCAGCCAGCCTGATACAAGCCTGCGTAATATCCCATTGCCCACCGTAATTCGCTGCGATGACAAGCTCCATCTGCCGGTTACCGGCAGTCTGCGCCTCGGACTCGGCAATCAACTGTTGCAGATTTTCCGAAAAGGCCGAACGGTCGCCGATGAAGCGCAGCCTGACATTGTTGCGATCGAGTGCACTGACTTCCTTTTTGAGGGTATTCACGAACAGGTCCATGATCATGCTGACCTCATCGCTTGGGCGGCGCCAGTTCTCACTGCTGAATGCAAACAGCGTCAGCGCCTCGACCCCCCTGTCGATACAGCACTGGACTGAGCACCTGACCGACTTGACACCTTCGCGATGACCTATCGCCCGCGGCAACATGCGGGCGCGTGCCCAGCGACCGTTGCCGTCCATGATGATAGCGACATGCCGGGGCCGGGAACTCGGATTGTTGTCGGATTCCTTCAAATCAATTCACCATCAGTCGCATTGGACTTTCGCACTGATCTTTTCATGCATGGCGGGAAAGACACGGACAATGGAAAGAAATACATGCACTGACTTGCAGACTTTTATGCCTTGCATTCAGCAACAGCATTTGAAATTACTCATCAGTTCGCCGGCCATCTTCACAGCGACTCAAATTTCCATCAACTCCGCTTCCTTGTCCGCCAGCACGCGGTCAACTTCCATGACCCGCTCATCGGTGAGCTTCTGGACGGCCTCCTGCGCCTTGCGCTCCTCGTCCGTTGAGATTTCCTTATCCTTGACCAGCTCTTTGAAATCATTGTTTGCATCCCGCCGAATGTTGCGTATGGCGACCTTGGCAGCCTCGCCGTCCTTACGCACGACCTTGACGAGTTCACGGCGCGTTTCCTCGGTCAGCGGCGGCATCGGGATCCGGATCACCGTGCCAGCGGTTGCCGGATTGAGGCCGAGATTGGAAGCCATGATGGCCTTCTCGATCGGCTGCACCATGGTTTTTTCCCAGGGTGTCACGGACAGTGTGCGGGCATCCTCGACGCCGATGTTGGCAACCTGTGATATCGGCACTTCCGAACCGTAATAGTCGACAGTCAGATGGTCCAGCAGGCTCGGGTGTGCGCGTCCGGTACGCACCTTGCCGAGCGACTGTTTCAGCGCATCAATACTCTTGGACATCCGCTGGCCAGCATCTTTAATAATGTCGTCGATCATGATGTTCTACCTCTCCCTCTGAAGTAGCGTGCCAACCGCCTCGCCGGCGATAATTCTTGCCAGTTGACCCTGCTCGAACACATTGAAGACACGCACCGGCATATCATGCTCGCTGCACAACACCAGTGCTGTTGCATCCATGACACCCAGTTTCCTCTCCAGCGCCTCGTCGTAGCTGATGAAATCGAACAGCGTGGCCGCCGGGTCTTTCAGCGGGTCTGCCGAATACACACCATTGACCTTGGTAGCCTTTAACATGACGTCTGCATTGATCTCGATGGCACGCAGGCTGGCGGCCGAGTCGGTCGTAAAAAACGGGTTGCCAGTGCCGGCGGCAAAGATCACCACGCGCCCGCTCTCCAGGTGTGCAAGCGCCTGTCGTGCTGTATAGGATTCACACACCTGGTACATGGTAAGTGCCGACATGACGCAACAGTCGCTGCCGGCCTGCTGCAGGGCATCCTGCATGGCGAGTGCATTGATCACGGTGGCCAGCATACCCATGTGGTCGCCGGTCACGCGGTTCATGCCGGTGGAGGCCAGGCTGGCACCGCGCAACAGGTTGCCGCCGCCGATGACCAGGCCGATCTGGATTCCGCGGGTTTGCTGTGCATGGATTTCACCTGCCAGGCGTCCGAGCACGCCGGGGTCGATCCCGTGAGTGCCATCGCCCATCAGCGCCTCGCCACTCAACTTCAGCAGTATCCGCTGGTATCCCATTATTAACCCTTAACTTTCATACATATAGGGTATTTTCACACCCTGACCGGGTGCATTGTCTTACTTTTACTGGCGGATTGCCATAAAAAATGGGGCCGATTTCCGGCCCCCTTTAATGGATGTAGAAAAAGTTTGCAGATGCGTCACCCGCCCTTGACCTGCGCCATCACCTCGTCGGCAAAGTTCTCGGTCTTCTTTTCGATGCCCTCGCCCAGTTCAATGCGCTCGAATCGGCGCACGCTGGCGCCGGCCTGATCCAGCAATTTGCCAACGGTCAGGTCCGGATCCTTGACGAATGACTGGCCCAGCAGAGTGACCTCGCCGAGAAACTTGCGGATGCGGCCTTCAATCATCTTTTCGATGATGTTGTCGGGCTTGCCGCTCTCGCGCGCCTGCGCAGTGAAGATGGCACGCTCACTGTCGATCATAGCGGCCGGTACCTGATCTTCCGAGACACACACGGGGCGCGGATCATGCGCCGCGATATGCATGGCAAGGTCCTTGCCGAGTTCAGCATCGCCGCCATCGAGCTCGACCAGTACACCGATACGCACGCCATGCGCATAGGATGCCAGCGGTACACTGCTCTCGATACGCGTCAACCGTCGCACCGCAATGTTTTCACCAATCGTTGCTATCAGCGCCTTGCGTGCGTCCTCGATCGTGGTGGCATCGCCATCATGCAGCGGCATTGCCATCAAGGCATCGACGTCGGCTGGTTTGTCGGCCAGTACACGCCGGGCGATCGCATTGGCAAACGACTGGAAGTCATCCTTCTTGGCAACGAAATCGGTCTCGCAGTTGACCTCGACGATCGCCGCAGTTTTTTTATCATCACTCAATTCGATGACAACCAGACCCTCGGCAGCAACACGACTGGCCTTTTTGTCAGCCTTTGCCATACCCGACTTGCGCAGTGCCTCTATGGCGGCATCGAGGTCGCCATTCGCGTCGACCAGTGCCTTCTTGCACTCCATCATGCCGGAGCCGGTGCGCTCGCGCAGTTCCTTGACTTGCGCTGCAGTTATAGCCATTTCAGATATCCTCCGCAAAAAACCTGTTGCACATTACCTGACTGCCTGCCATTTATTCGCTGGTGGCACCGACGTACTCTGCAGGAACATCAGCAGCATCAGCTTCCGTCGTTGCCGGGGCAGCTTCCGTCGTTGCCGGGGCAGCTTCCGTCGTTGCCGGGGCAGCTTTCTTCGTTGCCGGGGCAGCTTTCTTCGCCGCCTTTTTCACCGTGACCTTTTTAGCAGTCTTCTTTTTTGGCGCCGCCTTCTTGCGTGCCGGCTTGGCAACAGCCCCTTCGTCTATCTCGACGAACTCGTCTTCCGATTCGGCAACTGCATGGGCAACACTCAGCGTGCCAGTACTGACGGCATCGGCCGCCGCCTCGACATACAGATTGATCGCCCGGATGGCATCATCATTGCCCGGGATAACGTAATCGATACCTTCGAGTGAATTATTGGTATCCACGACGCCAATGACCGGGATACCCAGTTTGAGGGCCTCCTTGATCGCGATCTTTTCGTATCCCACATCGACCACGAACATGGCATCGGGAATACCGCGCATATCCTTGATCCCGCCCAGGCTGCGCTCCAGTTTCTCCCGCTCACGCGTCAACATCAGGGCTTCCTTCTTGCCGATGCGCTCATAGGTGCCGTCTTCCGCCATGGTCTCGAGTTCTTTCAGGCGCTTGATGGACTGCCTGACGGTCTTGTAGTTGGTGAGCATGCCACCAAGCCAGCGGTGATTCACATAGGGCATGCCACAGCGGGCCGCATTTTCCATAATGGCTGATTGCGCCGAACGCTTGGTCCCGACGAACAGGACCGTGCCGCCATTTGCTACCATGCTGCTGATGAAGTTCATGGCATCCGAAAAGAGCGGCATGGTCTTTTCGAGGTTGATGATATGGATCTTGCCACGTTCGCCAAAGATGTAGGGGGCCATCTTCGGGTTCCAGTAACGGGTCTGGTGGCCGAAGTGCACGCCAGCCTCCAGCATCTGGCGCATCGATACGTCTGACATGTTGTCTCTCCAGTGTCGGGTTAGTCTTCCATGCACCCCATGACAGCAACCCGTCGGCGACCGTGAACTGCTGTCGCGTGGCGGGCACCCTGCCGCATGTGCCGGTACATGTGTAAATTTATTGCCTCGCGGGCCGGAATGGTCCACTTAACAAGCCCGCCTTTATACCATACACTGGACCTCCCGACAATTGGTCCCCCTCGACGACCAGCGTCTAACCCTCTGCAGATCAGGATGTTACATGCCTGTCACCATCAAAACGCCTGAAGAGACAGAAAAAATGCGCGTGGCCGGCCGGCTCGCCGGCGAGGTGCTGCAAATGATCCGGCCACATGTGGTGCCCGGCGTGACCACCGAAGAACTCGACCGTATCTGCCATGACTATATTGTCAACCAGCAGCAGGCCATACCCGCACCACTCAATTACCGCGGCTTCCCGAAGTCGATCTGCACCTCGGTCAATCACGTGGTCTGCCATGGCATACCCGGCAACAAGATTTTGAAAAAAGGCGATTGTGTCAATATCGACATCACCGTCATCAAGGATGGATTCCATGGCGATACCAGCAAGATGTTCTTCGTCGGCGAACCGAAAGTGGCTGCCGAGCGACTTGCGCGTATCAGTCACGAGTGCATGTGCCTCGGCATCGACCTGGTGAAGCCGGGCGTCCGGCTGGGAGATATCGGCCATGCCATCCAGCAGCATGCCGAGGCGCACCAATGTTCCGTGGTACGCGAGTACTGTGGTCACGGCATCGGTCGTGAGTTCCACGAGGATCCGCAGATCCTGCACTACGGCAAACCCGGCACCGGCATGACCATCGAGGCCGGCATGACCTTCACCATCGAACCGATGATCAACGCGGGCAAGCGCCACACCCGGCTGCTGCCGGATGGCTGGACCGTGGTGACCAAGGACCACAGCCTCTCCGCACAGTGGGAACATACTATCCTGGTGACTGGCCACGGACATGAGGTACTCACCTGTCTGCCCGGCGACGCCGTCTGACCCGTCCCATCCCATGGCCCGACAATCACCCCGTTCAACCCCGTCAACAGACTACGCGACCTGGTTCGACCTCTCGGCACTCGAGCAGGAGGAAACGACCGCCAGTGCGCTCCTGGCCCCGTTCAAACAGTGCCTGACAGACGGCAAGCGCATTCTCGCCGACCGCTTTGAGGACGGTTGTGACGTGGCACTGCTGCTGGAGGCCCGTTCCTGGCTGGTTGACCAGGTCCTGCACCACTGCTGGTCGTGCTGTATGGGCGACGATGCCGATGCGCTGTCACTGGTAGCGGTTGGCGGATATGGACGCAGTGAACTCATGCCGGGTTCCGATGTGGATCTGATGCTGCTGATGCCGGAGGTGAAAGATCCGCGCATCAACCAGCAGGCGGAAAAACTGCTCACCTTCCTGTGGGATGTCGGCCTGGATGTCGGCCACAGCGTCCGCACCATCGCGGATTGTGTCGAGCAGTCACTGGCTGATATCAGCGTGGTCACCAATCTCATGGAATCACGCTTGCTGGCCGGATCCAGCAGCCTGTATGCCGCCATGCAGGTCGCTACGGCACCCGAAAAGATCTGGAACAGCCGCGACTTTTTCGAAACCAAGCTTGCGGAACAGCGCACCCGTCACCGCAAATACCACGGCAGCGGCTATAACCTCGAGCCCAATATCAAGGAGGGCCCGGGCGGCTTGCGCGACATCCAGATGATCACCTGGGTCACCAAGCGGCACTTCGGTACGGCCTCGCTTGAACAACTGGTCGAGCACCGTTTCCTGACCGACAGCGAATACCAGACACTGGTGGATGGTCGCACACACCTGTGGAGAATCCGTTTCGCATTGCATAACCTCACCGGTCGCAGCGAGGACCGCTTGCAGTTTGATTACCAGCGCACCCTTGCGGAACAATTCGGTTACCTGAACGATGCAAGACGGCTCGGCGTGGAAGCCTTCATGCGCGAATATTACCGCACGATCATGGAACTCAGCCGGCTCAACGAGATGTTGCTGCAACTGTTCCACGAGGAAATTCTCCACCCGGAAGGCCCGGGTGAGCCGGTCATCCTGAGCAAGCGCTTCCAGTCACGCAATGATTACCTGGAAGTCGTGGACGCCGGGATCTTCAGCCGCAATCCAATGTCACTGCTGGAAATATTCCTGGTCCTGGAACAGCATCAGGAACTGAAAGGCGTGCGCGCCGATACCATTCGCGCCATTCGTACACATCGCAATCTCATCGATAGCGAATTCCGCAACGATATCCGGGCGCGCAGCCTGTTCATGGAGATCCTACGCCAGCCGCATGGCATTACTCGCGTACTGCGGCGCATGAATGTTTACGGTGTACTGGCCGCCTACCTGCCCGCCTTCGGCAATATCGTCGGACTGATGCAATACGACCTGGTCCATATCTACACCGTGGACGAACACATCCTCATGGTCGTTCGCAACCTGCGGCGCTTCACCGTGCATGAATTTGCAACCGAGTTTCCCCTGTGCAGCCACGTCGCCGGCACCCTGCCCAAACCGGAATTACTGTATATCGCCGGCCTGTTCCATGACATTGCCAAGGGTCGCGGCGGCGATCATTCGAAACTGGGCAGCAGTGATGCATATGACTTCTGCGTGCGCCATGATCTGAGCGAGTACGATACCCGGCTCGTCACCTGGCTGGTCAAACAGCACCTGCTGATGTCGTCCACGGCACAAAGCCAGGACATCGACGATCCGGTGGTGGTCAACCGCTTCGCCGCAGTCGTGCAGGATACCGTGCGACTGGATTATCTCTACCTGCTCACGGTTGCCGACATCCGCGGAACCAATCCGGAGCTGTGGAACACCTGGAAGGACTCACTGCTGAAGCAGCTTTATTACAATACACGCCGCGCACTGCAGCGGGGTCTGCACGATCCCATGCAGCGCTCCGAGCAGATCCAGCAGATCAAGGCGGCCGCAATGGTTGATCTGGGTGACCGGGGGGAAAACTATCAGGGCCTCTGGCAACAACTGGATGATGAATACTTCCTGCGCCACACGCCCTCGCAGATCGCCATACATACCCGACTGGTGGCCGAACATGACGTGGACAGCGGTTGTATCGTCAATGTGGATCCGGACAGCGAACGCGGTGGTACCGAGATTTTCATTTACGCGGAATCACGGGAACGCCTGTTCAGCCGCATTACCTCGGCAATCGAACAGCTTGGTTTGAACGTGGTTGACGCCGGTGCTATCTCGACCGAAGACAACCATATTCTGGATACCTTCCACGTGCTGGAGGTGACCGGTCAGCCGGTCACCGGCGTTGCCCGCATGGCTGAAATCCAGGATACACTCAAGCAAACCATTGACAGCGACGAACAGACGGGCTGGCATGTATCGCGTCGTCTGCCGCGGCAGCACCAGCATTTCCCGATCAAGACCCACCTTGCCTTCAGACAGGATGAAGACAACCAGCGCACCATCATGGAACTGACGACTGCCGACCGTCCCGGGTTGCTGTCGCGCATCGGCCGGGCCTTTGCCGACTGCAACGTGCGGCTGTGGAACGCCAAGATTGCAACGCTTGGCTCCCGCGCGGAAGATTTCTATTACATCACTGATCTGGACAACAGGCCACTGACGGAAACGGCGCAGTTCGAATGCCTTGAGCAGGCGGTCAAGAAATACCTTGCACAGGACGAAAAATAACGATCATCGCCTGCTGCAGTCGGACTTTTGCCATGCATGTGCCTGACGTGACCGGGCTAGGCCTCGATCAGTTCGAGAGCATTGCCATCCGGGTCGCGGCAGAACAGTGCACGGCGGCCCGAGCGGCTGTGCGTGTAATCGACACCCGCCAGTTCCAGAACACGTGTCACCGCCCCGAGACTGTCCACCTCCAGCGCCACATGCCGGTCCCGGCCGCCGTGTTCGGAACGCCGGCGCTCGCCCTCGTCCGGCGCCAGCTCCAGCAAATGAATCTGCCGGCCGTCCCCGACATCCAGCCAGGCGCCCGGAAACCCGAGTTCCGGGCGCTGCGGGTCGATTGCCAGACCGAGGACACCGTGATAGAAATCCAGTGCCCGCTGTGTATCAGCAACCAGCAGACTCACGTGGTTGAGCCGGGTCACCTGTATCATGCAGCACCCCCTGCGTGTATGCGCGCGGCCAGCCACGCGGCGATGATAATCATGCCACCACCGATCCACTCGCGCAGCAGGATTACCTCATCCGTCAGCAGCTGAGACGATACGGCACCGGCAACCAGCTCAAACAGCAGGATGACGGCCGAGCGGTGCACCGGCATGTGCGTTACGCCGTACACCACGGCCAGCGTCATGACGAGAAAACCGCACAGCCCCAGCAGGGCCGCCCAGCCGTAAATTACCTCATCCACTACCGGCAAGCCGGTCCGGCTGAGGACAATCCATGCCAGGGCCACCAGTACATTGCCGCTCCAGCCGCAGGTCGACTTCAGCAGTACGCTGACATCCTGCATCCGACGCACGAACACGTTGCCGAGTGCGAAGGCGAAACCGGCAGATACCGCCAGCCAGTCGGCGCGATCAGCCGGCCAGGGCATGCCGACATCCTCGTTCCACAACATGATAAACGCACCGACCACGGCAATCACAAATACCTGCAGCGAGCGGGCATCCAGTTTCTCGTCCAGCATCAACCAGCCGAGACACACGGCCCAGAATGGCGACAGGTAGAACAACAGCAGCACCCGCACGACGTTGCCGTCGATGACGGCCAGGATGAAGGCCACATTGGTCCAGCCGACACTCAGCGTCATCAGCAACAGCGGCAGCGCATTGCGTTGCAGTGCTCCGAACTCGCGTACGAATACCCACAGGAACAGGCTGAGGGCAGCGGCGTAGCTGATCAGCGCACTCCAGGTGCCCGTCAGCCCCTGCTCTTCCAGCAGGCGCAGCGGATACCACACCACACCCCACAGGGTGGCAGTAAGCAGCAGGCTGAGGACCGGTAACAGGCGGTTATCCACTATCGGCATATGTCTCGTTATGTTGCCAGCAACGCACCCGCAACGGGAGCGCCGGGAGCGGGAACCCGGTTCGACTTAAAGCGGATACCAGGATCCATTATACTTGCGGGCCGTATCCAATCAGGCGCCGCCGAAAATTGCAAACCGGACATGCCGGGCAGCAATAACAACCATGTCATGAATCCCGATCTGTCAAAGTTGCAACCCTACCCGTTTGAACGGCTGGCGAGTCTGTTCGGCGGCATCACACCACCCCGCGACCGGTATGAAATTTCACTGGCGATCGGTGAACCCCGGCATACCACCCCCGGCTTTATCGCCGAGGCACTGCTCGAGCACCTGCATGGCCTGTCGCGCTATCCGCTCACACGCGGCAGCGAGGAACTCCGCAGCGCCTTCATCGACTGGCTGGTGGCCCGTTATGACTTGCCGGTGGGCAGCCTGGATCCGGCACACAACACCTTACCGGTCAACGGCACGCGCGAGGCGCTGTTTGCCTTTGCACAATGCATCATCGACCGTTCTAAACAACCACTGGTTGCCATGCCGAACCCCTTCTACCAGATCTACGAGGGCGCCGCCCTGCTGGCCGGGGCCGCGCCCTGCTTCATGAACACCACACGTGCGAACGGTTACCGGCCGGATCTCACGGCTGTCCCCGAGACCGTCTGGGCCCGCTGCCAGCTGGTATACATCTGTACGCCGGGCAACCCGAGTGGCGCCGTCATGTCACTGGAGCAGCTGCAACAGCTGATCGAGCTTGCCGATCGTCACGATTTCGTTATCGCATCCGACGAATGCTATGCGGAGATCTATCCTGACGGCAGCGACCCGCCCCCCGGGCTGTTACAGGCGGCGGCCGCAGCAGGTCGCGACGATTACCGCCGCTGCCTGGTGTTCCACAGCCTGTCCAAGCGGTCGAACGCACCCGGCCTGCGTTCGGGATTCGTGGCCGGTGACCGGCGTCTGGTCGAACATTTTCTACGCTACCGAACCTACCACGGCTGTGCCATGCCGCCCGCCACACAGGCGGCCAGCATCCGCGCCTGGCAGGACGAACACCACGTGGTAGAAAACCGCCGCCTGTATGACGAAAAATTTTCCGCCGTACTCGACATCCTGGCACCGCACCTCGAGGTGCGACTGCCGGAGGCCGGTTTCTACCTGTGGCCGCAGACACCGATCGATGATACCAACTTCGCCCGTGACCTGTGGTCACAACAGCACGTCAAGGTGCTGCCAGGCAGTTACCTGTCACGCGACAGTGGCACCGGCAACCCCGGGCACCGGCATGTGCGCATGGCGCTGGTCGCGCCACTGGAAGACTGCATCGAGGCTGCACGGCGCATTAAATCCTACATCCAGAACTTGTAGCGGTTATCATTACCGTCCTGAGAGAATAGCAGCGGAGATCCCGAGCAATGAGCGACATACGGTCAACCATCGAAGAGGCCTTTGAACGACGCGCAGACATCACACCGCGCAGCGTGGAGACTCACGTCAAGGAGGCCACGCTCGAGGCCATCGACATGCTCGACCGGGGTGTAGCGCGTGTGGCTGAAAAGCAGGACGGCAAGTGGGTGGTCAATGACTGGCTGAAAAAGGCCGTATTGCTGTCGTTTCGCATCGAGGACAATGTCTTTATCAAGGGCGGTTTCACCAATTACTACGACAAGGTGCCGTCGAAGTATGCCGATACCAACTCGCGCGAATTTCGTGAAGGCGGCGTCCGCGTCGTACCGCCGGCCACCGCACGCAAGGGTGCCTATATCGCATCCGGTGCCGTGCTGATGCCGTCGTATGTGAATATCGGCGCCTACGTCGACAGTGGCACCATGGTGGACACCTGGGCCACGGTCGGCTCCTGTGCACAGATCGGCAAGAACGTGCATCTCTCCGGTGGCGTTGGCATCGGTGGCGTGCTGGAGCCGGTCCAGGCAGCGCCGACCATTATCGAGGACAACTGCTTCATCGGTGCCCGCTCGGAAGTCGTGGAAGGCGTCATCGTCGAGGAAGGCTCGGTCATTTCCATGGGCGTCTACATCGGGCAGAGCACGCGTATCTATGATCGTCAGAAAGACGAGATCCTCTACGGCCGCATACCGGCCGGCTCCGTGGTGGTATCCGGCAACCTGCCATCAAAGGATGGCAAGTACAGCCTGTACTGCGCTGTCATCGTCAAGCGCGTCGACGAGAAGACCCGCTCCAAGGTCGGCATCAACGAGCTATTGCGTGATATATAGATTCGGGCGGCGCATACTTGAAAACTTGAAACCAATAGCCACGGAAGGACACGTAACTGCACGGAAAGATTGGAAATGTTTTTTCCGTGTTATTCTGTGTGGGTCTGCGGCAATAATTACATAAACATACAATACGAATATACGGATGCGATATTCATGCTGGATGTTTGATTGGCCGGTAACTCATGACGACACTCTACGGCATCAACAACTGTGACACCATCCGCAAGGCACGTCGATGGCTGGATGAGCATGGTGTGGAATACACCTTTCACGACGTCCGCCGTGACGGGCTGGACAGACAGACCCTGCAGGCCTGGGAACAACGGCTTGGCTGGGAGCAGTTGCTGAATCGTCGCGGCACGACCTGGCGCAAGCTGTCTGATGAGGTGCGTGAACGCATCGACCGCAAGCATGCCCTGCAGATCATGCTGGACAATCCCGCCATCATCAAACGCCCGGTCCTGGCCATCAACCGGCAGTTCCACCTGGGTTTCTCGGCCCCTACGTACAGCGAAATCTTCAGCTGCCATGAGTGATACGCAGGACCTTGCCCGTAACCTGATCGCGCGCGATTCCGTGACACCGGCCGATGCCGGTTGCCAGTCACTGCTTGCCGAGCGGCTCGCGGCCATCGGTTTCACTGTCGAGCATTTACCATTCGGTGCAGTCGACAACCTGTGGGCGCGGCGCGGCACGGACGCTCCCCTGTTTGCATTCGCCGGGCATACCGACGTGGTGCCACCCGGCCCGCGCGAGGCCTGGCATTCCGATCCCTTTGTCCCGGAGCTGCGTGACGGCTATCTGTACGGACGCGGTGCGGTGGACATGAAAAGCAGCATTGCCGCCATGGTCACTGCCTGCGAACGCTTTATTGCCGCGCACCCTGCACACCGGGGCTCGATCGCATTCCTGATAACCAGTGACGAGGAAGGCCCGTCCATCGACGGTACGGTCAGGGTGGTCGAGCATCTCGAGGTGCGCAACGAGAAGATTGACTGGTGTCTGGTTGGTGAACCCTCGAGCCGGACACGCACCGGCGACATCATCAAGAACGGCCGGCGCGGTTCGCTCAACGGCAAGCTGCGCATCCACGGCAAACAGGGCCACGTTGCCTATCCCCAGCTGGCCAGCAACCCGATACACCTCGCCGCCCCGGCGCTGGCGGAACTCACGGCACTTGCATGGGACGGCGGCAACGATCATTTTCCGCCGACCAGCTTCCAGATATCCAATATCCATGCCGGCGACGGCACCGAGAACATCATCCCGGGCACACTGGATGTCCTGTTCAACCTGCGTTTCTCCACCGAGTCAACGGTCGAATCGATCCGCACGCGCACGCATGCCCTGCTGGACAGGCATGGACTGGACTACTCGCTGGACTGGAAACTGTCCGGGCAGCCGTTTCTCACACCGGCAGGCGAACTGGTGGAAGCCGCCACCGCGGCCATCCGCAAGGTCACCGGTATGCATACCGAGCTTTCGACCAGCGGCGGCACCTCCGATGGTCGCTTTATCGCACCCACCGGTGCTCAGGTGGTTGAACTGGGACCCGTCAATGCCACCATCCACCAGGTAAACGAATGTATCAGGGTTTCAGAAATTGACGATTTATCTGTAATATACGAGGAAATCCTGAAACACTTACTCAGCTGAGAGTTTCCTATGCAGGCAAGGTCCGACAAGCGCTGTATCGCACACCTCAAACTGACCGGCCTGCTGGCCAGCCTCACCCTCCTCACCGCCTGCTCCATGGGCCAGATCGTGGTGCGCAGCTCGCAGACCATCCTCGACAGCGGCGTCGAGGCAATGAACCGCGAGACCGACCTGCAGCTCGCGGGCGCGGCCATACCAGCCAACATCAAACTCATCGAGGGTATGCTGATCGAGGATCCTGGCAATACCGCATTACGCCTGTATGCCGCTGAGGGTTTCTACGGCTACAGTTATGGCTTTATCGAAGACGAAGACCGTGCACGCGCCTCACTGCTGTACCGGCGCTGCTATGAGCATGCATGGCTGGCGCTGCAACAGGCCGGCATGACACTCGACCCGGAGCGCACCGCTGCGGAACAGCTGGCCGACGCGGTCGCCCGGCTTGACAACCGTGCAGTGCCGGCGCTGTTCTGGACGGCCTCCTGCCTCGGCAAGTGGATCGACCTCAACCGCGATAAGGTCAGGAGTATCGCCGGCTTCGGTAATGCGGCCGTCCTGATGCAGGGTGTCAT
>JBATGJ010000174.1:0-4348 GCA_049665685.1 Gammaproteobacteria bacterium
TTGCGCGCACCGGGCAAGGCACCGCGTCGGAAATCGTCGGGCGAACGGAGGTCAACCAGTTGCCCACCGCCAGCGAGCAGGTTCTCTGCATGACGGGCCGTCAGACTTTCCCGGCCCGCCAATTGCAAAGTCTGCATTGCGAGATTCATTCCTGCTCCTCGCGCTTGGTCACCGCCGTGCTGTCATCCTTGCCTACCGATGTCAGCATGCAATACTTGACCATGCAGAACCGCACGAATGCGTACATGGCGACTATGAACAAGACCAGTGCAGCAATCGTCAAGCTATCGATGTACATGGGACACCTCCAATCAGTCAGGTACTACAGTTATGGGTTATATTATCATATTCTTATATTAAGTCAACAATTATGCCACTCTTGTCCGTCATTACGAACGGGTTTATCCACCTATATCATTGTTTATATTGTGTTTTTAAAAATTAATGCCCGGCCCTGCATACCTATGGCAAAGCGCATTTGTTTCATGCAGTGACACCCTGCCCGGAGACCCAGGCAGGTGAGGCACCAGCATCGGCCAAAACGTGCATGCCGTTTCCAGGGGTGTTGTCGGCGAGGACAGCCGTGACCTGCGCAACCATCACTCCGGCGCAGAACTATCTGACCGGACGTGAAGTTGAGATGAGATGGAAGGGGTATCGTTGCGCGGATGTTCTACCACTATAGTCATCACCCGGCGGAGCGGGTGATGACTATAGTGCATGCTACTCCGATGGATCGTCGTATCGACCGGACTTGTGGGGACCACCGCACAGATCGAAGATACAAAATCGAACTGTACACAAAAGCCCAACTACAAAAAAACCGATAGCGGTTAATGTCAGGTTGTCAATAAACATAGCAGCACCTCCTTGTTGACGTCTTTTATAACACCCTATTGTTAAAATACATATTGATGAATGTCACAAAACGTCACCAAGCATAAATTTCATACGCAAGTCTAGTTAATGCATGCACAATACGTCGCAAATGCACCGATTCAATGCGTCACGCACAAAACTGAAACATGCGCAAGACAGCGTAATAGTGTCGCAAACGGGTGACACATTTCACACAAGACGAACATTGTTAAAATGCTTCAGGTGTAAATATCCCTTGTATTAAGGTGTCAAAGCGATTGCCTGCCCATTCAGCAAACAAGCCAGACTGTCGCGTCATAACGACAGCTGACATTGTTAATGTTCGGTAGTGTGACGTATCAGGTTGTCAGGCGTCGATAGATATCCGATACCTTGAGTGGCAGTTTGCGTACTTCATCGATGACGGCGTAATTCACGGCACCATACATGTGCGGCAAATAGTCGCGGGCCTCGGTGTCGATCGTAATGCAGAAGGAATGAATGCCGTTACGCTTGGCCTCGATCAGTGCCTGGCGCGTATCCTCGATACCATAGGCACCGCGATAGGTGTCATAGTCGTCCGGCTTGCCGTCCGACAGGGTGATGAGCAACTTGGTGCGTGCCTCCACCTGATTCAGTAAATGGCACAGGTGACGGATGGTGACACCCATGCGGGTGTAGTCCCTGGGCCGGATACCACTGATGCGACCGCGCACCGTGTCTGTATATTCCTCGTCGAATTGCTTGACACGATAAACCTCGCAGCGCTTGCGCGTCATGCCGGAAAAGCCGTAAATCGCGTAGCGGTCGCCCAGTATCTCCAGGGACTCGCACAGCAGCACCAGTGCCTCGCGCTCGGCGTCGTTGATCCAGCCCTTGGTGGAGCCGCTCATGTCGACCATGAACATCACCGCGATATCCCGCTCCAGTTTGTGCATCTTGGTAAACAGGCGATCCGGCATCTCCATGCCCATGGTGGTGTCGGCACAGGCCTCAACCAGTGCGTCGATGTCGACGTTGTCGCCATAGGGTTGTTTCTTCAGCAGCTTGTCCTCGCCACGCAGGGCCTCGAAGGTGCGGCGCAGGTGGGCAGTCAGGCCGCGGTACTTGGTCAGTGTGTCGCGTACGAAATCGTCTTCGCGCGGACTCACCTCGAGCTCGCGCAATACCGCCCAGTTCTTGCGGTAGTTCTGGCGCTCGTAGTCCCATTCATTGTAAAGAAACGCGCCCTCCTCGTGATAGGTTCCCTTCCAGACATCCTCGGCACTCTGTTCGCCGATAGCCTGCGCATGGTAGGCGCCTTCACCGGCCGCATACAGGTAATCATCCGGAATGTCCCCGATGTCCTGGAAGATCGAGGCAATCGTGCCCCGGACATTTTCCGGCGGCTCGATCGGCTTGCCGTCCAGCTCCATTTCGAAGACAAAGCCGTCCGGGTGCTCATCCGACTTGATCTCGCGCAATTCGAACGGCAGCCGACGCTCGTCGGCTGCCTCGCTTGATTCGTCTTCACCGGTCTCGAACTGTTCCTCAACCTCGTCCTGCGCATCCAGCAAGTCCTGCTCGAGGCGCATCATATGCAGGCGGAATGATTGCCGGTCGGTCTCCATGCGTGCCTTGCGTACCTTGTCCACGACATCCGGCTTCATAACACCCTGGTAGAGCACCGGGCCCGGCACGGCAGTACCCACCAGCCGCTGCAGCCAGACCAGTGTGTCTTCCACGCCGGCACCAGGCTTCGACAGATGTTCCGCCGCCGCCTGCCAGTCACCCGACAGTTCCATCCGGCTGTCCTTGCGAAAGCGCTCGAGCAAGCGATATACGCCCGGCAAAGTCGTCCTGATCCTGGCATCGAGCCGGAGTGTTTCCAGCACATGGAAACAGGCAACGGCCCAATCACGGTCCGGGAAACGGCCGAACACTTCCTCTGGCTGAATGCGCCAGGTACCAAACCAGGTCTGTGCCCACTGGTGCACCACCATGGCCTTGTACAGCTGGAAATTGTCCTCACGTGCCTCGTAACGTGCCACGGAGGCCGGCAGGAAGACGGTCTCTGTGTCAGTCCAGGCGGCATCGCTGCACTCGATTTTCAGGCGCCGGCCGTTCAGGCCATGCACAAACATTTCCAGCACGTTGACGACGTTTTCAAATGCCACGCCGGTGGTCCGCGCCTGGTACTCGCGCGCGAAGTTTTCCACGTCCTTGAACATGGCGACAGCAGGATGCAATCCCTTTGTGTCATAGATATCCATGCATGCCAGCAGCCATGCCTCGACGCCATCCGTATCCATCAGACGAAGTGCAGGACATACATGAGAGACAAAATTCAGCGCCATGCCGGAGCTTGTACGCGTGACGATGCTGGCCCAGTGCAACACGAAGTCCTGTTGTTCACGCGGAAATTCCGCCAGCGCGCGCGCCGGTTCCTCGGCCGCGCCCAGCGAAATCATGTGGATGTCGAGCCGCTCCTCGAGCTGCGCGGCAATCAGCGGCATGTCGCTGGTTTGCAGGAATTCGGTATCGTCATACCAGCGTGCGGCAACCCCGGCCATGAGGGTACGCCCGTCAGGTGTCTGCACACCGAGCTGCAGCGGCTCGATGGTGCACCCGGGCAACGCCTCGCGCAGCAACTGGCCCAGGCCCTCGGCCTTCCAGATGATCGCGCCGCTGTCGGTGGACAGCCATACACCGAGACAGTTCTTGCTAATCATCCGCGGGAGATATTTGACCAGCCGCGCCATATCGACCTCGCGGTCCCAGAATTCACCCTTGGGTCCGTGCCCGGTCGGCGGGATGGGCAGAATAATCATGTCGAAACGCCGCTGACGGCGCAGCAGGTCCTCGACATAGTCCATGACATTTTCCTGCACGTACTCGATGTTGTTACGGCCGGCATTCTCGGCTGCCAGCGACAACATGTCTGCGCTGCTATCGACGTGGATGACCGATGCGCCCGCCTTCAGCGCCTGCGCCGAGACGAAGCCGTTACCACCGAACAGGTTCAGAACACGGATATCATCGAGATCGTAACACCCCTCGACGCGCTGGCTGATCCACTGCGCGCACGCCAGGTCCCGACCACGCAGGCCGACCCGCCCGCGCGCATCCAGCCGGCAGCAGAGCGTCTGTCCCTGCAGGCTAACGAACCATTCGCGTAGCAGACCGCTGCGCGTCGGCTCCCAATGCCCCTGGACACCGACATCGGCAATATAAATCCAGTCGGCATTCCAGTGATGATCGCCGGGCTGACCGCGGGCCAGCCGGTCAGGACTCTCCACCAGATACTCACCCCAGCGTTCCAGCTTGCACCCATTGCCGAAATCGACCAGCTCGTAGTCATCGATCGGTGTCGGGATGAACGCGTCGCGGGTATCGGCCTCGGAGACTGTGGGCAGCTGGACCATGAAAAAACCGGCAGGCAGTTATCGGCCTGGTGCCCGGTGGAAATTTATGCGATGAGCCTGCATGACTGTGAAAGCATACACGACCC
>JBATGJ010000175.1:0-7265 GCA_049665685.1 Gammaproteobacteria bacterium
AAAAGTGAAAAGTAAAAAAGTGAAACGTGAAACGTGAAACGTGAAACGTGAAAAGTGAAAAGTGAAAAGTGAAAAAGTGAAAAGTGGGACGTGAGACGACACGTTTTCAGGGTGCGCTATACGCACAAATAATGGCCACGAAATCCACAGAAAGACACGGCAAGATAAATTACCGCAACAGATAATTACACGTCATTAACGCGCACGTGGTGCGCTTGTGCAGTAGCGGTTATCAGTTACTGGCGGTCAACACGCGGAAGCGCTGGATGTCTTGCTCGAACTGGCCCAGGATTTTTTGTTTCTCCACGCGTTTTTCCATGAGCAAGGCCTCGGTTTCCGTAATCTCGGCCATGACCTGCTTCATCTGCACGAGCAGCGTGTCCGGCAGAATCTCGCCATCGGCCTCGTATTCATCTGCGTTATTGGACAGCTCGGCGAGATGGTTCTGCATGGTATCGATGCGGTCGTAGGCCTGCCTGATATTGAAATCGATATTCTCGAGTTCCTCGTTGCGCGCAAACAGCAGGTCTTCCTCACTGGAAAACGTGGTCAACAGTGTACGGTCGTGGCGGTCGAGCGTGATGTTTGGGTTATTGGAAGCAATTTCCAGTGGTGTAGGGCCACGTTTGACGACTTGTGGCTCATCGGCAGTCAGTTCCTCGTAACGCGCGATGTCCATCGCAAACTGGCGTTTGACCTCATCGACTTCGGCTTCCTTGTCCTTGGCGATGCGCTTGTTATGCGCAATCTGGTCACGCAGGTTGGTGATCTGGCTGTGGAGTGTGAAGGGCAGTTGTTTACCGCTGCGTTCAAACTGTGCCGCCTCTTCAGACAACGTCAGCAGGCGCGATTGCATGGACTTGATACGACTGTTGGTCAGGTGCATAAGTGACTTGATCAAAGACACCTTGGCATCACGTGCCTTTTCCATATCCTTGCTGTTGGAGTAGGTTGCCAGCAGGCTGCGATCATGTATGGCGCGTTTCCTGGCCCGTTCCTTTTTCTTGGCCGCGAGTTCGGCCAAGCGCTCCTGCTCGACCTTTTCTTCCGCGGTCAGTGGTGCGTTGTAAATCTTGATTACGCGACCCTGCTTGTTGATTACCTTGCGTTCATGCTGGGTGGATTCCGGCGGCATGCGGCTACTGTAGGTGACATTGCCGTCCGCATCGATCCACTTGTAGGTGCGCCGGTCCGCGTGCGTTGCTGCTGCTGCAGATGCAGTCGTCAGGATTACCAGCAGGCGAAGTGTCGGAATCAGTTTCATAAATCAGCGTTCAATCGTATCGCGAAAAATGTATGCTCATCACTTCACCATTATATACCTGTCCCAAAACAGAGGGATATTTAGGATGGAGCAGGCCGCGCTGTTTTTTATCTCGCTCGTAGCCAACGTATTTTCGGCCTTCTCGGGCGGTGGTGCGGGCCTGATTCAATTGCCGGCACTGATTTTTCTTGGACTTCCATTCGCCATCGCACTCGCCACGCACAAGGTGGCAAGTGTTGCACTTGGTATCGGCGCTACAGTTCGACACTTGAGAGAGGAGCCGCTTGAGCGCCGGCTCACCCTGACCATCCTGCTGTTCGGTTTGCCGGGCGTCGTGCTGGGTGCCGGCAGCATCCTGCAGGTACCGGAGCGGCTGGCCGAAGTGGCACTAGGGTTTCTGACAACAGGACTCGGCATTTATTCCGGACTTAATCCCGCACTGGGGCAGACAGTCCGCCCGGCACACCGGGACCGGCATGGCAGCCTTGCTGGCGGTATCGTATTGTTTTTCATAGGAATACTAAACGGCTCGCTGACCTCCGGAACCGGTTTGTTCGTGACCCTCTGGCTGGTGCGCTGGTTTGGCCTCGATTACCGACGCGCCATTGCATATACCCTGATCCTGGTAGGTGTGTTCTGGAATGGCGGCGGGGCACTGACCCTGGGCATGCTCGGCGAGATCCGCTGGAGCTGGCTGCCGGCGTTGCTGGCCGGTTCTCTGCTGGGTGGTTATATCGGCGCCCATTTGGCGATCAAGTCCGGCAACCGCTGGATCAAGCGTGCGTTTGAAGTAGTCACGCTACTGGTGGGAGTTACGCTGATTATCGGGTAGCAGTGATAATTCGGGACGCCTGATTACACAAAAAATTCCCACAGAGGGCACAGAGCCAAGAATAACGGGAACGACTGCATTCCCTGCACGATACATTTTATTAGTACAGAGGTACTAGCCAGTATTACCTAGATGTATTTCTCTCTGTGCCCTCTGTGGCAATTTTTTGTGGATTTGAACTTCCGGGGCAAACATGGCTGGAGCTTATATGAAATCGGGTAACTGACGCACGATGCGTTGCAAATCCTTGCCCTTGATGCATTGCAGTGCCTCGCGGTGGGTAAACCACTTGCGGTCGCGAAAACTTTCTTCCCAGTGCCTGAAGACCTTGCTGACCTCCATGGCGTATACCTGAACCGTGCAGACTCCGCCCCATTTACGGTAGCGGTAGGCGCCGATAGGCGGCCTGGATATCTTGCCGCGGATGCCTGCTTCCTCCCAGGCCTCCTTGAGGGCCGATTTTTTCGCCGACAAGTGCCGCTCCTTGACACCCTTGGGGATAACCCAGCGCTTTTTCTTGGTCGAGGTGACCATGAGCAGTTCCAGCTTGCCGTTGCGCTTTCGAAATGGAATTACTCCTGACTGTTGGTAAAAATAGCCGGGTCGCTTACTCATAAACCAAGCACTCCTTCCTTGCAGGTCATTGGTGTCGTTACCGTGGCATTTCGCTTCCTGGTATGTCTGCAATACAGCATGCTTTCCGGCCAGGTGATTCCCTGTCAAATTCAGACTATTGCAAAACGGGATGAAAATTATATTCAGAAGCTTAAACGGTATATGTGACAATTGTATTACAAGTAATCATATTTGATCACGGGGTATAAATTCCGGTTGCGAATTTTCCTGACAGCAAGATTTTACGGGCAGAGTAGCCATGTCATACCCCGTATTGTTGTCGATAGGCCTTTATCCTGGCGACATCTCCAGCACGATCATCCCGTGTCTCAAGGTATTCCAGCAGGTGCTCGAGCTTCACGATACTGGCTACTGTTACACCCAGTGATTGCTCGACTTCCTGGATGGCAGAACGGTCACCCTGACCACGCTCCTGACGATCGAGCGCAATCACGACACCGGCAAGTGTTGCACCGGCGCCCTCGATGATATCGACAGACTCGCGGATTGCAGTACCGGCCGTAATGACATCGTCTATGACCAGGATCCTGCCGTCGAGTGGTGCGCCGACCAGATTGCCACCTTCGCCATGTCCCTTGGCCTCCTTGCGGTTGAAGCACCAGGGTTTGTTCAGCCGGTGATGCTCGGCGAGCGAGACAGCCGCGGCGGTGGCCAGCGGGATGCCCTTGTAGGCCGGGCCGAACAGGACATCGAAGTCGATGCCGCTGTCAATGATGGCCTGTGCATAGCAGCGTCCGAGGTTTGCCAGGTGTTCACCGGTATTGAACAGGCCGGCGTTGAAGAAATAAGGGCTGGTGCGACCGGATTTCAGGGTGAACTCGCCGAAGCGCAACACGCCGGCGCGGATGGCGAAGTCGATAAAATCGCGTTGATAATCCTTCATGTCAGTAAAGATGTTTTTTCCGGCGAGGTCGCTATCATACACACCCGGAGAAAAGCATGCGCATCATCACTGTCAACGTCAACGGTATCCGCTCGGCCGCAGGCAAGGGTTTCTTCCAGTGGATGACCCGCCAGCAGGCCGACGTGGTCTGTATCCAGGAAACCAAGGCACAGGTTGCGCAGCTGCAGGACAAGGTGTTCTGGCCGCGCGGCTGGCATGTGCATTTCCATGACGCCGAGAAGAAGGGATACAGCGGTGTGGCGATCTACAGCCGCCGCCGGCCCGACAAGATCATCAGTGGGCTGGGCTGGCCGGACATGGATGCTGAGGGCCGCTATATCGAGGCCCGTTATGGGCCCCTCAGCGTGGTGTCCGTTTATCTGCCATCCGGTTCATCGAGTGATGAACGACAGGCCGTCAAGTTCAGCTTTCTCGACCGTTTCATGCCCTACCTGCGTGCGCTCAGGCGCAAGCGACGCGAGTACATCCTCTGCGGTGACTGGAATATTGCCCACCAGGAAATCGACCTGAAGAACTGGCGCGGTAACCGCAAGAACTCCGGCTTTTTACCCGAGGAACGTGCGTGGCTGGATGAGCTGTTCGGGCCGGCCGGTTTTGTCGACACCTTTCGTGCCGTCAACCAGGAACCGGACCAGTACACCTGGTGGTCGAACCGGGGACAGGCCTGGGCGAAGAACGTCGGCTGGCGGATTGATTACCAGGTGGCAACCCCGGCCATCGGGCAGCGCGTGACCGGTACACGCATCTACAAGGACAAGCGCTTTTCCGACCACGCACCGCTGATCATGGATTACGACTACGATTTGTAGGCATACCTTGCCGGCGTGAAAAAATACCGTGAAACGTGAAACGTGAAATGTGAAATGTGAAACGTGGGGGCTTACAGGCCAATGGCCAAGCAAGCAGCTTAAATATTCTTTGTAGGAGCGCCTTGCAGGCGCGAATAAATTTCGGGAAAAGACGCAAGAAAAATCACATACTGCCACAGAGCACACAGAGAAAAGACAACTCATTCCATCCCGAGTGATGCCCACGCACGACTGCATGGAGGAGGTGAGACCGGGAACCGGTCGAGAGGCTGGCCTGGGCCATGCAGGAGGTAGAGCGACGCAGGAAGCCTAAAGCCGAGGCGGGCGTGGCAGGCAAGGTATTCAGGGGCCTCTGCCTGTTCTGTGACAACGGTGTACTCTCTGGCAGGTTTTCCTCGGGCTAACGAGGCGCTGCTACTCAATCTCCGGCGTCGGCATACTGGCAAACATCAATTGCCGTTCCTCCAGGGAGGTATTCTCCAGCCGACGGTCCGGACTATTCCTGCGCTCGGTGATGACCAGTATCCCGTGAGAGTCTTTGACGGGAAATCCCGTGTCCAGTCCCCAGCGGCGCTCGCCGGTGTTTCTTTTTTTCATGGTTATTTTTCTCATACCTGCAAGCGTAGTCGAATCTCCGGTGGGGGTGAGGCCGAAAGCCCCCTGTTATTGTGCCGGAAATATCCGGCAGAACTTGCAAGATAAGTCAGCTAATCAATATAAAACAGTCATCTGCACACAGCGCCGTATCTGGCTGCTGGGGCAAGATCGCCAGACTTGGTTCAGGTCGTCGCGGTGGCTGTGCCTTGCCGGTACATCAGGACGGTCACCAGCAGGATGGCCGGGATGCCGAGCAGACCCGCGTACAGGAAGAACGTGGCGTAGCCGGTGGCATCGACCACGATGCCCGAGAAGCCGCCGACGAATTTTGCCGGCAGGGTCATCAGCGAGCTGAACAACGCATACTGGGTGGCGGTATAGGTCTTGTTGACCAGGCTGGAGAGCCAGGCGATGAAGGCCGAGGTTGCCAGTCCGCCCGACAGGTTATCGGCACTGATGACGACTGCCAGAGACGTGAGGTTGGGTTCACTGTTGGCCAGCCAGACGAACAGCAGGTTGGTGGAGGCAACCAGGATGGCGCCGGCCAGCAGCGGGCGCAGGATACCGAAGCGCACCACCAGGACGCCACCCAGTGATGCGCCGAAAATGGTCATGAAGAAGCCGAACACCTTGGTGACATTCGCGATCTCGGTCTTGCTGAAGCCAAGATCGAGGTAGAACGGGCCTGCCATGGCGCCCATGGTGATATCGCTCAGCTTGTAGGCCCCGACCAGCAGCAGGACCAGGATGGCCAATGCACCGTTGCGCTGGAAGAACTCGACGAACGGGCTGACCACCGCATCGGAGAACCAGGCAGCCAGGCGTTGCCAGGGCGATTGCCTGTCCCTGATGCCGATGATGCGCTCCAGTTTTTCCTCGAGGGCCGCGGTTTGTGCATCGCGAACATGTTGCGGTTCACGGATGACCAGCGTCGTCATGATGCCGACACCCATCAGGGCGGCCATGCTCAGATAGGCGAATGGCCATGACTGGAACTCGGCCAGATAGAGCGCGCCGGCACCCGCCACCAGCAGGGCGACGCGGTAGCCGAGGACATAGGTGGCCGCCATGGCGCCCTGCAGCTCCCGCTCGACGGCCTCGATGCGCCAGGCATCGACGCTGATATCCTGGGTAGACGAGCCGAATGCAACCAGCAGGGCGAGCAGGGCGAGTTGCGTTAATTGTGTTGCCGGATCCGTGAATGCCATGCCGGTGAGGCCCAGCACGATGGTGAACTGGGCCAGCAGCATCCACGCGCGGCGCTGTCCAAGCTTTCGCGACAGCAGTGCGAGCGGCAACCGGTCGATGACCGGTGCCCAGAAAACCTTGATGGAGTATGTAATGCCGATCCAGGTAAAGAAGCCAATGGTGGACTTTTCGACCCCGGCGTCGCTCAGCCAGTAGGTCAAGGTCGAGAATACCAGCAGGAACGGCAGGCCGGCCGCAAAGCCAAGAAAGACCATGGCGATCACACGCGGGCGCGTGTAGATAGAGACGGCCTCCAGCCAGCTGCGCGTGTCCGTCACTGTTGCCTGAAGCGATAGATGGCGGTGCGTCCCAGCAGGTTGGGCATGAGATTGCCGGCGGGTGTGCGAGCATAATCATCGTTGACCATGATGCGCTCGATGATGTGGATACCGCGTACCTCACACAGTGCCTCGAAATCCTCCACGGTGCACATGTGGATGTTCGGCGTGCTGTACCACGGATTCGGCAGGGTGCGTGTCACCGGCATCATGCCGCCGACCGCCAGCTGGAATCGATTCTTCCAGTGTGCAAAGTTGGGGAAGGTGATAATGCCCTCGTGGCCGATGCGCAGCATTTCCTCCAGCAGCCGGTCCGGGTAATGCACCGCCTGCAGGGTCTGGCTCATGATGACGTAATCGAATGACCGCCCGGAAAAGTCCTGCAGTCCGGCATCGAGGTCGACCTGGATGACATTGACGCCGGAATCAACACAACGTGTGACGTTGTCATCGTCGATCTCCAGCCCATAACCGGTGACATCCCGCGTTTCCTGCAGGTGGCGCAGCAGGGCCCCGTCACCACAACCGAGATCCAGCAGACGACTGCCGGGTTTGATCCAGTTGCTGATGATTTCGAGGTCCGGGCGCAGGCTCATACCGTGATCTCCCGTGCCAGTCGCAGCATGTAGGCATCGAATACCTTATGGTAATACGGGATCTTCATGAGGAAGGCATCGTGTCCCTCATCGGCCTGGAT
>JBATGJ010000176.1:0-10809 GCA_049665685.1 Gammaproteobacteria bacterium
CAATAAATGGGGTATCACTATCTGTACGACATAAAGAATCACTCTGCAGCGAAGACTGTATAAATATACAGTATTATGATATAATATGCATGCAAAACAATGAGTAACAAAGCGAGATAAGGCTTAACAAGGCTTCTAAAGTAGAGGTGAATAGACATGGCTGCAGGACGTAAAACAGGTGGTCGCAAACAGGGTACACCTAACGCCAGGACCCAGGCAGTTGTCGAGCGCCTGGAAGCCATGCGCTGTGATCCGATCACTGCAATGGCAAGACTGGCCCAGGAGGCTGAGGCAGAGGGTGACAGGGCGCTGGCAGGGCGTATGTATGGCGAGTTAGCCAACTATGTCGCGCCGAAGCGTAAGGCTGTCGAGAAAGAAGTCGTGTCTGAACCCATAAGCTTTGAGGAAGCAAAGAAGGAGTGCATCATCTTCCTCAAGAATATCCACGATACGGACAGGCAGGAGATACTCCAAGCCGCAGGGATTGGTTCTCCTCAAGATATAACAGAGAGCCACTTGAGGTGTATCTAATGGTGGGTTGATTAAGAGTCGAACCATCTAACAAACGTCTTACTCTCTCTTTCTCTCTGTTTCTCCCTCAATCTTCCACGGTCGCCTGTACTTGGCATATTCCATAGATATTCCGTAAATTAGGATATGTCTGCTGTAACCACATGAATCACAATGCTAAAACCAGCAGTGATTCTGCCTATTACCGCTTTCATGGGGCAGTTTCCAGCCGATTAACCCTGTCATGCTCAGGATCGAGGGGGTAAGGTCACTTATCCTCTGATTGGTCAGCATCTATCAACTCAGTCAACAAAGTTTGATAATCAGGCAACGGTTCAGGTATGGCGAGATAGTATTTATCTCTCTTCTCAGCCAATTCATAGATTGGGTTTCTGGTTTTACGTCTGTGCTTTGTCTTTTTCTTCAAGGCTCGGAGCTTATTTTCTTTCAAGAACTCGTCCAACTCGTCCCGGTTAATTTCAAGTAAGAGGTTGGCTCTCGATGCGTACTCTTTACCATGCCAGCCCGTAGGCTCTGGATTGCCTGTTTCGTATGAGTCAAGTCCGTTCATCGCGCACCATAGATGAATCAATAATGTGAAGTCATCGGATGTCTGGGTCTTGGGCGGCAGAAAGTTAATATGCCGCGATTCATTGGTGTTTGTGGCGTGGATTAACTCTTCGACATGTTCTGCATAATAGGGATGCTGAGACAGCTCAGCCGCCAGTTTTCTAATACTTGTGCGTGTGAGATTCATTTATGCCCCCAGTGAAACCCTGTTGAGCATTTCCCTGCGGTCACTTGCCATGAATTTGCCGTAGTGTTTTTCGATCATGCGGACACTGGTGCCGCAGTTCTCTGCGACAACCTGAGGCGGTATTCCTGCAAGCAGGGCCTTGCTGATGTGATGGTGACGAAGGGAATAAAATACGGTATCGCGTGGCAGCTTTGCGGCCTTCACGGCCTCGTGCATCATGCGGGTATGGTGATTCTTGCCCCAAGGTTCCCCGTCATCCTTTGTCAGTAACCATGCACCGGGGAGCTTGTTGCGTGTAATCTTCTTGAAGACGGCAAGGGCATCATCTGACAGGTAGGCATCACGGGTGCCGGTCTTACCCGTCAGGATCAGAATGCCCTGCTTGGGGTCAAAGTCGGATGCCTTGGCATTGGCAAGTTCGCCATATCGTGCGCCGGTGTTGACAGCGGCATCCAGCAGGTCATGAAATCCGCCTTCAGTCTTATCCAGCAGGCGCTGAACCTGCTTGTCTGTCAGGAATAGCTTGCGGGCTTCATCGGCCTTCAAGAAGGGCTTTACCCGTCGCCATTCTTTATCACTAACGGCTTTCTCATTTTCAAAGGCGAGATTCAGTGCAGCCTTGAGCATCGACAAGACCCGGTTAGCACTACTCTTGGAGCGCCTGATATCTTCGGGGTCATCTGAAAGCCTGACGAGACCATCACGCCAATCCTTCAGCATGGATGTCTTGAGCTTAACGAGTTGCATCTCCTGCAGCTCGTCCGTCAGATTCTTGTTGAGGCGTTTCTCTGTATCATCTGCTACACCCTCGGACCGGTGGACCTTCAGGTGCCTGATATAGGCTGAGACGGCATCCTTGACGGTGTAGTGGATCGCGTCCTTGTCAGCGTCCGCCACCTGGTCAAACCATTCCCGCGCCTTCTTGCTGGCCTCCTCAAAGGTCAGGCCACTGCCCAGCTTTTCATAATTGTGTTTCAGGTTGTCGTCAGTCAGCCGGGCATACCACGGCCCGTCAACCTTATCTTCTGTGTCAGACATGTTGCGTCTGAAGCCCAGATATTGTTTCTTCTCCTGGGGGGTGGGACCCCGGGTTCGAGACGTGCTGTGCCAGTTAAGGTCCTGATGAAGCTGTATCGGGCTTTTCGAACACCATGAAATGCTGTGTTGGCAGGAAATCCCTGGTCTCTAGCCAGACCAACCCAACAGCGTGCATCTCCCTGATGGCCTGCTGTTGGGCCATCTTGTGCAACGGTTTGACGGGTATTTGCGGGTCCTCACCGCGGTACTCGATCAGATATACCCTGCCGCCAAGACGCAGGGACTGCACGATCCCACTCATCATCTCATAAGGATGGTCAAATTCGTGGTAGGCGTCCACCAGCAAGACTGCATCGACGGCGTTTTCAGGTAAAGCTGGATCATTCGTTTCGCCCAGGACTGGAAGCACGTTATCCACTGCCCGACGTTGCATACGTTTGCGGATGATGTCCAGCATATCGGGCTGAATGTCGACCGCGTAGACGCGACCGTCCGGAACCCGTGTGGCTAACCGGAACGTAAAATAACCGGTGCCGGCACCAATGTCGGCGACTACCGCATCGGGTAAGAGCTCCATTGCCTGTACGGCCTGGTCGGGAGCCTCCTCATAGATCCTGGATTTTCTTTCCAGCCACCGCGCACCACGGTGTCCCATGATCTGTGCGATCTCGCGCCCGAAATAAATCTTGCCGATACCACCCGGTGATGGGGTGGTGAATGTATAGCGCTCATTTGAAACACTCGGCGACCGGGCGAGGCTTGTGTCCGTAATCAGCAGGGCAAAGATTGCCAGAACAATGAATATTCCTGGTGCATGCATTGCGCTGCCAATCATTTTGGGGGTGTGAAATATCACAGGTTCTCTGTGCCGCACTCGAGGCCCATCCTGGCGATGACGGGACAACCGCAAGGCATGGATGCGCTGGCCAATTTTTGCACAGTCCTCGATGTGGGAATTAACATGGCCGGAAAGACAGCGGCATCTGCACTCAATGACGGGTTGCTGAACTGGGTGGGCGGAGCTCACTCTGGAGCATGGCAGCGAATGTCTGGAGTCGCTCCAGTGGTTTGACTGTCTCCAGCAACACCTGTTTGGATTGCTCGCTGAGTGGTAATGCCATGCTCAGGCTGTTCAGCAATCTTACCGTCGGCAGGCGTTCGAGCATGGACCAGTCGACCTCGAGATCCTTGACTTCGAAATAACTTCTTAGCGTATGGATGAGAAGATCATGCTCGTTGCGCAGATCGCTGTCGTGGTCAGCATAATCATCCGGGAAGCGTGACCAGTCCGGGATGATCAGACGATAGCCGCGGGTGGTCGGCAACTCCTCGCTGACATCGTAACGACATACTCCGCTCAGCACCATTTCGATGCGGCCATCATTTGTCTCGCGATACTGTGTGATCCTCCCGGCACAGCCGGTCTGACAGAGGCCGGTTTTTTCCATGGCAACAGGATCAGGTTGAATCATGCCAATCATGTGATGGCTGCTCAGCGCATCACTTATCATGTTCAGGTAACGTGGTTCGAAGATATTCAAAGGTAACTCATTGCCCGGCATGACGATTGCACCCGGCAGGGGGAAGACAGGCAGGGTTGCAGGTAGTTGCTCAAAAGGGGCAATAAAAGGGTTTATGCTCATAAATAACCTCCAGAGTCTTGAGGTTGCTGTTATTTAAAACAGCCAGTAGTACTCGAATGTCAGGTCAGTATTCGGGTCAGATCCATTTCTGTCGAATTGTGCGCTATGGCAGGAATCCCGGACGTTAGATCCACTCTTATATGACTCTGTAATTCAAAAATTGTTCGTCTGGTGGCTGTGATTAACCAGATGTGTGATTACACGCTGCCCCGGCCGCACTGAAGGGATCACGGCATCCGTCATCCAGCAACCCTTGAACTCGCCTTCAGTCTGGCGCACAAGTACCCAGTGATAGGCGATTTCCTCGCCTGCCGAGTCTGTAATGATGACCGGCTGGTGGGCCTCATTGCCGGAATATGCAAGTGGCTCATAACGTGCCTGACGGTGGTTTAGCAGCCGATCATGGGGTTCAGACTGCACCATTTGTACGAAGCGGGCCAGTGGGCCGGTGAAGCGCCTGTTCTCTGGCGAGGCGAAGCGATAGGTCAATTCAATACCTTCATTCCTGGGGCTGTTGTTGGGCAGTACCTTCACCTGGATGCGTACAACCTCGACTGGGTCGAGTTCCGGGGATGGCACAGGAGCCGCAGTCAGCTTGTCCGGGGGTGGCACTGATGCGCCAAGTCCGAGTGGCAACACCAGCACAGAAGCAAGGCGACAAAGTTTTTCTGCCTCGTGAGCGTGGTTAGCTGGTTGAGTGCGTGTTGCATGTGAACCTCCTGTATGTTGATACGCACCGGGAATGTGCGCGACAGATTGACTGTCGCCGCCTGACACAAGCGCATATTTGGCATGTCGTCGGGGCCATAGTGCCTGCTAATGTGCGGGTAGTGCCTGCACAACCAGTCATAGAGTGACTGCTCGGCTGCCATGAGTACCGGTGTGTTGTCCCACAGGGTGTCATCCAGATCAAAGGTGAGGGCACGGAGTTGCTTCATTACCGGAGTTTCCCACCTCAGTGGGAATGATAACTTCATATGCCTGTCATATGCAGGCACCTGTCACGTGGGCCTGGTTATGTAGCTGGCTTGCGCTTCAGGAACCAGACTTCCTTGATGCCGAGTGTCTGTTGGATCTCACTGGCGCGTGCCTTTGCCCCGGCAAGTGACCTGAAGCCGGTAACCTGCAATCGCCAGTATTGTTTGCCCTTGACGACGGCACTGGTCAGTACGGTCGGAATATCCGCTGATTCCGCGCGGCGGGCAACTGTTTGCAGATATTGACGATCAAGGGACGACATCAGGTTGATCGCCCAGGGGCCGGCGTCTTTGGCAGCGGTAGAGGCCGGCTGGTTTTCATCTGTGGCTTGCTGTCTGGATGCTAGAGGCTGGCGCGCAGATGCCTGACCGGTGGCAGGCGAGGGTGTCGTTGCGGTCCTGGGTGTTGACAGCTGTGCAGGTTCGCCGACCGTGTTGTCCGGTGTCCCGGTCCCGGTCGCAGAACGTATCACGGTGCCGGAAAATATAGCGGGCCTGGAAGCTGACGGGCGTTCTCTGTCAAGCTCGCCGGACTTTTTGGCTGCCGGTTTGATCTTTGTAGCATCGACGGTAGTGCCAGCAAAGATCGTCTGCACGCGCTGCTCGAGATTCGCAAGGGCATTACCCAGTGCGGAGATCCGTGCGTCCAGCGATGCATACTTGCCTTCCAGCAGGCTGGCGCTGAACAGCTTGTTCTGCATGTCCGCCAGTTCACTGTCGCGGTTGCCGGCGTTCAGTTCAAGTGTGCTGACGCGGGTGTGCAGACTCCTGGTATAGATAAAGGCAGTGGCAAGCAGGGCTACCATGCAGAGCAGGACGACCAGTCCCGGAAGGAGTCCGCTTCGCCAGCCGGGCTGGCCGCTGTGGCTGTCGGCCTCCTTGCGGGCACGATGCTGATGCACTTGCGTGCCGGGCATGGGGATTACATCCGGATCTTCATTACCGGTATGCGTATCGCCGACAATCGCTTCCAGTGTGTGTTCCTCACTGGTGCGGTAGGACTCGATCAGGTCGAGCAGCACCGGGTCGGGATGGTGGAATTCGACATCCAGGCTGTTTTCAGCCACGTGCCTGACATGTGAGGGAATGGTTAGCTTCTTCTGCTCGCCGTTATGCAGGACAGTCAGATGTATGTCGACCGAGTCACCATCATTGAATGTGCGCGGACGTCCGTCTGCTTCGCAGTGCAGCAGCATGCCATGGCTGCTGACGTGCATGACCCGACATCCTTTGGGAACAGTCCTCTCGCCAATCAGCAGGGCGCTCAGGTTGACCGGTGTGCCAGGTTGGCGATGTTGTTCCATGCAGTAAAGCCGACTCCATCAACGTTGGATGTGATTTGTACTGCAGAAGCGTTCTTTTTGCAATATATATATTTACTTGCTGCGCTACGCTCAGTCCTTCCTGAGCCGATCGCTGACGGCGATGGGTGTCGGGTAATTGAGCATAATGATATAGGCCGAGGCGATGAACGTGATGAGTGTCGCTGCCTGAATTAAATAAGACACCTGCATGCTAATGGCCCCGCTATTCAGTGCCAGAAGCGCGATCAGCAGCGAAAACTCGCTGATCTGGCCGAGACGCACACCGACTTCAGCGGGCAGGCTGCCTGTCTCCCCGGTGGCTACCAGCAGTTTCGAGAATACATAAGGCTTGATCGCCAGCATCATGGCAGCCAGTATCATCGCCGGTATGACGACATCAGGCAGCACCGTGATGTTGAAACTGGCGCCCAGCGAAAAGAAAAACATGATCAGGAAGAAATCCCGGAGTGGCTTGAGGCTCTCCGCGATATACAGGGATATGGGGCTGGTGGCGAGTGAAACACCGGCGATGAATGCACCGATCTCGTACGAAAGCCCGACGAATTGTGCCAGTTGCGCAATACCGATACACCAGCCAATGGCAGTCAGGAATATATATTCCTGGATGGTGTCGAAGCGCTGCATGAGGTGCTGCAGGACGTAGCGTTCGAACACGAAGGCGACTACCACCAGCAGGGGCACGGCCACGGCCAGTCTGCCGGCCTGCTGCCACTCAACGCCGGACGAAGAAAAACCTTGTAATAACAGTAATATAAAAATAGCTATGATATCCTGGAGCAGCAAGATACTGATCATGACCTGGCCCATATGGCGGTGATGCAGGGCCGTGGTGGGGAGGAGTTTGAGGCCGATGATGGTGCTCGAGAACATCATGACAGCCCCCAGTATGAGGCACTCGTACAGGCTGTAATCGAACAGCCAGCCGACCACAAAGCCGAGTGCGCTGAAGACAGCGGAACTGGCGATGGTCACCACCAGTGCGGCCCTGAACATGTGCAGCAGCTGGGCGGGCTGCAGGTTCAGGCCAAGCAGGAATAACAGGAAAATAATACCGATGTGGCCGATTTGCTGGATAACGGAGGCATCGCTGACCAGCTGCAAGCCCCAGGGCCCAACCAGGCCACCGAGGAATATGTAGGCCACCAGCAGTGATTGTCGGGCAAACAGTGCGATGGATGCGAGGACAGCCGCACCTGTAAAGATCAGGAAGATGGAGAATATCAGGGTGTGATCCAGCATGACCGGCCTATCCTAAAGCCAGCTGATGGCAAAAGAAAGCAACTGGGCGTCACAGGGTAACGAGTGCACACTACCACCCGTGCACGCTGCGGTGAGGCTGTTTACTGGATGGTATCGGCCTGTTCGGGTAACGGGATTTCCATTGCCCAGAGCAGGCGTCCCGTACCGGCAAGAATGCGATACTCGGCGAACATCAGATCGTTCAGCCCATTCGCATAATTGATGTTGGCCTGGAAGACCTCGTTTTCCTGGTCCAGCAGATCGATGAGTGAGCGCTGGCCGATATTGAACTGCTTGCGATAAGCCTCCAGGGCCTTGCTGCTCGCATCGACATGAATCCTGAAATACTCAAGCTGCGACCTGGCGGTTTCATAGGCATTCCAGGAAAGCCGTACGCTTTCGATCACCTGGCGTCGCGTGCGATCCCTGGTTTCCCTTGCCTGGTCCAGTTCGTAGACGGTTTCCTGGCGGCGGGCGACATCCTTGCCACCGGTGAAACTGTAGCGCCCGCGGAGCATGACTTCGGCGTCGTTGTTGGAGCCGGGAATACCGTCGAGGTTGTCGTTGTCCGATCCCCTGAGCTCGAGGTGGACGCGTGGCGCGAACAGGGCCCGGGCAGCAGCATACTGTTGATTGGCCGCTTCCACATCCGCACCGGCCGATTTCAGCCGTGGATGATTGTCCAGGGACATCTCCAGGGCCTCGTCGAGGGTGGCGGGCAATAAATGATTGCGTGACTCCGGCTCATCCAGGTCCGCGGGCTCGTAGCCGACGACACTGAGGAAGGATGCCATGGCATCTTTACGCTGGTTTTCCTGGGCCATCAGGTTGGTGCGTGCCAGTGCCAGTCTGCCGAGCGACTGCTGGACATCCGCCTTGCTGCCAACGCCGCGCTGCCCGCGTTTCACGATGCGATCATAGGTTTTCTGATGACTTTCCAGATTGTTTGCTGCCAGCTGAACCAGCTTGCGTTCGTTGACCACGTCAAGGTAGGTCTCCACGGCCTTCAATGCGGTGACCTCGGCAGTGCTGAAGGTGTCATAGGCGCGTGAATTGACGCGTGCGCGTTGCCGCCGGAATTCACTCAGCGTCCCGTTGCCGTCGTAAAGCAGTTGCCGGACAGTGATCTCGGCTTCGTCGCGATTGTGTTTCCTCGAGCCATCGCCAGCCGCCCGCGTGGTCGGGTTGTCGCTGGTCTCCCAGCCGCTACCGACGGTGATGTCTGCCTGGGGGAAGAAGCTACCTCTGGCCTGTTCCATCTGCTGCTCGACTGAATCACGTTCGCTGCCGGCGATCAGTACATCGGGATTGCTCTTTACAGACTCTCTGACGACATCCTGCAGTGAGACTGCATGACTGTTGGCGGACACCAGTATGCTCAGCAGCAAAGCCAGAGGCACCCGGATGGTTGTTCGTTTCATTGCGGCCTTTCCCGAAATCCCTTGATCAGGTTGTGGTGGTGCTGGCAAGCCACCGGCTTGCAATCGTACATCACATTTTTCCGCTGAAAAGGAGAGCCAGGTGCAGGCGGTTCTCGATATCGAGCTTTCTGAAGATGGCGCTCAGGTGAGCCTTGACCGTGCGTTCCGAGATATCAAGCTCCCTGGCGATCATCTTGTTATTGCCGCCCAGGTGTACCATCCGCGCGACCTGCAGTTCGCGCGGTGTCAGGCTGCTGATCAGTGTGTCATCCGGACCATCCGGCCTGGAAACGATGGTATTCACATCCCGGGCGATTTCGCTGATCACCTGTGTAATGAGTTTTCGCTGGATCCAGTATTCGCCCTCGAGGACGAGCTGAACGGCCTTCTCGAGCAGTGCCGCCGAAATATCATGTTTGCAGAAACCATGGACACCGGCCTTGAACAGAATGTACTGATCAAGCACTTCGTCGCTGTCGTTTTCAACGACGATGAGACGGATGCCTGGATGGGTGGTCAGGATCTCTGCCAGCGCCGCGTCCAGATTGCTCTTGATCACTGCCGGGTCAAGCACCAGCAGTGCCGGTGCTTGTTGACCGGACTGCTCCAGCACAGCCTCGAGCGAGGGTGTTACGTTAACCCGGTAATGTTTTTCGAGGATACGCGTGTAGTGACCGCCAAGCAGTGCATTGCCGGTCGAAATCATGACAGTCTTGCGATCCTGTTGCTGGCCTGTCTTCATACCCACCTGTTCCGTGTCCAGCTAGCGTTCAGTCAAAGCCCGCTCCCTTGCGCGCAGAACCGGTTTCAGCAGGTAATCCAGCACCGTTTTCTCGCCGGTGAGTATGTCAACCATGGCAGTCATGCCCGGGATGATCTTCAGCGGCCTGTCAGCAGTGCCAAGATAATTGCGTTCGGTCCTGACCCTTATCAGGAAGAAGCTTTCACCACTCTCATAGCTAATGGTATCGGCACTGATATGTTCGAGTTTAGCCGGGAGGCCGCCGTAAATTGCGTAATCATAAGCAGTTAGTTTGACCTGGGCGTCCTGGTTCGGGTGCAGAACGGCGATAACGGCCGGTCTCACATGGGCCTCCACCAGCAGGCCGCCTTCCAGGGGGACGATCTCGACCAGGTCCATGCCGGGCTGGACCACGCCGCCATTAGTGGTGACCAGTACCCGTTTGACGGTCCCCCTGACCGGCGAGCGAACCAGTGTTCGGTTGACGCGATCCGGCTGGCTGCGCATGGTTTCCCCGACCGCCGCCAGTTCGGCCTCTACCGCGGACAGATCACTGCGGGCGTCGGTGCTGAAACTGATTTCAAGATCATTGATCTTGCTCTTTATTTCTTCATGGGCCGCCTGCAGCCGGGGTATCGCCTGACGGCTGGTCTCGAGGTCTCCGCGCATGTCATTGACGCTGCGCTTGAGGCGCAGGATTTCAACTTCCGAGTTGACGCCTAGCTGGCGGCCTGGATGAGGGGGGCGGGCTTGCCGGTCAAAAAACCCTGAATTCCATCCACATCGAGTGCCTCGAGCACTTTGCGTTCCGCCGGTGTTTCGACGGACTGCGCAATAACCTGCATATCGATGCTGTGCGCGGTTTCCGTCAGGGCGCGGATGAAAAACCGGTTGTCTTCGTCCGTATCGATCGCATGCGTATAGCTGCCATCGATTTTCAGGTAATGCACCTTCAGTGTCTGCAGATAGCCGAACGAAAAAAAGCCCTTGCCGAAATGATCGATGCCGCAGCGAATATCCATTGCATCGAGGCGCTGCACCAGATCGCGGACATGTTGCATGTTTGCGTGGACGGCATACTCCGGAAATTCGATCTGCAGGCGGGTAGACAGGGATGGTGACCGTTCCAGCTGTCCACACAACCACTGGATGAACAC
>JBATGJ010000177.1:0-15567 GCA_049665685.1 Gammaproteobacteria bacterium
CTCTGGGACCGTGAGGCCGCACTGGACGCGGTCCAGGAGAGCATGCTGCGGATGGTTGAGTACTACCGCAACAAGCCGGAACCGGAATGGCCTGCCCTGTTCCGCACCGTGCTGAACAGCAAGATCAACGATATCCGTCGCCGCCGCATGATCGAGCAGGGCAAGCACAAGCTGGTATCGCTGACCGGGTTGTTCAAACAACAGGATGACGACCAGGCCACGGCGGAGTACGAGCTGCCGGATACCGAACGAACTGATGGCGTTACCGCTCCCGAGGTCGAATATGTCGCCGGCGAAATCAGGGGCAAGGTCGCCGAGGCAATGCTGGCACTGCCGGAACGGCAGCGCCAGGTCTTCGTGCTGCGGGAATGGCGCGGCCTGAGCATCCGGGAAACCGCCCAGACACTGGGATGTTCGGAAAACAGTATCAAGCAACACCATTTCAGGGCAATGCGGACTTTGAGAGAGCAACTGGCGGAGGTGTGGACCCATGCACAACCAACAACATCCTGACACTGAATTGCTGGACCGGCTGCGTGCCGGACTGCTGGACGACCGGCCCGAAGAGAAAGCCGTCGTCGAGCAGCACCTTACCAGCTGCGAACAATGCCGTACCCACACCGGCATATGGCAACAGCTGGACCCGAATGCACTGGGACCGCGGATGGATGGCGCCGGGATCGGTACTGCACTGGAGGCAGCGCGCCGGCAGGCACTGGCCCGCAGCGGCAACTCACACGCCCGTCGTCGATCACTGCTGCCCTATGCGGCCGCCGCAACCCTGGTACTGGCTGTCACCGTGGGCCTCTGGACAAGTCGGCCCGGCATTGATACAACCGACATGGTGGCCGATACTGGACAGACGGTTCCCGATATCTACGAAGACCTGGATTTCTACCTGTGGCTGGCCAACCAGCATGAGAGCGCGACTGACAACGGCAATACCTGACATGAAGTACCGGACCCTGATGATCGCCCTGCTACTCGGCTGCCTGACCGGCACCGCCGGTGCGCCTGCCCTGGCCGACAACGGCATACCCTGGCAGGACCTCAGCCGTAGCGAGCAGGAAGTGCTGAAAAAGCATCGCAGCAACTGGTCCAGACTCGACCGGAACGAACAGTCACGCCTCCGCCGGGGTGCCAGCAATTACCTGGACCTGCCGCCTGACAAGCGCGAGGCGGTCAGGCGCAAGCGTGATGAATATCAGAACATGTCACCCAAAGAACGCGAGCGCCTGCGCAAGAAATACTCACGCCAGAGACAATAAGCTCACCCCGGTGCGCCGTGGACAGCGGTGCACATACCGGCCGCCGGTCATCTCTGTTATGCTTCGCAGCCGCTCATAATCGCAAGCCAGACGAAATCGCCCGTATGCATCCCATGTTGAATATTGCCGTGCGTGCCGCGCGCAGTGCCGGAAACATCATCAGCCAAAGTATGACGAAACTGGACAGCATTTCCGTGCAGGCAAAGGACCACAATGATTTTGTAAGCTCGGTTGACCGGGATGCCGAGCGTGCGATCATCAGCATACTGCGCAAGGCCTACCCGGATCATGCGATCCTTGCCGAGGAGAGCGGAGCGACCCGTGGTGACGACTTCCAGTGGATTATCGACCCGCTGGACGGCACCACCAACTACCTGCACGGCTTCCCGCAGTTCGCCGTCTCGATTGCACTCCGTCACAAGGGCCGACTGGAACAGGCCGTTGTCTACGACCCGCTCAGCCAGGAACTGTTCACCGCAACACGGGGTGACGGCGCCATGCTGAACGACCGGCGCATCCGCGTCAGCAAGCGCACCTCCCTGGAAGGTGCACTGATCGGCACCGGCTTCCCGTTCAAGGCCCAGCACCACCTGGACACCTACCTGGACATGTTCCGCGCCCTGTTTCCGCAATCGGCCGGTATTCGCCGTGCCGGTGCCGCCGCCCTCGACCTGGCCTTCGTGGCCGCCGGCCGTCTGGACGGGTTCTGGGAGATAGGCCTCAGCACCTGGGATATGGCGGCCGGGATCCTGCTCATACAGGAGGCCGGTGGCCTGTCGAGCGATTTCAGCGGTGGTCACAACTACCTCGAGAGTGGCAACCTGGTCGCCGGCAATCCCAAGGTTTTTGCTGAGATCCTCAAGACCATCCGGCCACACGTCACCCCCGAACTGGCGAACTGACGCCCCCGCACCACGCTCAAGGCGGCATGCCGCATGTCGATACGCTTCCTGTAGACCATCTACTCAGGGGGCAGTCGCATGGCGCACAAAACCAGTCGTCGGATCGACGGATCCGCGCTTGAATCGATCATGCTGGAGGTATTGCAGGGCATGCAGGATTTCACCAGCGAGGCCTGCCAGTCCGGCGATACCGCGGCGATGGAGATCATTGCCGTGGAAAGACCCGGGCGCGACCTGGCTGACACGGCCGACATCATCGCGTTTCCAGGCAAGGCCGGCTAGCCGGTGACGATCGGCCAGTAAGGTATCAGGGTTCGGTGCGACCGGCGTCCTTGTCGCCGCTCCGCACAACCGGCATGACGTCCAGCTTGTTGACGCCCAGCATCAGGGCCGAGGTGCTGGCAACAAAGATCGACGAGTAGGTACCGATCACCACACCCACAATAAGCGCCAACGAGAAGGCGTGAATGACCTCACCACCGAACACAAACAGCGACACCAGCACCAGCAGGGTAGTGACCGATGTCATCAAGGTGCGGGAAATGGTCTGGTTGATAGACAGGTTAATGATATCGACCGGCTGACCCTTGCGGACCTTGCGAAAATTCTCGCGTATCCTGTCATACACCACGATGGTATCGTTGAGCGAATAGCCGATCACGGCCAGTAACGCGGCCAGCACCGTGAGATCGAAATTAAGCTGGAACAACGAAAAGAAGCCCATGGTAATGGCGACATCATGCACCAGCGCGATCACCGCGCCCGGAGCGAATCGCCACTGGAATCGCACGATGATATAGATGAGGATGCCGATCAGCGCATAAATCATCGCCAGGCCACCCTGCTCCGTCAGTTCCTCGCCAACCTGCGGGCCGACAAATTCCACGCGTCGCATACTGGCGGAGGCATCCTGTTTCTTCAGCGCCGCCAGTACATCCTCACTGACCTGCGCGCTCTGCTTGCCGGCCTGCGGCTGGATCCTGATCAGTACTTCGCTGGAAGCACCGAAGTGCTGAACCTGTACCTGCTCATAACGGGCGGCAGCCAGCGCAGACCGCACATCGGCCAGGTCGACCGCCTGCGGATAACCGACCTCGATCAGGGTGCCCCCGGTAAAATCGATGCCGAATTCGAGACCGCGAATGGCCAGCAAGGCAATCGAGCCAATGACAAGGAGAGACGAGAAGATCAGGGCCAGGTGGCGCATACCCATGAAATTGATAGCCAGTTTGCCTTTTGCGAGCTGCATAGTTTGTTCCTTCACACCCTCAGATCATGAGTTGTGCAACACGGCGGCGGCCACCGTAGATCAGGTTGATGACGGCGCGTGTGCCGAAGATCGCCGTGAACATCGACGTCAGGATGCCGATCGACAGGGTGACGGCGAAACCCTTGACGGGGCCGGTGCCAAAACTCAGCAGCACGATGGAGGCGATCAGCGTGGTGATATTGGCATCGGCGATGGTCGACAGGGCCTTTTCGTATCCCGAGTGGATGCTGGCCTGCGGACTGTTGCCGTTGCGCAGTTCCTCGCGGATGCGTTCGAAAATGAGCACGTTGGCGTCAACCGCCATGCCCACGGTCAGGACAATACCGGCAATACCCGGCAGTGTCAGGGTCGCCTGCAGCATTGACAGGATCGCAACGATCAATACCAGATTCAGCGTCAGTGCAAGGTCCGCGACCAGTCCGAACACCCGATAGTAGAGGGCCATGAATACCAGCACGCCACAGAAACCGATCAAGACCGAAGTGAAACCCTTGCGGATGTTGTCCTTGCCCAGACTGGGGCCGACGGTGCGTTCCTCGACTATCTCGATCGGCGCCGCCAGTGCACCGGAGCGCAGGATCAGTGCCAGTTCCTGCGCCTCGCGTGAACTGTCCAGTCCGGTGGTCTGGAAGCGGCTGCTGAATACATCGCGAATGGTCGCGACACTGACGACCTCTTCCACCTTGACCTGGCGCTTGACCGGCTTGCCGTCGACAATCGTCGTTTCAGTGCGATTCTCGATGAATACCACCGCCATGGGCTTGCCGACACTCTCCTTGGTGAACTTGAGCATGGACCGTGCGCCCTTGGCATCGAGGGTGACCGACACCATCGGCGAGCCACTCCTGGAATCGAACCCCGAGCGTGCGTTGATGATCTGGTCACCGGTCGCAATGACGGATTTCTTCAACAGTACATGACCGCCGTTGCGCTCACGGTAGAGTCGGGACCCGGCCGGCAACTTGCCGGCAATGGCACGCTCCAGATCATGCTCGATATCGACCGCACGGTACTCGAGCGTGGCCGTCGCACCGAGAATGCGTTTGGCCTGGCCCGGATCCTGAACACCCGGTAACTGCACCACGATACGACTGGCACCCTGTTGCTGGATGACCGGTTCGGCGACACCCAGTTCATTGACCCGGTTGCGCAGGGTCAGGATATTCTGCTGCAGGGCGAACTGCTGTATCTCGCGTGTTTCCTGCTCGCTCGGTCGGGCGAGCAGTCCGGCTTTCCCCGAGATATCCTCCGACTCCGCGACCAGTGTCGGGAAATTTTCACGCAGCAGGGACTCGGCCTGGTCACGATCCTCCTCGCTGCGAAATGCGACCCGCACACCCGCCTCTTCCGCGCGGATCATGGCATAGCGGATCTTCTCCTCGCGCAACAGGGTACGAATTTCACTGGTGTAGCGCTCGATCGCCTGCTTGCCGGCGGTCTGCATGTCGACTTCCATCAGGAAGTGCACACCCCCGCGCAGGTCCAGACCGAGATACATGGGCAGGGCATTAAATGATGTCAGCCAGGCCGGTGTCGCCGGGGCAAGATTGAAGGCGACAACATAATCACTGCCGAGTGCTGCCTTGACGTAATCCGCGGCCTGCAGCTGGGTTTCGGTATCGCCGAAACGCACCAGTAACCTGCCTTCGTTACGCTCCAGGAGCTTGATGTCGAGGCCGGCCTCACCGAGAACACGCGTAACAGTAGCCGACACGCTGTCGTCGACCTCGGCCTGCCGCACACTGGATATTTGCAGCGCGGGGTCCTCGCCGTACAGGTTCGGCAAGGCATAAACAGCGCCGATGAGGATCACCGTGGCGAGCAGTAGATATTTCCAGAGCGGGTAGCGATTCATTTACAGTGTATCCCGAACGGGTATCAGAGACCCTTGATGGTGCCCTTGGGCATCAGGTTTGCAACGGCCTGGCGCTGAATCTTCAGGGTCATACCCTCGGCGACCTCCAGCTCGAGGAAGTTCTCGCCCACCTTGCTTATTTTGCCAAGCAAACCGCCGTTGGTGACTACCTCGTCGCCCTTGGCCAGCGCGGCCACCATCTCACGATGCTCTTTGGCCTTCTTGCTTTGCGGACGTATCAGCAGGAAATAAAAGACGACAAAAATGACGATCAGGGGCAGAAAGCCCATCAGCGCATCGCCCTGCGATTCTGGTGACGCGGCCATTGCATCCGATATAAAGAAATTCATGATGTTTCCCTCGTTTCCGCCTGCCCGTACCATGCCGGACCCGCCCAAAGCGCGCTATTATGGCACAGCAGCGCGCTGCCGGTAAAAGTCCTCGCGAAAGGCTGAAATGGACCGGTTTTCAATCGCCTGCCGCAGGCCGGCCATCAGGTCCTGGTAATAGGTCAGATTGTGTATCGTATTCAGGCGCGCGCCCAGTATTTCGTTGCACTTGTCAAGGTGATGCAAATAGGCCCGGCTGTAGTTATGGCAGGTATAACAACGGCATGCCGGATCGAGCGGCCCGGTATCCGTGCGATGGATACTGTTGCGGATCCGCACCACGCCACTGCGCACAAACAGGTGGCCATTGCGTGCGTTGCGGGTCGGCATGACACAGTCGAACATGTCGATACCCGTGCAAACGGCCTCGACAATGTCCTCCGGCGTCCCGACGCCCATGAGATAACGCGGCGCTGTCGCCGGCATTTCCGGAACCAGGCGGCCGAGAATCATTGCGCGTTCCGCGTGCGTCTCGCCCACCGACAGGCCGCCGATCGCATAGCCGTCGAAGCCGATCGCACACAGGCTTGCGAGTGATTCCGCGCGCAACTCCGGATACATGCCACCCTGCACGATACCGAACAGCGCCGCCGGATTATCGCCATGCGCAGCGCGGCTGCGCGTGGCCCAGCGCAGCGACAGTTCCATCGAGGCACGCGCCTCGTCATGGGTGGCGGGATACGGTGTGCATTCGTCAAATATCATCACCACGTCCGCCCCCAGCGCCCGCTGCACCTGCATCGATTCCTCGGGGCCAAGAAATACCCGGTCGCCGTTTACCGGTGAACTGAAGGTCACACCCTGCTCCGTGATGTGGCGTAATGCACCCAGGCTGAATACCTGAAAACCGCCGGAATCGGTCAGGATAGGCCCCTGCCACTGCATAAAGTCATGCAGGGTTCCATGCTGCCGGATGATGTCCACACCCGGTCTCAGCATCAGGTGGAAGGTGTTGCCAAGGATAATCTCGGCACCGCTTTGCCTGACCTCCTCCGGGGTCATCGCCTTGACCGTGCCGTAGGTGCCGACCGGCATGAAGGCGGGTGTCTGCACCACGCCACGCGCGAAGGACAGCGTGGCGCGGCGTGCCGGTCCATCCGTATGCGTGCAGGAGAAGTTCATGGCCGGGGCGCAGACTCACCAGCAGGCTGCGGCGAGGTAACAAACATCGCGTCACCATAACTGTAAAACCGGTACCCCTGGCGGATCGCATGCCGGTAAGCGGCCAGTGTCACTCGGTAGCCGGCAAATGCGCATACCAGCATCAGCAGTGTCGATTCCGGCAAATGGAAATTGGTCAGAAGCGCATCGACCGCACGGAAGCGGTAGCCAGGCGTTATAAACAGATCGGTTTCGCCACTGCCCGCCTGCACGCGGTCCTCACGAAACGCGGCCTCCAGGGTCCGCACGACGGTGGTGCCGACTGCAATCACACGCCCGCCGCGGGCACGCACCGCAGCGATGAGCTCAGCGGCTTCCCGGCTGACCACGTAACGTTCGAAGTGCATGACGTGGTCTTCCAGACGCTCGGTGCGCACCGGCTGAAAAGTGCCGGCACCCACATGGAGCGTAACAAACACGGTGTCAACGCCCGTTTCCCGTATCGCCTGCATCAGGCGTTCATCGAAATGCAGTCCTGCCGTGGGTGCGGCAATTGCGCCGGGGCTGCGTGCATAGACCGTCTGGTAGCGTGCATGATCCTGCTGATCGTCAGCGCGCCGGATATAGGGGGGTAACGGTACATGACCACTGCGCTCGAGCAACGCCAGCACCTCCTCATCGCCAGCAAACTGGAGCTGGAACAGGTCACCGGAGCGGCCCGTGACCTCCGCCACGATGTCTCCCTCGAGGAGCAACCGGGTCCCGGCGACCGGCGACTTGCTTGCCCGGACATGGGCCAGCGCCAGTTGCGGGCCGGTAATCCGCTCGACCAGCACCTCGACCTTGCCGCCGGACGCCTTGTTGCCCGTCAAGCGGGCCGGTATGACGCGTGTATCGTTGAACACCAGCACGTCTCCGGGGTCAAGCAGCTGCGGAAAGTCCCGAAATTCACGATCAGTCAGTTGCCCGCTGGCGGGATCGATGCATAACAGCCGGCTGTCACCGCGGTGCTCACCGGGATACTGTGCAATCTGTTCGGCGGGAAGATCAAAATGAAAATCACTGCGTCGCATGGCGCCGGCATGGTAGCACAGGGGCTGCCCGCACCGTCTTGCCCGCGCGACGCGAACCTTTATACTAGGCTCCGGTAACCGTCAGGGTAGCCGCTGCCGAGGTGGTGAAACTGGTAGACGCACTGGACTCAAAATCCAGCGGGGGCAACCCCATGCGGGTTCGATTCCCGCCCTCGGCACCATTCAGCTCATGCCGTGGCCGGGTATTCCGTGACTGGCAGCTAACTAGCCGCCGGCCGGCACCAGCCAGGCAAATACCAGTACGGCGAGCATCACCGTCAGGACCAGTGTGCCGAGCCGGTAGGTACGCACTCTGGCAGGCTTGATTGATTCGCTGGCCACAAAAAAATAGCGGGCCAGTGAGAGCCTGTCCTCTTCAATGCGGCGGTCAGCGCCGGTGCGGCGCTCGTTTGCAGACATCCCATCCATACCCGGCGCAGTATCACGGCGATCACACTTGCGCTCGTCCACCTGCATACGTGCAATGACGAGTTGCTGGTAGTCCTCCCAGCTCGATAGCTGCTGCAACTCGGTTGGCACCATGGCGGCTATTGCTTTTACGCTTTGCCAGGTTTCTTTATCGTTGCTGACATCGTCATCGAGACTGATGCGACCGAGTAATATGTAGCGCGTGACATCGTTTGCCGTGAATGGACCACGGATGACACCGTCGCGACGCGCATACCAGCGTTTTGCAGATTCCCGTGGTTCCATTGCAGTCTGTCTGGCCTGACGGGTGCCTAGTCGACCAGCCATTCACCCATGCGGGCACGCAGGCGAATCAGGGCCTGGCCGTGGATCTGACACACGCGCGATTCACTGACACCGAGGATCTCGCCGATTTCCCGCAGGTTGAGCTCCTCGTCATAGTACAGGGCCATCACGAGGCGTTCGCGCTCGGGTAATCCCTTGATTTCATTGGCGAGACCCTGTTTGAAGTCACTTTTTTGCAGCGTTTCCAGCGGCTGGTTCGGCTGGCGATTCGACTGCGGATAGCCTTCATCTCCCAGTGTTCCCGGGTCCTCGAAACTGAATATGCGGCACCCGGTCGAGTCCTGCAGAATCTTGTGGTACTCGTCCAGACTGAGCCCCATCTCCTCTGCAACCTCGACATCACGTGCATCGCGACCGACCTCGTTTTCGATCCTGCGTACTGCCTCGGCGACCTCGCGTGCCTTGCGGTGCACCGAGCGCGGCGTCCAGTCAGTGCGACGGATTTCGTCGAGCATGGCACCACGTATCCGGATCCCGGCGTAGGTCTCGAAGCTGGCACCCTGTTCAGGGTCAAACTTTCTCGATGCCTCGATCAGTCCGATCATGCCTGCCTGGATGAGGTCGTCCGCCTGCACACTGGCTGGCAGGCGACTCATCAGGTGGTAGGCTATGCGCTTTACCAGTGGCTCGTGTAGCACCACAAGTTCATTACTCTCGTTGTATTCAGCGCCCGACTTCGCTGCATTTGCTTTCATGACTTCACCTCCATTCCGCTGTTCTCGTTTTGAATCAATCGCTCGACGAAAAACTCCACGTGTCCGCCTGCCTGCACCGGCTGCGGCCACGACATCACCTGTCTGGCAAGATTTGTCAGTGCCATTGCTGCTCGACTGCGGGGAAATGCGCTGACCACCGGCGTGTGACCGGCCACTGCCTGGAGCAGTTGTGTGTCGCGCGGTATGAATCCCGCGTAGGAGAGTACCTGCCGGTGGTCATCGGCAAGCGTGGCCAGGATCTTCCTGAACACCGCCTTGCCTTCACGTGCACCACCCACCATGTTGGCTAGGATACGGAAACGGTAGATGCCGAAATCCGCGCATAACATCTCGATCTGTGCAACGCTGTCGCGGATCGAGGCTGGTTCGTTGCATACCACGACAACGATCTCGGTGGCTGCACGGCAGAAACTGGCGACGCACTCCGAAATACCCGTCGCGGTGTCGACGATCAGCGTGTCCAGGGGTTGATCCAGGTCACTGAAGGCACGAACGAGCCCGGCACATTCACGGTAGCCCAATTGGGCAAGCTGGCGCACGCCGGAAGCGGCCGGTACTACCATCAGTCCGTCCGCTGTCGTCATAATGATCTCTTCGAGGCGGCAATCCCCGTTCACCACATCGAACAGTGTCTGCTGTGGCGACAAACCCAGCAGCACATCGACGTTTGCCATCCCCAGGTCTGCATCGAGCAACATGGTCCTGCGCCCGTTGCGCGCCAGGCCATACGCCAGGTTGACGGAGACATTGGTCTTGCCCGTGCCACCCTTACCACCGGTGACCGCGATCACCTGCACCGGCCCAGGCCGGCGATCATCTGCCGCTGTTGAGGACAGGCCGAGTTTTACATCAGCAAGCTGCATATCAATGGCTACGGCTCAAGTGGTGAAGTTGTCTGTTGTGCATCAATGGCTGTTCCGTCGTCATGGCTGTGGTGCGTATGTGCAGGGAGAATTAGCAACTTGCATACCAACCTGGGAGGCAACCCGTATTTGTGCCCGAAAGGACTACAACTTGTTGTTTTAAATGGTGATGAAAAGTTTACCGAGGATTCGGCAGACAACCGGACCTATGTCACAATTTTGACAATTCGGCCTTGCTGACAGCTTATTGACTGATATTGGCCGGCATGGGGACGCGACCGGCCGGGCGGGGGACTATCAGGATGGCTTGGCGGACTGCACCAACAGTGAAGAGAAGCGTTCATCCGGCAGCGGTTTGCTGATGTGGAAACCCTGCGCAATATCGCAGCCGAGCTTGTCCAGTGCATCCATGGTCATGCTGTTTTCGACCCCCTCTGCCACAACCTTGTAACCGAGGTTGTGGCCAAGGTCGATAATGGAGCGGACGATGGCGATATCCTGCCGGTCGAAGGCGACATCCGTGACAAATGACTGGTCAATTTTCAGGGTATCGATCGGTAAACGCTTCAGATAGGAAAGCGAGGAATATCCGGTGCCGAAGTCATCGATGGCAATGGTGACGCCGGCTTCGCTCAGGCTGGACAGCAATTCCGTGGCTCGCCCGATATCCTGCATCAGGGTGGCTTCGGTAATCTCGATGACGAGCCGATCGCCCTCCACGGCGGCCTCCTCCAGTGCCCAGAGGATTTTCTCGAGCAGGCGTGGATTCTGAAAGGAACGTGCCGAGACATTCACCGAAACCGGTATTGTCGTACCCTGGAATGACCATTCGCGACACTGTCTCAGCGCGGTAACCAGAACCCAGTTCGTTATCGGTGTAATCAAACCGAGCTGCTCCGCAACCGGGATGATTCGTTCAGGCATGACGATACCCTCGATCGGATGCCTCCAGCGCAGCAGGGCTTCGGCGCCGGTAATCCGTTCCGTATCGAGGGATATCAGCGGCTGATAGAGCAGTTCAAACTCGTCATTATCCAGTGCCGAGCGGATCTGCCCGGAATAGCGCAGTTGCTGGGCGGGACTGACATCATTGACCGGGTCAAAATACTGGTACGGCACACTGTTGCGCTTGGCCCGTTGCATGGCGCTCTCGGCATTTGCCAGCAATGCCTCCTCATTGTTGCCATCACCGGGGAAACAGGCAATGCCGAGTGTCAGGCTGACACACAGCTGCTTGCCTTTGTACACAAAGGGAAGATCGAACTTGTCCATGATCTCCGTGCTAATGCGTTCGGCTGCCTCGCGTGCATTGTTCACCGGCTGCAGCAGAATACCGAAGTGGTCGCCACCCAGCCGTGCCAGCGAGTCCGACTCACGCACCGTGGAACGCAAGCGTGTCGCCACGTCGCACAGCAGGATGTCACCGACGTCCCTGCCGAGGGTGTCGTTATACATTTTGAACTGGTTGATATCGAGAGAAATCACGACCACCTGTGAGCCGGGTGCCCGCCGGGATGCGGCCAGCGCCATTGTCAGGTGATCCGCCCACAGCGACCGGTTGGGCAGGCCTGTCAGGCGGTCGGTCGTTGCCAGGGACTGCAGTTGCTCACGCTCACTGATCAGGTTTTGGACATCTTCCAGCATGCAATGCACCATCGCGGGCCTGCCGGACTGGCCGGTCTCCGGGTACAGCGACACCCGGTACCAGCGCTCAAGGTCATCAGCGAGCGCAATCCTCACCTCGGCCTTGGCACGATTGCCACTGACAGCTTCCTGCCAGGCGGTCAATATCAGCTGGCGATCCTCTTCGTGCGTGTCCCCGATACACGGCAGCGGTGAGGTCATGCCCGCTTCGTAAAGCAGGTGTAGCGTGTAATTGGCGTACACCAGCCGGTTGGCATTGATGTCGACGCTCCACATCAAATGCGGAATGCTCGCCAGCATACTTTCGACTCGATCGAGACGACCGGCAATGGTTTCGAGCTCCCGGTGTTCATGGTCCTGAGCCCGCATCCAGTAACCTTCCAGCATGATGCCCATTTCCCGCAGCAACAGGCGTGTCAGCAGGGTGTTAAGTGCAATTCGATCAGCCGCATGCATATCCAGGCCAGACAGCGTTGTATGCACATAATCGATGAGCAGGTTATAGGCGCCAATCAGCCAAACCGGCCTGAAATCATGTTCCATATAGCGGCGGCCTGCCATGAGCAACTCCGCCTCGCGCTGGTCGCCGATGTCGCCGACGATACTGGCCAACAGCTTGCCGAGTTCGGCACGTGCGAATTGCCCAACATCCCCGCCCTCCCGTTCATACGTATAGAGAACATCTGCGATGTCGGGGTTATCGAAGAGATAATTATAGAAGACTTCGGCAAAACCTGCGGTACACGCAACCAGCTCATCACGGTGGCTCTTCAGCAGCGCAAGTTCCTCACCGGATAAATGCAGGACATAGTTATAGTCGCGTGAGCGATAACGCGAAACGGCGCCTGCATGCTGGCTCTTGCTGGCCGCCATGCCGGTTATGCCCCCCACCTGGTGTTCAGTTCACTCATTATTAGTTGCTTTATGTTGCCGGCCAGACAGGTAGCCGCAGCGCATTACACTCGCATCCTTATGCTGCACAGACAAAATCAGCCAGATCAGGCTTTCAGATCATACAAACACGAGCGGTTAACTTGCCGAGAACGTTGTTATTAAAGTTGTACTTGTTGCTGTTAGACCGGAATCTAGCACAGCCTTACAGGCAAAGAAAGCCTGCGCAGACGTGGAAAAAATGACGCGGGCACTATTGCAGTGCCTGCGGTGTGCGGGTGTCAGGTATGGCGCTGCATGCCGTACTTGCGTAATTTCTCGACCAGAGTTGTCCGACGCATGCCCAGACGTTTGGCGGCATGCGCAACGACGCCGCCCGTATCGGCCAGTGCCTGCTTGATATAGCTGACTTCAAGCAGGCTGAGATGCTCCTTCAGGTTCATGCCGTTACGCGGCAGTCGCGGATCGAGATCATGCGATGTCACCGGTGTTCCGACCAGGGCGTCAGCCATCTGTTCCGGTATTTCATCATCGTCCCGGGGACCGTGCTGACGAAACTTCTCCGGCAAGTCACCGGCATCGACCACCCCATACGGGTGCAGGATAGCCAGCCGCTCGATCAGGTTCGCCAATTCCCTGACATTGCCCGGCCAGTTGTACTGGCACAGTGAGTAGATCGCACCCGGGGAGAGACGCACAGAGCCACGTTTTTCATACTCGATACGACGCACCAGTTCATTGACGAGCAGCGGTATATCCTCCACGCGTTCTGCCAGTGAAGGCATTTCAATCGGGAACACGTTCAGACGATAGAACAGGTCTTCACGAAACTCTCCGTTCTCGATCGCCGCTTCGAGATTCCTGTGGGTAGCCGCAATCACACGGACTTCCGAGGTTATACTCTGGTTCGAGCCGACCCGCTCGAAGGTGCGTTCCTGCAGGACACGCAGTATCTTGACCTGCATCTGCAGGCTCATGTCACCGATCTCATCAAGGAACAGTGTGCCGTTCTCCGCCATTTCAAAGCGGCCCTGGCGATCGTTGATTGCCCCGGTAAAGGCGCCCTTCTGATGCCCGAACAGTTCCGACTCAAGCAGGTCAGCCGGAATAGCGCCGCAGTTCACCGGAACGAACGGCTTGTCACGGCGGGATGAGTAGTAATGCAGGTTTCTCGCAACCACTTCCTTACCGGTACCTGACTCACCCAGTACCAGGACATTGGCATCGCTGTCGGCCACCTGCTGAATAAGTTTGCGGACATGCTGAATTGCGCGGCTACTGCCGACCAGGCTGCGAAACAGGTCGACCGGCCGCTGTTCTGATGGCGGCGCCCGGTGCGACTCGGTATAGATTTCCGCCTGGTGCAACGCATTGGTCAGCTGGTTGAAATTCGGGGGCAACTCCAACCGCCCGAGGATACAGGAACCTGAATCAATCGTGACGGTGGGTTCCTTGCCCTGGTCACACAGAAGATAGACCGGCAGGTGCTCATCAAAATCGTGGATCTCGTTGAGCACGGTGGACAGTGGTTTACCGGAGTTGCATGAACCCAGCATGACGGCCTGTAGTTGCTCATCATCTTCCACGGCTTCCTGCCAGCGGTCGACATCCTTCACCACCACTGGACTGGAGCCGATGAAGTTCAGAACGGACTGCATTTCTTTCCCGATGGCGGGATCTGACTCTAGAACTAGGACCCTGGATTCTGTTTGCATTCGTATTCCCGAATGAGTGTATTTGGCCGTGCTTCAGCAATTGACGAACAAGGATAGGTGCACTTGATTAATCCCCCATATTTAAGACGGATATTACCCAGTCCGTCAAGGTAATGTCAAAGCAAACCGCAGTGATTCGGAAGTCCGGCCACCCGCCTGTACCCGCCGCCCGTTTACCCTTTGTAAACAGTGTGATTTTTTTGCGCCTAATCCTGCAGAAAGCGCAGCATGACAGGAATGATCATCAAACGGTATTCGGTAATCGAGGACCGGACAGTCCGCTTGTACCGGACGCCGCCGGAGACATTTCGTGACATGCGTCATCGTATCACCTGTCAGTATTTTGCCGCTTTGTGCGCAAGACCTCAAAACCTGATTAAACCCACCGGCCGCCCAGACGATATGTAACATGAGCCCGTCACACGGGGACAATAACAGGTAGGAGAAACTCTCGTTTCATACTGGTAAAAACGGATAATTAATGCTGATACCCTTCAAACCAAATCCCGAATTTGACATCTACCGTGTACACGCCATCCGCAGTCTACTGGATGAGGATCTGTACGCGGTCGATCCTCAGCAGATTGCCGACAAATTTGTCGATCTTGAGACCGCACTCCCGGGACAGGGCTAGTAGCGATCATCTGGATACGCCCGCTTTGATGCAGTAACACCCGCCCGCCATAGACACCAGTGACCATGGTATCTATTCAGTGCGTAGTGCTAGAATATTGGCTCTACCCGGCAGCCATGTCTGCCAGGTGCAGTTACGGGGCCGTAGCTCAGCTGGGAGAGCGCGTCGTTCGCAATGACGAGGTCGGGAGTTCGATCCTCCTCGGCTCCACCACTTCAACAGCCCCGGTAGCTCAGATGGATAGAGCAAGCGCCTCCTAAGCGCTAGGTCGGACGTTCGAATCGTCTCCGGGGCGCCAAATTTATCCGGTGTAGACCGCAGACATGGTTTACATTTTATACCGGAGACATAGTTAACACTTTACCGGTACAAAAGGATTGGTGGCCGGTTCAACCAGGCCCACCTCCTCATCAAAGAAGCCTAAATCATAGTCCATGAAGCTGACAAGCCAAATTTTGTCAGCGACTTCTGT
>JBATGJ010000178.1:0-3745 GCA_049665685.1 Gammaproteobacteria bacterium
AGTGAGTTGCCCTCCAGGGCAGAGTGCATCACGGAGAACTTCGACGTGTTGTCGTCCAGAGAAAATCTCAATATCCGGCGCACAACCATCAACCATCCCGGTGGTGGCTATGCCTATCGTGTCGAAGAGGACGGGGTGTCGTGCGTCTATGCCACGGATCATGAACTGGCACCACCTGTCCGGCCGGGAATCAGCTATGATCAATGGGTCGAATTCTGCCGCGGCACCGATCTGCTGATTCACGACGCGCAATATCTTGACACCGACATGCCACACAAGCATGGCTGGGGCCATTCCACCGTATCGCAGGTGCGGCAACTGGCGATTGACGCCGAGGTCGCTTGCCTGGCGCTGTTCCACCATGACCCCGACCGCACGGATACCGAGATCGATTTCATTCAGCAGGAGAATGCGCACTTTTTCCAGGGGAAACAAGCCCTTGCCACGAGCCTGTGTGCCGCGGAAGGGATGCAGATCCGCCTGGTGCCACAACATGGCCGGTCTGCGCTGGTAGTTGTCGAATGAGTCTACTTCTCAGTATCAGCAATACTGATACCCGCAGAATAATTCATACTATTCAGACCGTAATATATGTTTAGTGAATGCGGGTCATGACGGCAGGCGGTAAATTGCAACGATGAATTTATGTCCTGCAATAATTGGAAACACAGCGCAACAGGACTATATTGTGCTCAGAACTCCTGCCGAATAGTGTGAATTTCGGAAGACCAGAACAGACGGGTTGTTAGTTGCATCGACACAGGTAAGGCTTGTTATTAAGTAATTACTTAATGAAATCATAATATTGTGGGAATATGGCTGGATTAAAAAATAAGCATTTAAACTGCCAATAAACGGCTAACTAGCGTGCGGGATCGGGGGAAGTGTCAATGAGTTTTATAGTCAGGCTGCCAGTTGCAGAAATGGTTTGCGTGGCAGCCAGAATTCTGAGCTACGGCAAGCGGTATGCAGTCGTCTGCCTGTTTCCGATGTTACAACTGCTGGCGATCCCCGCACAGGCTGCCGTGACCTGCGAGCCGGCGGTGGAGTCACTGGTGTCGGTCGAGGGTCGAATCGAGGTCCAGCGCGACCAGCATCCGAACTGGCGGGCTGCCGGACTCAATGAATCGCTCTGCCAGGACGATACCGTGCGCGCCGCAGCGCGCAGCCGTGCCACTGTCCAGCTCATCAATCAGGCGGTCCTGCGTATTGACCAGAACACCGCCATGCGCCTGGACAAAATGACCCCCAATGTCAAGGAGCGTTCCCTGCTGAGCCTGGTCAAGGGTGCCTTCCAGTCTTTCAGTCGCAAGCCGCGCGGTGCTGACAGAGTGTGATCATGATCTTGTGGCTGACCCCATAACCGGCACCTTGCCGCCAGGGGCCTGCCCCGGTTCGAATCTGACCGAGCTGCCTTCGGGTATCACCGGTACCAGGGATCCCGGTACCTTCTTCTGTATTACTACCGGGGGCACACGTCGATGCTACACGCGCTGATGTGAATGCTGCACAGTGCTGCCGGGTCAGTATGAAGTGGCGCTCCTTCCGGGAGCGACACTTTTTTTGTGTACTCTCTCTCAATGTATCTACGGTTAAGACAGACGTCCATGTTGCAGGCGGTAGTGTTGCGTGATGTCGCACAGGGTTAAGGGGCTGCTGTTAGGTGTCTGTGTCGGTCTGTTCGGCGCCATCCTTGGGCTGACACCACCTGGCATCAACTTCGAAAAGCACGTCGGCCTGGACTGGTTGTTCAATGTACGGGGGGCCATCGAACCGCCGCCGGAGGTGGCGGTAATCGCCATCAATGAGCGCGATATTGCCGGCCTGGGCCTGCCCAAGTTGCCACGCGACTGGCCGCGTTTCATCCATGGCTTGTTGATCGAGCAACTGGTTGCGCGTGGTGCATCCGTCATTGTGTTCGATATGGACTTCCAGCGCGCGAAATCCGCGGAGCACGATGCTGAGTTTGCCCGTGCGGTGGCGGACGCGGAACGCGTGGTGCTGTTCGAGCGCCTGGACGGCAAGCGCCAGCCGATCTATGACATGAATAACCAGCAGACCGGCACCATCTGGGTCGAGGAACTGGTACCGCCGATCCCGATGCTTGCAGAGGCGGCGAAGGCCCTGGCGCCGTTCCCGGTTCCCAAGGTACAGGTCAATGTCTACCAGTACTGGCCCTTCAAGCCGAGTGCTGCAAATGCCGCCACCCTGCCGGCAACGGCGTTGCAGGTTCACGCCCTGCCAGTCCAGCAGCGCTGGATGGAGGTGCTGGAACGCGCCGGCGCGACAGGCATACAGGATTTGCCGCGCACGGCGTCCGGGGTAGGGCGAGCCGCTGCTGTGAATCAGCTGATGATGACCCTGCGCAGCGCCTTTACTAACGATCCTGCACTGGGTGCCAGGATCCGGAAGCTGCTTGCTGGTAACGGCGTGCAGCCGGCATTGACAGCGGATGAACGCCGTTTGATTACGGCACTCACCGGTCTTTATGCAGGCAGTGACAACCGTTATCTGAATTTCTATGGACCGCCTGGGAGTATCCCGAACATTCCCTACAATGCCGTAATGGGTAGTGCTGCATCCAGGGTGTCGCCCGCTGCGCTGGACTTGGCCGGCAAGGTGGTTTTTGTGGGCCTGTCCGATCTCTTTGACCCCGGCCAGCCGGACCGCTTTTACACCGTATTTACCAATGCCGACGGTGTGGACCTGAGTGGTGTGGAAATCGCCGCGACGGCCTTCGCCAACCTGCTGACCGATCGCAGCCTGCGGCCTGCCGGTGCACTGGAAACGGCCGTCATCCTGATGCTGGTCGGTCTCATCCTGGGAGCCGGTATCTATCTCCTGAAGGCCAGCATCGCAGTGCCGCTGGCGCTGCTGTTGTCCGGCCTGTATGTCGTCGGTGTGCAGTCAGCATTCAATACTGCTGATCTGTGGCTGCCACTGGCCATCCCGATGCTGGTTCAGCTCCCGCTCGCCCTGTTTGTCGGCCTGCTCGCCCAGTATCTGACCGAGGCACGCAGCCGCCGTCAGCTGAAGGCCGTGTTCGGGCAGTATGTGCCGCCGGAGATCGTTGACGAGATGAGCCGACATCCCGACGAGAATTTCTCTGTCGAGGGCGAGAGCAGGGAACTGTCCGTGCTGTTCTGCGATATCCGCAGTTTTACGACAATCTCGGAAGCGCTGCCAGCCGATGAATTAAAACAGTTATTAAATCACTTCTTTACCCCCATGACGCGCATTATCTTCGAAAAGCGCGGCACCATCGACAAGTATGTTGGCGACATGATCATGGCCTTCTGGGGGGCGCCGGTACAGGATCCGCTGCACCGGCAGCATGCGGTCGAGGCCGCCCTGAATATGCTCGATAAACTGGTGGGCATGCGCCGGGAATTCAGTGACCGCAACTGGCCGGAAATCAATATTGGCATCGGCATCAATACCGGCATGATGAACGTGGGTGACATGGGTTCCGAATACCGGCGAGCCTATACCGTGATTGGCGATGCGGTCAATCTGGGTTCGCGTCTGGAGGGACTGACGAAATATTACGGCGTCGGGCTGATTATCAGTGAAACCACGGCCGCTGGCCTGGATGATTTGGTGTTGCGCTGTCTCGACCGGGTCAAGGTCAAGGGCAAGCATGAACCGGTCACCATCTATGAGCCGGTTGGCGCGGTCGGCAGTGTCTCCAGCGAACTGATCGATGAGGTGAATGCCAGTAACCAGGCGCTGGACTATTACTTTG
>JBATGJ010000179.1:0-5031 GCA_049665685.1 Gammaproteobacteria bacterium
GCATAGACCACATCGAGGTTGTTTTCCAGCAGCGCGCGTACGATCTCGCGCGAGCGCGCGGGGGAAAAGCGCCAGTCGCTGGTGAAGGACATGACGAGAAACCTGGACTGTGCCCGGGAAAGTGCGCGGGTCAAATCGTTGTCATATTCGCTCGCCGGGTCGAAGTGGTCGAGTGTCTCTGTCATGAGCAGGTAGGTGTTGGCGTCGAATTCGCCGGCAAATTTCCTGCCCTGGTAACGCAGATAGCTCTCGACCTGGAATTCCATGTCGGAACCCCTGGTCGGTGAACCTTCCTGCAGTTCGCGCCCGAACCTGGCATGCATGCTGTCATCCGACAGGTAGGTGATGTGGCCAAGCATGCGTGCCAGGCCCAGCCCGCGTTCCGGTATGACGTTGTGCTCGTAGTAATTACCGTCATGAAAATCGGGATCGGATTTAATGGCCGTTCGGGCGACCTCGTTGAAGGCGATATTCTGTGCCGACAGCCGTGGTGACGCGGCAATGACGACAGCGTGTGCCAGCCGGTCGGGGTGATCGATCGACCACTGCAATGCCTGCATACCGCCCAGGCTGCCACCGATGACCGCCGCCCAGCAATCGATGCCGAGTTTATCCGCCAGGCGTGACTGGCTGCGTACCCAGTCCTTCACGACGATGTCCGGGAACGCCTTGCCGTAGGGTTTCCCGGTCGCGGGACTGATGCTGGACGGCCCGGTTGAGCCGTGACAGCCACCGAGGTTATTGCTGCACACGACGAAAAACCGGCGGGTATCGATCGCCTTGCCCGGACCGATGCAGTTATCCCACCAGCCGGGCTTGCGGTCTTCCATGGAATGGTAGCCGGCCGCGTGGTGGTGAGTGGACAGGGCATGGCAGATCAGGATGGCATTCGAGCGTGCGGCGTTGAGCTCGCCATAGGTCTCGAAGGCGAGCGTGTAATCATTGATGACGGCACCACACTCGAGCTCGAGTGGATCGCCGAACGTCGTGGCTTGCGGGGTGACCAGTCCGACGCTGTCCGGCGGCAGGGTTTCGGGCATTGAGATGTCTGTTACGCCTTTGAAATCTTGCAGTTAAGTCTAATGATTGACCCGCAGCGCGGCAAGCTCGACAGGCAGGCGTCCTGCAGACGGACATATTTTACACAGGCATGTTCAACTGACCCGGTCTGCCACGGTAGTCCGTGACACAGGAGAGCGTCGCTAGAATGATAAAACCAACAGCGGCTGGATCAGCATCTTCAGGACCTGCAGGCCGATCAGTGCGAACAGCGGCGACAGGTCGATGCCCGACAGTGGCGGGATGATCCGCTGGACGGGGCGCAGAATCGGTGCGGTCAGGTTGTGCAGCAAGGCATTGACCGGGTTGTAGCTGCCGGGATTGATCCAGCTGATGATGACCTGGACGATGATGGCGACCAGGAAGACGTTGAGCGCCAGCATGATCAGTTCACCAACAGCCATGAGTAGCAGTGGCAGGAGCTTAATGCTGGCGCCGCGCAACGCCACGATGATGAGCAGCAGGATGATTTGCAGCGCCAGTATCAACACGATGGATGCTATATCGAGCTTGCCGAACGCCGGTATGATCTTGCGCAGCGGAATCAGCAGTGGATTGGTAATACGGACCAGAAACTGGCTGATCGGGTTGTAAAAATCCGCCCGCGTCAGTCCCAGCAGGAAACGCAGCATCACGGCGAGGATGTACAGGCCGAACATCGTGCTGATGATGAATTCGATCGGGTTTGCTATATAGCTATTCATAAAGGTCTTCCATGCTCCTTTGCAAGTTCCCGGGAGCGCTCCGCGGCTCCCTGCACGGCACGGCTAATCAGTTCCGCGAGCCCGCCGTCCTGCAGGATGCTGATCGCACGCTCGGTCGTACCGCCGGGTGAGGTGACATGACGTCGCAGGGTACCGGCATCGTCCGGGCTTTCAAGTGCCATTCGGGCGGCACCGAGGGCGGTCTGCAGTGTCAGCAGCCGTGCCGTCTCAGCGGGCAGCCCGAGCTCTTCACCGGCTGCCTGCAGTGCTTCCATGAACAGGAAGAAATAGGCCGGCCCGCTGCCCGAGAGGGCAGTAACCGCATCCATCAGGGCCTCGTCCTCGACCCAGATTACCAGGCCGACGGCACGCAGGATCGATTCGGCCAGGCTGCGTTGCCGCTCACTGACTGCCGTGTTGGCATACAGTGCGGTTGCGCCGCTCTGGACCAGGGCAGGGGTGTTTGGCATGGCGCGCACGATGGCCGTGTCTGCACCCAACCAGCCGCGCAGGGCCGATTCCCGGATGCCGGCGGCGATGGATATGACCAGTGGTTGCTGCTGGGCAATGCCGGCCGCAAGTCCCGCTGCCACGCTGGCCATGAGCGGGGGTTTGACCGCCAGCACCACCACGTCCGTTCCGCTCACGGCAGTCTGGTTGTCCGGGGTGGTGGCGACCTGGTGGCGGGCGGCCATACGCTCGCGCTGACCGGGATCCGGATCGGCAACCCGGATCCTGGCCGGGTCCCAGCCATCGGCGATCAGCCCGCCAACCAGGCTGCCGGCCATGTTTCCTCCGCCGATGAAGGTGAGTGAGGCATCGTTCATGCGATTGACGATACAGGATAAAACCGGGTAGCGACAAGCATCGGTGCGGGCTAATTGTCTGACTGAAATAGCGTGTTTTTCCGGAGGGTGCAGCGACTTGAGAAATCGTGGCGGTGCGGCATACTCTGCAAAGGCCAGCAATGAATCGCACCGGCTGGCCAGCCGTTTGACAGGCAAGTTATCGATAATCAGTGGGTTTTCAAGGTTTCTCTGCTAGAGTCGATACACAGGAACACATACATTTATAGCTATGGAGCGGGCATGGATATTGCTGAATTACTGACCTTTAGTGTCAACAATGGCGCCTCTGACCTGCACTTGTCGTCGGGTATGCCGCCGATGATTCGCGTCGACGGCGATATGCGCAAGATCAACATTCCGGTGCTGGACCACAAGACCGTGCACGGTCTGGTCTACGACATCATGAACGACAAGCAACGCAAGGACTACGAAGAGTTTCTCGAGACCGACTTTTCGTTCGAGATTCCCGACCTGGCCCGCTTTCGTGTCAATGCCTTCAATCACAACCGTGGTGCGGGTGCAGTCTTCCGTACCATTCCGTCGGAAATACTGGGTCTGGAAGACCTGGGTACACCGCCGATCTTCCAGGAAATCGCCGATACGCCACGCGGACTGGTGCTGGTGACCGGCCCGACCGGTTCCGGTAAGTCGACCACGCTGGCCGCGATGGTCGACTACATCAACAAGAAGTCATATCACCACATCCTCACCATCGAGGATCCGATCGAATTCGTGCACGAGAGCAAGAAGTGTCTCGTCAACCAGCGCGAGGTGCACCGGGACACCCTGGGCTTCAACGAAGCGCTGCGCTCGGCCCTGCGTGAAGACCCGGACATCATACTGGTCGGCGAAATGCGCGACCTGGAAACCATTCGCCTGGCGCTGACCGCCGCGGAAACCGGCCACCTGGTATTCGGTACCCTGCATACCACCTCGGCCTCCAAGACCATCGACCGTGTCATTGACGTGTTCCCGGCCGCTGAGAAGACCATGGTGCGCTCCATGCTGTCGGAGTCGCTGCGGGCCGTTATCGCACAGACCCTGCTGAAGAAAGTGGGTGGTGGGCGTATCGCCGCCTGGGAAATCATGATCGGTACCCCGGCGATCCGTAACCTGATCCGCGAGGACAAGGTCGCCCAGATGTACTCGGCCATCCAGACGGGTAACGCCGTCGGCATGACCACGCTGGATCAGTATCTGACCGATATCCTGCAGAAGGGCCTGATTACCAGGCAGGACGCGCGTGCCAAGGCCGCGATCAAGGAAAACTTCAGGTAAGCCAGGAGCGGGAGAACAACCATGGACCTTACACCCCTGTTGCAACTGATGCATGACAAGAACGCCTCCGACCTCTATCTGACCGTCGGTGTGGCGCCGACCATGCGCATCGATGGCAAGACCACACCCGTGGCCGATCAAATCCTGACTCCGGATGGGGCGATGGAAATGGTCACCAGCATGATGTCCCCGGCACAGCGCGAGGAATTCTCAGCCACGCACGAGTGCAACTTCGCGATCTCCGCCGAGGGTATCGGCCGCTTCCGTGCCAGTGCCTTTTTCCAGCGCAACCATGCCGGCGCCGTATTGCGTCGCATCGAGACCTACATCCCGACCATCGAGGAGCTGAATCTGCCGCCGATCCTGAAGAACCTGGCCATGACCAAGCGCGGCCTGATCATCTTCATCGGTGCGACCGGAACCGGTAAGTCAACCTCGCTGGCCGCCATGCTGGGCTACCGGAACAAGAATGGTACCGGCCACATCATTACCATCGAGGACCCGATCGAATTCGTGCACAAGCATGAGGGCTGTATCATCACGCAGCGCGAGGTCGGTATCGATACCGAGTCCTACGAGAAGGCACTGAAGAATACCCTGCGCCAGGCGCCGGACGTGATCCTGATCGGCGAGGTCCGTGATCGCGAGACCATGAACCACGCCATTGCGTTCGCGGAGACCGGTCACCTGTGTCTGGCGACGCTGCATGCGAACAATGCCAACCAGGCGATGGACCGTATCATCAACTTCTTCCCGGAAGAGCGTCGGTCACAGTTATTCATGGATCTGTCCATGAACATGAAGGCGTTCCTGGCGCAGCAGCTGATTCCACGCAAGGACGGCAACGGTCGTCGCGCGTGTATCGAGATCCTGCTCGGCACGCCGCTGGTCAGTGACGTGATCCGCAAGGGCGAGATCCACAAGTTGAAGGAAGTGATGAAGCAGTCGACGCAGCAGGGCATGGTGACGTTCGACCAGGCACTGTTCAACCTCTACAAGGAGGGCGAGATCAGCTATGACGATGCGCTGCATTACGCCGATTCCGCCAACGAGGTACGCCTGATGATCAAGCTCGACGAGGGCGATGTCGACAAGTTTGCCACGGCGATGGACAACGTGTTTCTGCAAGATCAGGACTAGAT
>JBATGJ010000180.1:0-5357 GCA_049665685.1 Gammaproteobacteria bacterium
CCACATGAATTGTCTCTTTAATGAAAAAACATGTGCCCAAATAAAATCGGGTATCAACGTCTATCAAGATACCTTATTGAAGAAAACCATTTGTCCGTCATTATCCGGCTTTTCCCGGCCAGATGGATCAATTACCGCATGCAGATCGGGGCATATAGCCCATTCATGAAAACCCGTCCTGCCGACAATGTTTACAATTCTGAACAACCGTATACCGACTGTTTACTTGACCCTGATCCGGGTTCACCGATACCATGATTTCCAACACCTGTTCACAACGATACAGAGGCTCGCACATGAAACGGATAACGATATTCTTCCTGATGACTGTTGCGTTCGCAGCGCCAGTGATAGCCGACGACTACAGTAGCAATATCGATGACAGCCGCGCCACTGTGCGCGAGTTCATGCAGACCCTCAAGCAGGAACTGCAGAAAGGCATGCAGGCAGGCGGTCCGATAAATGCAGTCAGTGTCTGTAATCTTGCGGCACCCGGCATTGCCAGTACCTACAGTGTACGCAAGGGCTGGGAAGTCGGTCGCACCAGCCTCAAGACCAGAAATCCCAACAACGCCCCGGATGCATGGGAACGTGCCGTGCTCGAATCATTCGATGAGCGCCAGCGCGCCGGCGAAGATCCCGCACAACTGGAGTTTCACGAGGTCGTCGTGACCGACGGCAAACGTGAACTGCGCTATATGAAGGCCATTCCGACGCTGGGGCTGTGCCTTGCCTGCCACGGCGAGCAACTCGATTTGCAGGTCAAGACGCGCATCGAAACACTCTATCCGCATGACCAGGCCCTGGGTTACCAGGTGGGTGACATACGCGGGGCATTTACCGTCACGCAGCCGCTGGAGTAGGGCTGCAAGTAGATGGCAGTGCATTGCCCGCTGCATTTATTTATTAGCCAAACCCATTGCTACCGGTATATCGGCTATTACGAAAGACAGATCTTCTCTATCCAGGCTGGCAGCAAAGCGTTTACACAATGAAAGCATGTGTTTGTTGCTCGGGAGAATATAACCCCTTAGTATTTCGAGACCATTGTCCCTGGCCGTCTCTACAAGCTGATCAAGAAGCACGTATCCAATGCCTTGCCCTTGATACTCATCCAGCACTGTAAGGGCGAACTCTGCAATATTACTTTCGCCGTTTAATCTTATGTAACGGGCCAGGCCAATACCCCTCTCATCATTATTATTGCGAATAGACGCACACCATGCCACCCTGTCTTTACCATCCAGGTCTGTTAGATAGTCCAGTTGCTCATCAGACAAGCTGTTTACTGAAGAGGCAAAACGTTGCCAGCGCGATTGACTCGACATACAACTCATCGCATGGACTATCTGACTCTTCAAAAGGTCCGCAGTGTGTGGTGTATCCGGCTCTATGCACAACTGTACCTGATAGGGCGTGCCATCTTTCATGAATAGTCTAACGGGTGTGTCTGGAATATTCATATTTCACCAGTCTGTTGCCACCTATGGTCTAGCTCGGCCAGAGACACACGTCTCGGCGCATGGGCCTCCGGATACATCGTCTTGCTGATGCCGTTAACGACCCCGGAACTTCCTGAAGCAGAACTGCTGAAGTACTGATCATACCTTCAGCATTAACCTTAAACTGATGTCCATTGCCAGAGCCCCGGATATCTGTATGCCCCTTTATCTGAAATATCCCGCGAAACTGAAAATACTAACTGAATGGCAACAGAATGCCCGCCGGGAAACAGCTGTTCAGTCAGGATCAGTGCTCGCGCGTGGCATGGAAATGGATATCCGGCCACTTTTCGATTGCCAGGTCCAGATTGACACGCGTGGGCGCAACATAGACCAGTAATCCGCCCTGGTCGACAGCCAGATTGTCATGTGCCTTGTCGCGGAATTTTTGCTCGGTGGCCTCGTCCGGACACTCGATCCAGCGGGCAGTCGCCACCGTCACCGGTTCGAACTGGCAGTCCACATTGTATTCATCCTTCAGACGGTGCGCGACCACGTCGAATTGCAGCACACCGACGGCACCCAGGATCAGGTCATTGTTTCTCAGCGGCCGAAACAGCTGTGTTGCACCCTCCTCGCACAGCTGGTCCAGACCCTTCTGCAAGGCCTTCATGCGTAGCGGATCTTTCAGGATTGCCCGGCGAAACAGCTCGGGTGCAAAATTCGGTATGCCGGTGAACTTGAGGTCTTCGCCCTGTGTGAAGGTATCACCGATGCGAATCGTGCCGTGGTTATGCAGGCCGATGATGTCACCCGTCCAGGCTTCCTCCACGTGCCCCCTGTCCGAGGCCAGGAACGTCACGGCATTGGAAATCTGCACATCCTTGCCAATCCGCACATGGCGCATCTTCATACCCTTGCGGTAACCCCCCGAACAGATGCGCAGGAAGGCGATGCGGTCCCGATGCGCCGGGTCCATGTTCGCCTGGATCTTGAAGACGAAGCCGGTGAATTTTTCCTCGTTCGGCTCGACCACGCGGGTCGTCGTCTGCCGCGGCAAGGGTGGCGGTGCGGTGGCCACAAAATGGTCCAGCAACTCGTCCACACCGAAGTTGTTGATGGCCGAACCGAAGAAGACCGGTGTCAGTTTACCGGCCATATAGGCATCGACATCAAACTCGTGACTGGCGCCCTTGACGAGTTCGATCTCGTCCCGCAACTCGGTCGCCTGGTCGCCGAGTAATTCATCCAGCTGTGGATTATCCAGACCCTTGATGATATTCACGTCCCGGCGGCGTTCGTTACTGCCGGACTCATACAGGTGCACCGTGTCTTGCAGCAGGTGGTAGATGCCCTTCAGGCGTTTACCCATACCGATTGGCCAGGTGATCGGTGCACACTTGATTTTCAGTACGTCCTCGATCTCGTCCAGCAGCTCGATGGGTTCGCGCCCCTCCCGGTCAAGCTTGTTGATGAAGGTACAGATCGGCGTGTCCCGCAGACGACAGACATCCATTAACTTGATCGTGCGTGCCTCAACACCCTTGGCACAATCGATCACCATCATGGCCGAGTCGACGGCCGTCAGTGTCCGGTAGGTGTCTTCGGAGAAGTCCTCGTGTCCCGGTGTGTCCAGCAGATTGACGATCGCGCCGGCATAGGGAAACTGCATGACGGACGATGTCACCGAGATTCCGCGCTGCTTTTCCAGCTCCATCCAGTCCGACGTCGCATGCCGCGCCGCCTTGCGTCCCTTGACGGTACCCGCCAGCTGGATCGCACCGCCAAACAGCAACAGCTTCTCTGTCAGCGTGGTCTTGCCGGCATCCGGATGGGAAATAATGGCGAATGTGCGGCGCCTGGCCGCCTCTTGCTGGGAGACACTCATGGATAAAAGGGACTAAACGGAAAGCCCGGTATTCTAACCAATACGCCGGGGTATTACAGGGTGCGCGCGAATATCAGCGCGTCTTCCCGGCCGTCGTTGGTCGGATAGTAATCGCGACGCCGCCCGAGCTCGTTAAATCCTTCATTTAAATAAAGTTTTATTGCAGCCTTATTGGACGGGCGGACCTCCAGGAAGATGACATCGGCATCGTGCCGGCGGGCCAACTCGACCAGGTGGCGCAGGATCTTGGCACCAATGCCCTGTCGGCATGAAGCCGGGCGCACGCAGATATTGAGCAGGTGCGATTCACCGGCCGCCACCGTGATCACCCCGTAACCCTCAATCACGCCATTGCGCTCGGCGATCCAGCAGCTGTAGCCGGCATGCAGGCAGTCGCTGAAAATCATCCGGGTCCACGGGTAAGGGTAGCTGCTGCGTTCGATTTCGAGCACAGCCGACAGGTCGTCGGGCTGCATGGGCCTGTACTGCAGTGCCTGCTCTTTGAGAATTGCGCTCATTGGTACAATCTAGCACAGATAGTCATGATATTTCCTGGCCCGCGGACTGGAATACCTGGCGTGCGAATTGCAAGTCTGCCCAGACCTTGCGCTTCTCCAGCGGCGAGCGCAGCAGGTAGGCAGGATGGTAGGTCACCACCAGCGGAATCCTGCTGTCCCCGCAATGATGGAGTGTGCCGCGCAACTTGCCGACCGGCATATCCGTGCCAAGCAGGTTGTGGGCGGCGATCCCGCCGACCGCGAGTATAATACGCGGCTGCAGCAGATCGATCTGTTGCTGCAGGTAGCCGTGGCAGCACTGCACCTCGTCAGGGCGCGGGTTGCGGTTATTCGGCGGGCGACATTTGAGGATATTGGCAATATAGACCTCCTCACGGCGGTAACCGGTGGCACGCAGCATCTCATTCAGTAACAGGCCGGCCCGTCCGACAAACGGCTCGCCCTGACGGTCCTCGTCGGCGCCGGGCGCCTCGCCGATAATCAGCCAGTCTGCCTGCCGATTGCCGGTACCGAATACGGTCTGCGTGCGCGTCTCGTGCAGACTGCACAGGGTACAGTGCGCAACCCGCGCCTCCAGCTCCGCCCAGTCCGGCAGCTCGGCACCGCGCACGGCGACAGGCGACGCGTCCGCCACGACAGCGCTGGCACTGTCGTCCCTAGCCACCCATGGCTGGATATCCATGGCCTGCAGGTATGCTGTTTTTAGGCCAAGCCGGCCGAGCCGGTTGTGCATGTGCGCTGCTTCAGACATCGCCAAGTTGCGGGTGTGCCCGCCGGTCCCGCTGGATGATCTTGTTGATGGCATTGACATAGGCCTTGGCCGAGGCAATCACGATATCGGTGTCCGCACCCTGGCCGTTGACGATACGACCACCCTTCTGCAGGCGCACCGTCACCTCGCCCTGCGAGTCAGTGCCGCTGGTGATATTGTTCACCGAGTACAGTTGCAGCTCCGTACCGCTGTTGATGAGTGACTCGATCGCCTTGAATGAGGCGTCCACCGGGCCACTGCCGTCGCACTCGGCCTGCTGTTCCTCACCATCGACCCACAGGGTGACGGTGGCATGCGGAGTTTCCCCGGTCTCGGAGCAGACCTTCAGCGCGACCAGCTTCAGCCATTCATTCTCCGATTCGATACCCGATTCCGTCACCAGCGCCTGCAGGTCCTCGTCGAAGATCTCGTGCTTTTTGTCCGCCAGGTCCTTGAAGCGCGAAAACGCGTTATTCAGATCTTCCTCAACTTCGAAATCGATACCGATTTCATGCAGGCGCGTACGAAATGCATTGCGCCCGGAGTGCTTGCCGAGCACGATGCGGTTGGCGCTCCAGCCGACATCCTGCGCCCGCATGATTTCATAGGTCTCGCGACTCTTCAGTACACCGTCCTGGTGGATGCCCGATTCGTGGGCAAAGGCATTGGCGCCAACAATCGCCTTGTTGGGCTGCACGGCAAAGCCGGTAATACTCGACACCAGCCTGGAACAGGTCATGATCTGGGTGGTATCCAGG
>JBATGJ010000181.1:0-3146 GCA_049665685.1 Gammaproteobacteria bacterium
GTGGCAAAAAAGGATTTATGAAGATATGACAATCAATCCATCACTTCTTCGCGCCCGGTGGCCGGAAACCTTCAGGCACCGAGCCGAGGTCGCCTTCGTTGAACAGGAAGCCGATCATGTGTTTCTCGATGACTTCCACGCTGCCCGGGTCGGCCGTGTTCAGGCCATTCTCATTGATGATCATGGTCAGGCGCTCTAGCCACTGCTGCCAGCCTTCCGCGGAAACAGTTTCATAGATGCGCTCACCCAGTGATCCCGGGTGCGGGATGGTATCGAGACCCTCGGCCTCCCGTTTAAGGACGACACAGTTGACGATGCGGCTCATGGGTTTTCCTCAGCAGTGCAATTAGCGGTAATTGTATCCCGATTCCGCGCCAGCGTCAGTTTCCCTCGTTAATTAAAAGGGTTTCGCAACGGCAAGCAGGACAATTGCTATCAGCAGCAGGGCGGGGATCTCGTTGATCCAGCGGTAGTAGACGTGGCTGTGTCTGGCCGTGCCTGCACGGAAGCTGCGCATTATTTTCAGGCAATACAGATGGTAGGCCACCAGTCCGCCGACCAGAATCAGTTTGCTGATCAGCCAGATCGATGTCTTCCAGGCAGCCCAGGCATAATCGACGAGCAACCACAGGCCGAACACGGCAGTCAATACGGCACCGAGTGTCATGATTGCATACAGCTTGCGTTCCATGACGAGAAAACGCTCGTGACTGATGCTGTCCCGGGCATCGGCATGATAGACGAACAGTCGGGGCAGGTAGAACAGCCCGGCGAACCAGGTCACCATGAAGGTTACGTGCAGTGCCTTAACCCAGATCATGTGAGGCCTCCGCGCCTTGCCCGGAAGCTGCGGCTGCACGTGCAGCGGTCAGCATGGCGAGAATCTCCTTGCGAATCTTAAGCATGTCCATCTCGCCGGTTTTTTGGTAGACGATTCGGCCGTCGGGCGCGATCAGGAAGGACGTCGGTGTCAGCCGCACATCGCCAAAGGCATGCGCGGCGTCGGCCTGGATATCGAGTGCTATCGGATAGGGGATAGCGCGTGCCTTGCTCATAGCGAGTACCTGGTTGGGTGGATCATAGTCCATCGCGATGCCGATGATTTCAAGTCCCTGTGGATGAAGTTCCTGGTAAAGTTCGATCAGATGCGGCATTTCCCTGATGCAACCGGGACAGGTCGTGGCCCAGAAGGTCACCAGCAGGGGCCTGCCGCGATAGCTGTCCAGCTGCAGTTTCTCGCCCTTGATCGTCATCAGGCTGATATCCGGGCTGTGCTGCAATCCCGCAGGCGCCAGCCACCGGTAGCCCAGCGTTGCCAGCAGGGCAACTGCGCACAGGGTGATCAATGCTTGCCTGAATTTCATTTATGGCTGTCGGTCTTCACTGTAGCGGTTTTCTTGGCGTCCGCGTTACCGGCACCAAACCAGCTTGCCAGCAGGCCAAAGACTTTTTTAATGCCGCGCCATATCCTGGGTAGTAGCCAGATCATGAGCAGGATAAAGACGATCAGCAGCACGATAAACAACACCGGGTTATTCAGTGCCGTCCACAGGCCCAGTACGACCGCGATATCTTCCCCGACCGAGGCCGTCCAGTTGCTGAATGGTTCCGGCGAGGTGTTGATCAGTACGCGCGTACCGGCCTTGGTTAAATGGCTGCCGGTGGCCAGTGTGCCGCCGGCGATGGCCGCGGCCAGGTGCGCACCCTGGCCAACGTCCCCGATCGCACCTGCGGCGAGCAGGGCGCCGGCGGGAATCCTGATGAAGGTCGAGAGCCCATCCCAGCCGGTATCGACACCGGGTATCTTGTCAGCGAAAAATTCGATGCAGTACATGAGTCCGGCTGCACCCATCACCAGTGGATCGGCAAGCATTTCCAGGCCGGGTGGCAGTTCGATGCTGCCGGTCAGGCCCAGATAACCCAGCATCAGGATGGCGGCATACAGGTTGATGCCGCTGGCCCAGGCGACGCCCATGGTCAGGGCGATTGTGTGCGTAATATCCATAGAACCCCGGTAATTTAACGGTTACAGGATGCCCTGTTTCAGCCACTCGGTGGCGTAAGCATAAACAGGCCAGTGCCGGCGATAATGCGCATGCCGCTGGCCCACAACGAGATAGCATCTTATAAGTATATGAATTATATATTATTTATGTTGTTAAAAAATTGTAACCCGATGCCAATCAGTCTATATAATATGCGGGTTGCGAATCTGCTCTAGCTAACAACAGGAGACTCCATGTTAGAAGAATTCAAGAAATTTGCCATGCGTGGCAATGTCGTGGACATGGCCGTGGGTATTGTCATCGGTGCTGCGTTCGGTAAAATTGTCAGTTCCTTTGTGAAAGATGTCCTGATGCCGCCGATCGGTAAACTGATGGGCGGAGTTGATTTCAGCAACCTGTTTGTCAACCTGGGCGAGGGATCCTACGCGTCGCTGGCAGCGGCACAGGAAGCCGGCGCTGCGACATTGAACTACGGTGTCTTCATCAACACCGTGCTGGATTTCCTGATCGTGGCCTTCGCCATCTTCATGGTCATCAAGGCCATGAACAAACTGAAGGCAGAAGAGCCGCCGAAGGAACCGAATACCAAAGCATGCCCGCTGTGCTTGTCGGACATTCCCATTGCGGCCAAGCGTTGCAAGTTCTGTACATCCGAAGTCGGGTAACAACACCGATTTCTTTAACCATCAAGTAGTGACCAGGAGTAGTGTTATGAGTAAAAAACTGATTCTTATCGCCACAATGGCACTTGCCCTCGCGGCATGTAGTGACAAGGACAATACGGCATCGATGGAAGAACCGTCGATGATGGACAAGACCATGGACGCCACCAAGGAAATGGCCGCCGATACCGCTGATGTGGTGAAGGACACCACCAGCAATGTCATCGAGGGTGCAGGTGACATGGCCGCTGATGCCAAGGAAGCCACTGCTGACAAGACCGGTGAAATGGTCGATGCCGCCAAGGAAATGGTGCATGACAAGGCTCAGAGTATTGCCGATGCCACCGCCGACTCGGCTGCAGATGCAGCAGCCGACGTGACAGCAGCCGAGGCCCCGGCTGCCGGTGTGATTAGTGATGTCAAGAAGGATGCAGACACTTACATGGGCCAGTAATTACGGTCTGCGATGTCAGTCAAA
>JBATGJ010000182.1:0-9557 GCA_049665685.1 Gammaproteobacteria bacterium
AGCGGTACACCGGCCGGTAGCGTGGTCGCCGACAACAGCTACAACTTCCAGCCGGGTGCGTCGGATGCCGACAATGATGCACTGACCTTCAGTATCAGCGGCCGCCCGCTGTGGGCCAGTTTCAACACCTCGACCGGGCAGTTGAGTGGTACACCCGATGATGCACATACAGGGAATTACAACAGTATTGTGATTACAGTGTCGGATGGCACCGATACCGTCAGCCTGCCGGCCTTCAGTGTCCGGGTCGACCCGGCGCCGGTGGTGAATACCCCGCCGACGATCAGCGGCGCACCGGCCGGTAGCGTGGTCGCCGGCACTGGCTACAGCTTCCAGCCGGGTGCCGCCGATGCCGATAATGACACACTGGCCTTCAGCATCAGCAACAAGCCGGCATGGGCCAGTTTCAACAGCGGGACGGGCCGGTTGAACGGCACGCCGACCCAGGCGGGTAGCCACAGCAATATCGTCATCTCGGTGAGTGATGGGACCGATACCGTCAGCCTCCCGGCCTTCAGTATCCAGGTGAATGTTTCCACCGGCAGCTTCTCCTTGTCCTGGACGGCGCCGACGACCCGTGCTGATGGCACGCCCATATCGCTGGCCGAAATCGACGGTTACCGCGTGTATTACGGCACTTCACCGGGCAATTACCCCAACAGCGTTAATATAACCGATGGCACGGCAACCGCCACGACCGTAAACAACATCCCTGTCGGTAACTATTCCGTGGTGATGACCACCTACGATAACAACGGCATGGAAAGTGCCCAGTCAGGCATAGTAAGCAAGCAGGCGCAGTAAACCTGTGCACAACAACCGGGGGTGACTTTGGCCCCCGTTGTACTGCCTCATGCGAGTCAATCCAGGCTGCGGTAGCCATTCAAGGCCACCAGGCATGTAATCCTTAATTGCCGGTGGCCATAGCGGCCCACCTGGCATTTTTATGTTCTGTGATGACGCCTTGCCCGTTTTCCCCACGCAGCGGGTGGTAATTACGAATAGCTCTCACATCCCCCGCATCTGCTAGACTGCGCGCTTCATATTCTACATCTAGCAGCACGGCACAGGCGGTGTCGGCTGTTGGCACCGTTCACGTGAAGCTATTTCGCCCCAAATCCATTCTGCGCCTGATCCTCACCGGGTTTGTCCTGGTGGCGCTGCCGCTGATCGTGGCCCTGGTCATCATGACGCTGTCGGTGGACCGGCTGGTAACCCAGGGCCAGGCGGCGCTGTTGCAAAGTGTCCTGGTGACGCAGGGCAGCAAGACCCTGGTGGAATCCATCAAGGCGATGGAGCGCAACGCACGCCAGTACCAGGTGCTGGGCGACAAGGTGCTGTTCGATGTCTACATGGAAAACCATACGCGTTTCCTCGATACGGCTCGCTCGCTGCACACGCTGGATATTTCCGACACGCAGCGGGAACAGCTGCAGGGGCTGCGTGTTCTGGTGGACGAAGTACATACCGTGCTGGCTACCTACCCATACGATGCCGGGGAGGTAGCCGACAGTCTGCCGACCTTCATCGATCTCGGTCTGATGGCGCAGGGTATCCTGGTGGACAGCCAGGAGCTGATTAGCAGCGGCGTCGAGCAGATGCAGGACGAATCGGAGCGCGTCAAGCGCACCCTGTACCTGCAGGCAGTCGCACTGGTACCGGCCGTGCTATTGCTCATGATCATTTTCATGTTTCTCATTTCCCGTCCGATCAGGCAGATCGACCGGTCCATCCGCAGAATGGGCGACGGGAATTTTACCGATCCGGTCACTATCCGGGGGCCACGCGACCTCGAGCAGCTCGGCGAGCGGCTGGACTGGCTGCGCGTTCGTCTGCTCGAGCTCGAGGAGGGCAAGCGGCGGTTCCTGCAACATATGTCGCACGAGCTGAAGACGCCATTGACGGCCATTCGTGAAGGCGCCGACCTGTTGCGCGAGAAGATCGTCGGTGAGCTCAACAGCCAGCAGGAGGAGATCGCCGGCATCCTGCATGAGAACAGCCTGCAATTGCAGAAGCTGATCGAGGACCTGCTCAATTTCAGTATCCTGCAGTCGCGTACGGCGGCACTGATGCGCTCCAGGGTCGAGCTAGAGCCGCTGATCAGGGAGGTGCTGGACAGCCACAAACTCGCCCTGCTGGCCCGCCAGGTGCGCCTGGAGACCTCTCTTGCGCCAGTCAGCGTGACCGGCGACCGCGACAAGCTGCGTACCCTGTTCGACAACCTGATTTCCAATGCCATCAAGTACTCACCGGAAAACAGCCGCCTCGGGATCAGTCTGTCGGCGGATCGGGCCTATGCCTATATCTTGGTCACGGACTCGGGTCCTGGAATCCCGCCAGAGGACCGTGAGCGCGTGTTCGAGGCCTTTTATCAGGGCAAGCCGGCGGCGGACAAGGGGCCGGTCAGGGGGACCGGACTGGGTCTGTCCATTGCGCGTGAATATGCACGGGCGCATGGCGGGGATGTCAGCGTGGTAGAATCTGACCGCGGCGGTGCAAGCCTGCGCGTGGTCCTGCCGATGGAAACGGATTGAATGACCCTCCAAAAGACACTTCTGGTATGTTTCTTGCTGCTGATTACTGCCTGCAGTGAGCTGCAGCCCCTGCCTGACAACGTCACGGACACGGGTAACAACGGCACTGCACTCGTAATTGACGGCAAGCGGGGCGTGCATAGCTGGCTGGCCGATTTTCATAGCCTGCGCACACAACCTGCGGAATCACTGGCGGCCGTACTGGATGCCCGCGAAGCGGCCTTTCGTGCCAAGCCGACCATTGAAAACAGGATGCGGCTGGTCATGTTGCTGCTGGTGGATACGGAATCCGTACGGGATGACCGGCGCGCGCGCCTGTTACTGAACCGGCTTGATCCCCTGCCGGCCGGCCCGGATGACCGGGAATTCATTGTCCTGTTGCGGCAGTTTCTTGATGGACGACAGGACGATGCACAAAAATTGTCGGTATTGTGGAAGCAGGTCACGCAGCAGAATCGCCGCATCGATGAGCTCGAACAGCAGCTGAAGGCGCTGACGAATATTGAACAAAACATACAGCAGCGGGAACCGCCGCCGGTAACAACAGATGTCAAATAGTAAATATCGAATTTTGCTGGTTGATGATGACGAGGCACTGCTGCGCCTGCTATCGATGCGCATGCTGGCCGCCGGCTACGAGGTGACCGCCGTCAACAGCGGTGAAGAGGCGCTGGCCCAGCTGCCGCTGCTGCGCCCGCACCTGATCGTGACCGATCTGCAGATGCATGGCATGGACGGCATGACGCTGTTCAACCAGGTGCACAAGCGCAACCCGACCCTGCCGGTGCTGATTCTGACTGCCCACGGGACCATTCCGGATGCCATCGAGGCGACCCGGCGCGGGGTGTTCAGCTATTTGACCAAGCCCTTCAACAGCAAGGTACTGGAAGAGCATATTGCCCGTGCGCTGAAGATCACCGGCGAGAGTGCGTCGGCGGATAGTGCGGGTGCATCCGACGAATGGCGCGAAGACATCGTCACGCGCAGCCCGCTGATGGAGAACCTGCTGACCCAGGCGCGCCTGATCGCCGACAGTGACACCAGCGTGCTGATCCAGGGGCAGAGCGGTACCGGTAAGGAAGTACTGGCGCGTGCCATCCACAAGGCCAGCCCGCGGGCCAAGGCGGACTTCGTTGCGCTTAACTGCAGTGCCATTCCCGAGACCCTGTTCGAGTCAGAGTTGTTCGGTCACAAGAAGGGCGCCTTCACGGGCGCGACGCGTGATCACCTGGGCATGTTCAGGGCCGCCGAGGGCGGTACGCTGTTCCTCGATGAGGTCGGTGACATGCCGTTGAGTTTCCAGGTCAAGTTGCTGCGTGCCCTGCAGGAGCGCGTCATCAGACCGGTCGGTGCCACCGAATCGATACCGGTCGATGTACGGATTATTTCAGCCACCCACCAGGACCTGGAAAAGGCCCTGGCGGAGGGTCGTTTCCGTGAAGACCTCTACTACCGCCTCAACGTGGTCAACCTCGATCTGCCCTCGCTGGCGGAGCGACGTGAGGACATCTCGCTGCTGGCCAATCATTTTCTCAAGGGTTTCCCCGAGGCGACCAAGCGTGGTGTAACCGGGTTCTCAAGTGAGGCACAGGAGGCGATGCTGTATGCGCCCTGGCCAGGCAACGTCAGGCAGTTGCATAACGTCGTCGAGCAATCGGTGGCCCTGTCGACCACGCCCCTGATTCCGGCAAGCCTGGTGCAGCGCGCGCTGCGCAACGAGTTTGACGAGATTCCCTCGTTTGTGGAGGCGCGCAGCCAGTTCGAGCGCGATTACCTCACGCAACTGCTGCAGATCACCAATGGCAACGTGGCGCAGGCGGCCAGGATTGCCAAGCGCAACCGCACCGAGTTCTACAAGCTGCTGCACAAGCACCAGCTGAGTCCGCCGCAGTTCAAGGCCATGCGGCACTGATTCCCGGCTTAATTAAGCACATAAATAGCATTGTTTTAGCGGGTATTTGTCGTCGATCCCGAACATGTAATTACCCGGCAAGGCCAAGCATCTGTAGCGCATGTGGTTTTACACGTAGCTGATTGACGACAAACTGCGCAACAGGGGTGCACACTGGCCACCGGCCTCTGACCGGCACCCAGGAAGTCTTATTCTCAGGGCAATAATTCCAATATTTTCAGACAGTAACGGCAGCGGTGCCGGATAAGCCCAAGGTGCCTCAGCCCGGCCTCTTCGCCTCCATGCAACGAACCCGGCGACAGAATGAGCGGGCAAGATTTTATTGGATCTTTGTTATCTTTTTGTAAACAGAAAGTTACAAACTTGGCATCGTCCTTGCTAACAGCGGGGCATGCGTCCTTTCTCTCCCAGGTACAAACATCCAGCATGGCTGCTGTTGGCAGCGGCGCTGGTTCTGTCCGGCTGTGGTGGTGGTGGCAGTGGCGCCACTTCTTCCACCAGCAGCTCCGCACAGAGCTCACGCTCGAGCAGTAGCTCGGCATCGGCCACGACTTCGTCACCGGTCCTGCCGCCGCCGGCATCTGCGACCGGCAGTTTCAGTCTCAGCTGGACGGCACCCACCACCCGTGCAGACGGTAAGCCCTTGTCGCTGGCCAATATCGACGGTTACCGGATTTACTACGGCACCAGCCGGGGCAGTTACCCGAACCAGGTCAACATCACCAACGGTGCAGCCACAGGCAAAACCGTGTGGAACCTGGCGCCGGGCAAGAAGTACTACCTGGTCATGACGACCTATGATTACGCCGGACGGGAAAGTGTGCCCTCACCTGAAGTTGCCAAGACTGCCCTCTAGGGAGATGGCCCGCCATGCCGGATAAGCCGGTGGTGATGCTGGTCGATGATGACCGCGACCTGTTGCGGTTGCTGACGATGCGTCTGTTGGCAGCGGGATACGAGGTCAGGTCGGTGACCAGTGGCGAAGAGGCACTGGCCAGTCTGGCGGAGGTCAAGCCGGATGTGATGGTGACGGACCTGCAGCTGGAAGGAATGGACGGCATGATGCTGTTCGACCAGGCTCATCGCACCCATCCGGACTTGCCGATACTGGTACTCACGGCACACGGCACCATCCCGGATGCCTTTGATGCCGCCAGTCGCGGTGTATTCAGCTACCTGACCAAACCGTTCAACAGCCAGGTCCTGCTCGCTCACCTCGAGCGTGCCCTCGATGTGGATAGCAAGGCATCCTCAGCCGGGTAAAGATTGCTGTATAGAGCCCTCCCCGCGTCCGCGGTGCGCTCCTACTCCCACGCCAGCAGGACCTGGCCCTGCCAGTTGCCGTCCAGCGCAGTGTCAGCGCGCCGCATGGCGCGTGTCTTGATGTCCGGGCTGTGTTGCAGCGATGCTGTCAGGACTTCGAGGGGGCCGACATAGTCGTCTGCAGAATGCAGGTATCTGATCAGCGGCAAGCGGTTTTCGAGAAAGAGTGATGCGACCTTGCCTGTCCAGATCCTGGCACTGTTGTCTGCAATTCGCAGATCCGATGGCCAGAGTCTCACGACGGTAATGGTTGTTGCACCTGGATCACGTGGCGCGATCATGAGCAGTGCCTGGTGCCAGCCGTCATGCACCTCGGGCAATACCGGCACGTCATCGAGTACCGGTTCAGGCGCAAGCCAGTTCATGGCGCTGACCGGGTCGAATGCCGCAGCCGGCCGCCAGCCCTGTTTTGCGAGTGCCGTTTGCAGTGCATGCAGAGAGCCGCTCCACTGAAAATTCATGGGCTGATGGTGGCGGCCCTCGAGGTCATCGCGATAGGCTGGCAACGTCACCCAGTCGCTTTGCAGCCAGTCGGTACGGGTGATGGTTGTCGTCTGCACCCGGGGTGCGTACAGCGCCAGGTCCTGCGCGTGCTGCTGACGTGTATTCCAGCCACCTGCCAGCAGCAACAGGATGCCGGCAACCAGCAGCACCTGCCGGACCGGTAATACCGGCGCTGGATGCCGGTCATAGGCGATGCCGAGCAGGGCAACCCAGAAAATGCCCAGGCTGAGTCCGGCCAGCACATCCGATAACCAGTGGGCACCGAGATACAGGCGCGACAGGGCGATCGGTATGATGATCAGGGCGGCCGTGAGATAGGGCAGCCAGCGGCGCGCTGGCGGCAGTTCGCGTGCAATCAGCAGCGCCAGGAAACCATAGGCGACGATGCTCATGCCAGTGTGTGCGCTGGGAAAGGCATAGCCGTCCAGGATCGCGATGGGTTGCTCGATGCGGGTCGTGACCTTCAGTATCCAGGTCAGCAGGCCGGCGCACAGGTAGGCGGCGAGCCAGTGGATGGCGGCCTTGCTACGGTGTCGCCAGAGCATCCACGCAATACTGCCGGTGACGAACGGCAATAGCACGTGCTGGCTACCGAGTCCGCTGATGAACACCATGGCCGAATCGGCCCACGGTGTCCGCAATTGTTGCAGGGCATGAAAGAGATAGGCATCGATACCGCCCAGCAGTGCACCCTGCGTAACCTCGGCGGAAATCAGCAGCAGCACCCAGACGGTGATGAAAAACAGAACAGCGAGGGTGGCCAGTCCGCGGGCCTCCGGGTGGTCGGGATCGAGCAGGGAGCCGGCCAGTGGCCGTATATACGGGTGGTTGCGTGACCAGTCCAGGATACGGTCGAGCCGGTTGATGGCGTGCGGGCGCAACAGTCTGTACAGGCTGCTGGTCAGCCAGATACCCAGCCAGATACTGGCGGTGATTACCACCAGCAGGACCACGAGGCGGCCGGCGACTTCCGCGGCCAGCCCGAGCGAGGCGCCGAATACGATCCCGGGCAGGATATAGACAGGGGCCCACAGGATGCAGGCAAAGACATCGATCAGCAGGAACCGCGCCGGGGTCATGTTCATCATGCCGGCAATGGCCGGCACAATCGGTCGCAACGGCCCGATGAAGCGCGCCATGAAAATACTCTTGCCGCCGTGGCGATAGAAGAAGTTCACGCCGTTGTTGACCATATCCGGGTAGCGCCTGAACGGCCAGATAACGCGCAGCTGCTGGTGGTAATGATGGCCGAGCAAGTAACTGATGAAATCACCGGTGATGGCGCCGGCAATGGTCCAGAGCAGGATGGGGTAGAGCGGCAGTGCACCGGTGGCGATCAGGGCACCGGCACCGAACAGCAATGCAGCACCGGGGACCAGCAGGCCCAGCACCACCAGCGACTCCATCAGTGAAATGCAGAAGACAGCCGCGTTGAAGGCATACGGATGCAGGGCAATCCAGTCCAGCAGCGTCTGCAGCAGTTCATTCATGAAATTGACGGACAGCTATTTTTTGTTGGCCAAGGAATCCACTGTCATTTCAGTAACACAAAATAAATGGCCACGGAATCCACGGAAGGACACGGAAAAATTAAATTCAATATAATTCGCGGCGCTGCAATTGGCATGCCCAGACCAGCCTCTCAACCAGTTCCCGGTCTCACCTTCTCCATGCCCCAGACGGCACTTGTACATCCCTGTACATCACAGGGCGCTCCTTTAATTCATCTTTCCGTGTCCTTTCGTGGATTCCGTGGCCATTATTTTATTCCGTGTATTTCCGTGTGCTTCCGTGGCTATTTTTTGGGTTTCTACTTAAGCGTTGCAAATACCCGCTCCGCACAATCAATGGTTTCGTCAATGACCGCATCGCTGTGAGCGGTGGAGACGAAGCCGGCCTCATAGGCGGATGGCGCCAGGTACACACCGGCCTCCAGCATGCCGTGGTAGAAACGCCGGAAGCGGTCCATGTCGCAGGCCGTGACCTGACTGAAGCGACTGACCTGTTTTTCCTCGCTGAAGAAAAAGCCGAACATGCCACCCGCCTGGTTGGTGGTGAACGGGATGCCGGCCGCGTCGGCCGCCGTCTGCAGGCCGGTGGTGAGGCGCCGGGCAGTGGTATCGAGCTGTTCCTCGACACCCTCGGCCGTGGCCAGCCGGAGCGTTGCCAGGCCGGCGGCCAGTGACAGCGGGTTGCCGGACAGGGTACCGGCCTGGTAGACGGGGCCAAGCGGGGCGATCTCCTCCATGATGTCGCGGCGCCCGCCAAAGGCCCCGACGGGCAGCCCGCCGCCGATGATCTTGCCCAGGGTGGTCAGGTCCGGTTGCACGCCGTACCGGGCCTGTGCGCCGCCACGGGCGACACGAAACCCGGTCATGACCTCGTCGAAGATCAGCACACTGCCGTAGCGGTCACACAGGCTCCGCAGGGTTTCCAGAAAACCCGGTTCCGGCGGGACAAAGTTCATGTTGCCAGCGGCAGGTTCAACGATGATCGCTGCAACTTCATCGCCAATCGACTCAAAAGCAGCCTCGATCCCGTCAGAATCATTATAGGTGAGCGTCGTGGTCAGGGCCGCGACATCAGCGGGTACGCCCGGCGAGGTGGGTACACCCAGGGTCAGGGTGCCGGAACCGGCCTTGACCAGCAGGGCGTCTGAATGGCCGTGGTAGCAGCCCTCGAACTTGACGATGCGATCGCGGCCGGTGAAGCCGCGCGCCAGCCGGATCGCGCTCATGGTGGCCTCGGTACCCGAATTGACCATCCGCACGAGTTCCATCGAGGGCACTTCCTGACACAGCAGATCGGCCATTTGTGTCTCGATCTCGGTCGGCGCGCCGAAGCCGAGCCCGTTGGCGGCCATGTCCTGCACGGCCCTGATCACCTCCGGGTGGGCGTGGCCGGCAATCATCGGTCCCCACGAGCCCACGTAGTCGATATAGCGCCTGTCGTCGGCATCATACAGCCAGGGTCCTTCGCCGCGGGTGAAGAACACCGGGTCACCACCCACGCCTTTGAAGGCGCGCACGGGCGAATTCACGCCGCCGGGGATATGCCGGCAGGCGGACTGAAACAGGTCGTGTGAACGGGTCATCTATTCGGTCTCTTGGTTTATTTAAAAATATTAGCCACGGAAACCACGGAATACACGGAAAAAAATGACTACCTGCCGGTGCATTCCGGAGGTTTATGTCATATCAGGTGGCCTGCAACATCAGATAAATCAACCATGGAAAGATACAAAACGCATTATATGTATTTCCGTGTCCTTCCGTGGATTCCGT
>JBATGJ010000183.1:0-2159 GCA_049665685.1 Gammaproteobacteria bacterium
CTCCTACACCAATAGATACCCTGCAGGAGCACCTTGCAGGCGCGAACATTTATTTTGCCGGTGTTGAATTCCCATCTGCCGCCAAATCCCAGATCCGCACACTGGCATCATCACTCGTCGTGGCAAGAAAGCGCCCGTCCGGCGATACCGTGATATCTGCACCGCACAACGCGTGCCGCTGGAAGCGGCGCAACGTCTCACCGGTGTGCTGATCGAGAAACAGGACCGAGCTGTCGGTCTGGCGGCTGATACTCGCCAGGGTTGCATTGTCCGGCAGGTATTCGATCGAGCGGATAATGCCCCGGTGCCGGGTTGGCAGCGATTGCATTGAGGCATCATTCAGTCGCCAGCGAAAAAGACGAAACCAGCCACCGCCCATCAGCCACTGCCCGTCCGGTGAAAAGGCGAGCGTCCAGGCATCGGTCGGCGGGTCCTCGAGGCGGCGCACCGGCGCATGGTCCGACCAGGTAAACACCGCACCATCGGTACCGCTTGAGGCATAGCGTACGCCATCGGGAGCGATGGCGACGGCTTTTACGCTGCCACGATGCAGAGTCTGTGTTTGCAGCATTGCCAGATCGGACAGGCGCCACTGCCGGACACTGCCATCAGCATGCCCCGTCAACAGGTAATCGGCGGTTTCCAGAGCCACCATATGGGTAACGGGGGCCGGCGACTCGACCTGCTCAAGCAACCGGCCATCGATTGACCACCGCACGATGCGTCCATCGTAGCCGGCCGTGACCAGTCCTTGACCGGCGTCAACAAACACAATCCCGTTGACCGAGTCTGTATGCGCCTGCCAGGCGTGGCGCCGGGAGCCATCGGGTGTGCGCCACAACTGTACCCGGCCTTCCCAGCCACCGGAGGCAAGCACCTTGCCCGACGGGCCAAATGCCACCACGCTGCCGCCATTGTGCGCCTGCTCGTTGATGACGTCAGGCGCTATACTGACCAGCCGGCTGCTGCAGGCCACACTTGACAGCAGCATGGCTGCCGCCAGCAATTGAATCAGACCCTGCTTCATTCGCATAAACATCTGCCGTCATTCACGCGCAGGCGGGGATCCGGCCCCGACACTCCAACGGTCGTCGATACCATCCATGCCGGTGCTTGCGCTCACTGTCCTTACACCTGTTGTGTAAATAGGCCCGACGATTTCAGGTTTATCGCCGGCCCCGCTTGCGCGGGAATGACATGGGAGCAATCCGCGCCCGCGATGTCTGACACCGCGGTGACGGGGAGCATCCCTGCAACGATTGCCAAACAAAAAACGGGACCCGCAGGCCCCGTTTTCCCTGACTGCTGCGAAACAGTCGCTCAGAACGTGTGCTTCAGGCCGAACGAGGTCTTGTCGTCCTCACCGCCGCTGGAGCCAACCGCATTACAGGCGGATAAGGTTGCTGAAAGCGGACCTGCACCATCCGGGTCACCGAAATCACAATCCACCTCACTGTGACCGACATAAACCATGGTGCGCTTGCTCATGTTGTGCGTGAGCGCAAGCGTCCAGGCAGTATAGTCATTATTAGAGGTATCATCCTCGCCCTTGCCATAACCAAGATAAAAGTTTATGCCAAGCAGTGAAGCAGTACCGGCAACGTGCCAGAGCGTTTCATCATCGGTGCTGGAGTTGGAATAGTCCTCGTACTGCCCCAACATGGTGAACATGCCCATGTCGTACTTGCCACCGACCTTCCAGGCGTCTCTCTCGCCGAACGGGCTGGCGTTGCTACCTTCGTTATTCATGTAATCAGCAAACACCAGGATGTTGCCGTTTTCATAGCTGGCGCCGATACCGTAGGGGTTGTCGTCTTCACCATCGGACTCATTGCTGTCAAGCGTGTAGTGGGCAACCAGCTGCATACCGTTGTAGTTCGCGCTGTCGAAGCGAATGGTATTGGTCGCACGACCCTGCAGCTCCTCGCCGGCACCGCTATGTAAGCGTGACTGCAGACCGCGGTCTCGGCCCTGCAGTGAAGTACGGTACAGCGGATCGATCATCGCGCCGTGAGACTTGTAGCCGGTGGAGATGGTACCGATGCGAACCTGACCAAAACCGCCGGCCAGACCCAGCCACTGATCACGGTCGGTGATCGAGGAGCTACCCACGCTGGTCACAACCGAGCCGGTGACAGTACCTCCCGGGGTCAAAACAG
>JBATGJ010000184.1:0-13470 GCA_049665685.1 Gammaproteobacteria bacterium
GGATGGCGGTGCTGCAGCTATGTCTGCGATGGAACAGCGTGCTCACCCAGCAGTTCACGCACGGCAGCGGAACTGCGCGCCCTGCATACCCGCTCTGCAAGCATGTGGGCTTCTCCAGAATGCGTGACGGCGATCGTCTGCCACAGGTACGGTAGCAGGGCCGCCTCAACCGAAAATGCGCGGTAGCCCAGACCCAGCAGCAGCGGCAGAATTCCCGGCAACTGCGGTAACACACCACAGAGTTGGACAGCATCGGGGCGACCCTGTACAGCATCCGCGACCTGCCGCAGGAACCGGTACAGCACTGGCGCATACGGATCAAGATAGCGTTGTAGTTCCGGCTGGTCACGGTCGGCACCGAACAGACACTGCATCAGGTCATTGCAGCCGATAGCAACAAACTCCACAACCTCGAGCCACTCGCGTAGCTGCAGCGCAGCCGCCGGTGTCTCGGCCATGGCACCGATCGTAACCGGGCAGGCAAGTTGCCGCTTGATATCGTCGCGCCAGTACTGCAGTTCCTTAAGGTCTGCCACGTATGGAAGTAAAATACGCACCTCAAATTCCGGTGCCAGTTCAGCAATTGCCTGCAACTGTGCCTCGTAAATGCCGTGCACCGGCTCATCGGTATACAACCGCACACCCTGGCGGCCGAGCACACCTGCATCTGTAGGTAGCAGGGGCAGCCAGGACGGGCGCTTACTCGCGGCGACATCGAACAAACGGATGGTGAGTGGCAGCCCTGCCGCCGTTTCGCACAGCTTCCTGAATACGCTGTGGTAAAACGCCGCATCCGGCAACTGCCCGTCTTCCGGGGCCAGAAATTCGGACCGCAGCAGACCTATGCCCTCGGCGCCGGACTTGACTGCATGCTGCACGGCCCGTTGGCTGCGCGCGCTGACGCGCAGACTGACACTCACGCCGTCCGGCGTGGATGAAACAGCACTGGCAACAAACGGATCACGCGGGGTAACGTGCACAGACTTGTCCGCGGTCAACAGGCCGGCCGTACCGTCGAGGGCCAGTTCCATGCCGGCCTGCAGCCCCTTGGCCTGGCTACGAGTAATCTGGATGCCGGGTACGCCGCTACCCAACAGCAGGATCTGTCTATGTGAAAATGGCGCGCCGTCGACCATCACGAATCCGGCTGGTGGCAGCTCGAACGGACTTGGCGGCGGCTGATCCAGTATGACAATCTTCCCGGTTGGATTGCCCTGCATGCCCCACTGCAACCTCCCACGCGCGGTACCTGGCACATAGGGCATCCCGATGATGTGGATTGCCGGAGTAGTCATCCTTGGATCATAGACCAGCCTGCGCGAAAAATATCCAGGAAAGGAGGCCGTCATGGTAACTTACTGGCCGGAACACAACGTATCAATCCGGGTCGGATGCTCTGTCCAGTACCGGGTACAAAGGTATCCTTGAAAATCCCTAAAAAGGACATTGACCGGGCTTAGTCAAATGGCTAGTTTGGGTCGGAAGACGACCTTTAACGAAATCTTATATAAGCAAACCCTGTAGGTCTGAGAACTAGAAGCGGATATTCCACAGGCAGAAGACCCCACTAGTGACGGGTTCCTAATGTACAACAATCAGTCAAATACTGATCATTCGTACATATAAAAGTGTTATTGGTTGATGTTATTTTCCTTGTTGATTTTCATGGAAGGTAGCGGCTCAGCATTCGGTGGCGCAAATCCTGCATCCAAATATACTTGTTGAGGGACTTGCCTTAGGTCCCAAACAATGCCTGGCAGGCTCAAAACACGTAGCATGTAATAGGATGCATCGAATTCCCGCCATGTTAGACCTGCACGTGCACCTGCGGCATAGCGGTGATGGTTGTTGTGATAACCGCCGCCCATGGTAAGCAGTGATAACCAGAAGCTATTTACTGATCTGTCATCAGTCTTGAATCTGCGATACCCACCAAGTTTCATGCAGGCATGACCCACAGAATTAATGGCACTAGTTGTGTGAAGAATTAAAGCTGTAGGCAGAAAGAATCCCCATACAAGTGACGACAAACCACTCACATTCTCACCAAACCATCCCATGGCTCCCAAGACATACATAAGGAGAGCCATGCCAATCACAGCAAGATAATATTTTTGATTAAGAAATCGCAGCTCTGCAAAACGTGCAAAATCCGGAACCTGGTCAAGGTCTGTATCTAGGTTATTTGGATCTAAATACCATCCCATGTGAGCATACAAGAATGAACGATTCGCACCGTAAGGATCATCTTCTTTTTCACTTTTTTGGTGATGTTTGCGATGATATGCAGCCCACCAGATAACCCCTCGTTGACCCGTGGAACAGGCAAGAATAGCTAATATAAAATGAAATATTCGGCTTGTTTTAAATGCCCTGTGTGAAAAATAACGATGGTAACCAGCTTCTACCGCCCACATCCGTACTGTGAATCTAATAATAAATATCCAAAACAATGCCGAGTCAAACGGAGCCACTAATTTGACGGTTACTAAGGTGGCTACTTATCAAATAACAAGATGAGCAATATTCACGAATGTCTGCGTGTGTCGAAAACAGACATTTAGTATCGACCCGGTGCTGAGTAGATAGATAACGCAGCGTACATTCACGAGTAATGCAAAAAATTGGGGCGAGAACTGGCTAACCTGTTGTAAAACGGAATACTGAGTACGGCCAGTTATCACTCAGAGCGCGTCAATCCTGGCCTGTTGCTCTTCCAGATTACGAATGGCGTGATTAAGATCCGCTGCGCGTGCCTTCTCTTTATCCACCACGGCCGCCGGCGCCTTGTCTACAAAGCCGGCATTGGACAGTTTCTTCTCGCAGCGTTCGAGTTCGCTCTTTTTCCTGTCAAGTTCCTTCGCCAGGCGAGCGACCTCGGCATCCTTGTCTATCAGGCCGGCCAGCGGGATCAATAATTTCATTTCACCGACCAGTGCCGTGGAGGATTCCGGGGCCGACTCGCCGGCTTCCAGCCAGGTAATCGACGCGATACGGCCGACACTCTGCAGATAGTGCCGGTATTCTCCGAGACGCGACTTGTCGCTGGCCGAGCCGCCTTCCAGCAGTACCGGCAGTTGCTTGCGCGGGTCGATATTCATGCCGCTGCGTATCTTCCTCACACTGTTGATGAAATCCTTCACCCAGTCGAGGTCATCCATGGCGGCTGCGTCGATTTTGTCGTCTTCCGCAACAGGGTAGGGCCGGCGCATGATGGTTTTTCCGGTGACACCGGCCAGCGGCGCCATACGCTGCCAGATTTCCTCGGTAATAAAGGGTGTGAACGGATGCAGCAGGCGCAACACTGACTCCATGACCCCAACGAGTGTCTGGCGTGTGCCGCGCAGTGCAGCCGCGCTGCTGTCGGGATTGGTCAACACCGGCTTCGACAGTTCCAGGTACCAGTCGCAATATTCATCCCAGATGAATGCATAGAGGGTGTTGGCGGCCAGGTCGAAGCGGTAGCTGTTGATGCCGCCAGCGACCTCCCGGGCCGTTATCTGCATGCGCGACATGATCCAGCGATCCACGTTGTTCAGTTCAACCCCGGTGCCGTCCTGTCCGCAGTCCTGTCCCTCGGTATTCATCAGCACGTAGCGGGCGGCGTTCCACAGCTTGTTGCAGAAGTTGCGGTAGCCCTCGATGCGGCCGAGGTCGAAATTGATGTCGCGCCCGGTGGAGGCGAGTGCGGCGAAGGTGAAGCGCAATGCATCGGTGCCGTAGGCGGGAATGCCGTCCGGGAAGTCCTTGCGGGTGATTTTCTCGATCTTGTCGGCCATCTGCGGCTGCATCAGTGCCGAGCGTCGCTTGCTGACCAGGGCGTCGAGTTCGATGCCGTCAATCAGGTCGATCGGATCCAGCACGTTGCCCTTGGACTTGGACATCTTGTTGCCGTGCGCGTCACGTACCAGCCCGTGAATGTAGATTTCATGAAACGGTACATCATCCATGAATTTCAGACCCATCATGATCATGCGCGCGACCCAGAAGAAGATGATGTCGAAGCCGGTGACGAGTACGCTGGTCGGGTAGAACGTCCTGAGGGCCTCGGTATTTTCCGGCCAGCCGAGTGTGCTGAACGGCCACAGGGCGGAGGAGAACCAGGTGTCGAGCACATCTTCGTCCTGGCGCAACGGCAGGTCATCCGCCAGTCCGTTGTTTTTTCGTGCCTCGGCCTCGCTGCGTGCGACGTAGATGTTACCCGCATCGTCATACCAGGCGGGGATCCGGTGGCCCCACCAGATCTGGCGGGAAATACACCAGTCCTGGATGTTGCGCATCCATTCGAAATAGGTGTTCTTCCAGTTATCCGGCACGAAGCGGATCGTACCGTCCTCGACGACCTTGATGGCCGGTGCCGCCAGCGGATCGATCCTCACGAACCACTGGTCTGTCAGATAGGGTTCCACCACCGTGCCCGAGCGGTCGCCGCGCGGTACCATGAGGCGATGGTCCTCGATTTTTTCCAGCAGACCCTGTGCCTCGAGGTCCTCGACGATACGCTTGCGGGCCGCGAACCGGTCCATGCCCTGGTAGGCACATTCGACCTCGTCATTGATGCAGGCATCGACGGTAAAAATGTTGATCATCGGCAGGTCGTGCCGCTTGCCCATCTCGTAGTCGTTGAAGTCATGTGCCGGCGTGATCTTCACGCAACCGGTCCCGAATTCGGGATCGACGTAATCATCGGCAATGATCGGGATCTCGCGTTCAGTGAGTGGCAGGCGGATGGTCCTGCCAATGAGTGACTGGTAACGCTCGTCGTCCGGGTGGACGGCAACCGCGGTATCGCCAAGCATGGTTTCCGGTCGCGTCGTAGCGACGACCAGGCTGCCCGAACCCTCGGCCAGCGGGTACCGCATATGCCAGAGGTGTCCGGCTTCTTCTTCCGATATGACTTCCAGGTCCGACACGGCGGTATGCAGTACCGGGTCCCAGTTAACCAGACGTTTGCCGCGGTAGATCAGGTCTTCTTCAAACAGCCGGACGAAGGTCTCCTTGACGGCAGCAGACAATCCTTCGTCCATGGTGAAACGTTCGCGTTGCCAGTCCAGGGAGGATCCCATGCGCCGCAACTGGCGCGTGATCGTACCGCCTGAATGGTGCTTCCAGTCCCAGATCTTTTCGATAAAGGCCTCGCGACCGAGATCGTGACGGCTGACATCATCGGCAGCCAGTTGCCGCTCGACCACCATCTGGGTGGCGATGCCGGCGTGATCGGTACCGGCCTGCCACAGGGTATTGTCACCACGCATCCGGTGATAGCGAATGAGGGCGTCCATCAGGGTGTCCTGGAAGGCATGCCCCATGTGCAGGCTGCCGGTGACATTCGGCGGCGGGATCATGATGCAATACGAGCTACCTTCGCCGGTGGGCGCAAAGTAGCCGTCCTGCTCCCAGGTTTCGTACCAGTGTTGCTCGATTGCGTGTGGGTTGTAGGTCTTGTCCATCAGGATTCCGCATGCGTCACGGTCTTGCCCGACCGAAAGCGGCGATTATACCTGAGGAGGAGGTAATACGTGTGCGGCCCGGGGCAGGGGCTCAGTCGTCTATGTCGGAATGTTCCAGCGCCCGGGCGATGAGCCGCGGCAGTGCGAGGATCAGTTCCTGCCGGATATTTTCCGCAGTGTGGGCCGTGTGACTTTCCAGCGTCCTGTTGATGGCCTGGTCAATGGACTCTGCCAGGGTTTGTTCGATTCGCAGGCGCATGTCATGGGCCAGATCGTTTGCCATCTGGTCGAGCTGCTGCTGGACCATGTCGCTGCTGAGCAGCTTGCGGGCGATATCTTCGGGAGTGAAGATGGGCGGTGGTGGCGGTGGTGGCGGGGCAGCTGTCTCCCGGGCCGCGTTTTCCAGTTTCTCTGCCGGCACCAGGTCCGTCAGGATCGGTATGCCATCCTTATCCAGTGCCAGGTCTGAGTAGTTGTGCTTCATAGCTTGTGTGTATTGAGTGTATAGCCACGGTCCTGGTAATAACGGTAGCGTTCACGTGCTGCCGCGCGCTGCTGCTCGTCGCCGCCAACCAGCTCGGCCACCCGTTCGAAGCGACTGAAATAGGCCGGTACTGTATCGGACAGGTTGACCAGCACGTCATTGTAGCCGGCCGGTTCGGTGTCGTGACCCAGTGCAACCGGTTGTGCCTCGTCTGATCCAGTATAGACAGCATGGGGAATAAAGCTACCCGCCCGGAAAGTCCACAACAGATCGTCCAGTTCGCCAAGCTGCTGTGGTGATGCCGCGTTGATAAAGATCCGGTGGCCCTGTTTCCAGGCCTTCTCGGTCAGGCGACAGGTGAGCAACGGCCGCGCGTTCGTTGCCGTGTCTTCCAGAATGTAAAAGTCGACCTGTGTCATCGCTCGCCGCAGCGATCAAGCAGGAACTGGGACAGCAAGGCGACCGGCCGGCCGGTGGCGCCTTTCTCCTTGCCACCCATCCAGGCGACCCCGGCAATATCCAGGTGGGCCCAGTGATATTTTTTGGTGAAGCGGGACAGGAAGCAGGCGGCCGTGATGGTGCCGGCCTCGCGCCCGCCGATGTTGGCCATGTCGGCAAAGTTACTGTCCAGCTGCATCTGATAGTCGTCCCATAGCGGCAGGTGCCAGGCCCGGTCACCGGCGGCTTCGCCGGCGGCAAGCAGTTCTTTCGCCAGGTCGTCGTCGTTGCTCAACAGGCCGGCCGCGTGGCTGCCAAGTGCGATAACGCAGGCACCTGTCAGCGTGGCGATGTCGATTACGACCGCCGGGTTAAATTTTTCGCACCAGGTCAGGGCATCACACAGGATCAGGCGTCCCTCGGCATCGGTGTTCAGCACCTCGATGGTCTGACCGGACATACTGGTGACGATATCGCCCGGTTTGCTTGCCTTGCCGTCGGGCAGGTTTTCCGTGGCCGGGATGACACCGACGACATTGAGCGGCAGTTCCATTTGCGCACAGGCCTGCAGCGTACCAAGTACACTGGCGGCGCCGCACATGTCGAATTTCATCTCGTCCATGGCCGCTGCCGGCTTGATCGAGATGCCACCGGAGTCGAAGGTCACCCCTTTGCCGACCAGCACCACCGGCTTGCCACCCTTGTCGCTACCGCTGTATTCGAGACTGATCAGTTTTGCCGGCTCCTCGCTGCCGCGTGAGACGGACAGCAGGGATCCCATGCCGAGTTTTTTCATGGCCGCCTCGTCCATGACGCTGACCTTGAGCAGCGTGCTGGCCTTGCCCAGCTCGCGGGCGGTATTCGCCAGGTGCGTCGGGGTGCACAGGTTGCCCGGCAGGTTGCCAAGTGAGCGGGCCAGTTCGACACCCGCGGCGATGGCCTCGCCATCGGCTACCGCCTTGCGCGCGTCTTCCTGCACCTCATTGTCGACATTGATGGCAAGCCTGCGCAACGGACGCCGGGCTTTATCCGGCTTGCTCTTCAGCGCATCCGGCTTGTAGACCGTGCCGCGGGCCAGCTCCACCTGGGTGCGGATGTTGTAATAAGGTTCACTGCCCGTGACGTCGAGTTCGGCGAGGTAAGAGACGGCATCCGTTGCGCCGGAGGCATTGACCGCCTGTACGGCAGCTGCAACCACTTCGCGGTAGGCGCGGCTGTCGAACTCGGCGGCCTTCCCGCAGCCGACCAGTAACACCCGTTCGCACTTGGCACCGCTCGGGTAATGTACCAGCAGGGTGTTGCCGCGCATGCCATCCATTTCACCGTCGGCGAGCAGTTTGCCAAGCAGGCCGCGCGTGGACTTGTCAAAGTGGCTGGCCGGTTCAGAGAGCTTGCGCCGTTCAAAGACGCCGAGAATGACGCAGCCGGTTTTTACACTGGCGGGATGCTCGCTTTTAACAGTGAATTTCATCAAGGAATCCTCGTCTGTCCATGGTTGTGATTGCAGGTAACCGGCGAAGTGTTATACGGTAGCTGCATTGCCGGATGATGCCTGTCCAGGTATCAGCAATATAGGGGAGTGTACTGGAAGCAGGTCTGTTTTTCATCGTGCTTCCTTGACAAGCCAGATGTTCCAGATTTTCGATCGTTACCTGCTGAAGGAAGTGATCAGTAGCTGGTTTGCCGTGACGGCCATACTGACGCTGGTGCTGGTCAGTAACAAGCTGGTTAGCTACCTCGGTGATGCGGCCGCGGGTGATATCCCGGGTGAAGTCGTGTTCCGCCTGCTCGGTCTGCAGATGGTGTTGTATCTGGTAATGGTGGTGCCGTTCGCGCTGGCCCTGGGGGTCGTGCTCGGCCTTGGTCGTCTTTACCGCGACCATGAAATGGTGGTGTTGTCGGCCTGTGGTGTCGGACCGGGACGCATCTACAAACCACTGATGACACTGGGTGTGCTGGTGGGTGTAGTACTTGCCTGGTTGACACTGCAGATAAGCCCCGAAGTGCAGGGCATGAAAAATCGCCTGCGTGCCAGTGCAAAACAGCAGGCCGACCTGACCGTACTCGGTGCGGGTCGCTTCAATGTACTGCACGGCGGCCGAGTGACTTTTTACGCCGAGCGCTTGTCTGATGACCGGAACCGCATGGAAAACGTGTTCGTCGTATTCGGGGTTGGAGAGGAGTCGGACGGGCAGTTGCTGACGGCGAAGTCGGCTTACCGTACGCTGGACGAGGCAAGCGGCGATGACTTTCTGGTGCTGGTCGATGGCCACCGTTACGAGGGTAATCCGGGTCAGGCCGATTACCGGGTCATGCAGTTCGGCAAGTACGGTGTGCGGGTTGAGTTGCCGGGTGCCGCCGAGGTTGTCGAGCTGCGCGAGGCGACACCGACCCGCGAACTGCTTAACTCCAGTGATCCCATGGATATCGCCGAACTGCAGTGGCGGCTGGCACTGCCGGTTTCTGTGATCGCGCTGCTGTTGCTGGCGGTGCCGCTCTGCAGGACATCGCCGCGCCAGAGCCGTTATGGTCGGCTGGTGATCGCCGTGCCGATCTTTATTATCTACTTCAACCTGCTCGGCACGGCCAAGGTCTGGGTCGGTCGCGGGGTGATCCCTGTGGCAGTTGGCCTGTGGTGGGTACCCCTGATTCCGGCACTGCTGACCCTCATGCTGCTGCGCAGCGAGCGCCTCGTTTGCCGGCTGGGGTTGAAGCGATGAGACTGCTTAATCGTTACATCGGCGGCGTGGTGGTGACGGGCACGTTGATTGCCCTGCTGGTGCTGGTCGGCCTGGATATTTTCTTCAGTGTGATCGAAGAGATCGACAATGTGGGCAGGGGCAGCTATTCGCTGTCGATTATGCTGCAATCGGTCCTGCTGACCACCCCGCAAAGCCTGTATGAGCTGTTTCCACTGGCTACATTACTCGGCAGTCTCATGGGTCTGGGTGCGATGGCAAACCACAGTGAACTGATGGCCATGCGGGCCTGTGGTCTGTCCGTCTGGCGGATTGTGCGCTCGGTCCTGCAAACCGGGCTGCTGATACTGATCGTGGCAGTGTTCATCGGCGAGGTCATCGCCCCGGTTGCCGAGCTCTATGGCCAGAACCTGCGGGCATCGGCAACCGAGCGCGGGGTGAGTTTCCTGGGGAGACGTGGCCTGTGGGTACGCGATGACAACCTGTATATCAATGCCGGCAAGGTGCTGGCACGCGAACGCCTCGCCGACCTGACAGTCTACGAATTCGATGATGCACATGAGTTGCGGGTGGCGACGCGGGCCGCACAGGCAGAATTTCGCGACGAGCAGTGGTTCCTGAGCGATGTACAGCAGTCAATCTTCGACGGGCAGGGCATTACCGTCAGTCATGCCGAATCCGTCGTGTGGCCCTCATTGTTGACGCCGGATTTGCTGGGAATCGTCCAGGTCAAACCGAAGAACATGTCCGTGGTGGACATCGGTCAGCTGGTCAACTACCTCGACGAAAACGGGCTCGATACGGCGGAATACCGCTATGCCTTCTGGGGCCGTTTTATGACGCCTCTGTCGGCACTGGTGATGCTGTTCATCTCGGTACCGTTCGTTTTCGGCAGCCTGCGTTCGGTCGGTGCCGGGCAGCGGATATTTTTCGGCATGCTGATCGGCTTCAGTTTCTACATCTTCACGCAGCTGACTGCACAGATGGGCCTGGTCTATGGACTGCATCCGTTGCTGGCCATGCTGCTGCCGGTCAGTCTGTTCATGATTTATGGCGTGCGCGCCATGCAGCGGTTGTAGCTACCTTTTTGGCAACACGACCATGACTGAACGTGACAGCCGGTCGTACAGCGTCATCCGGTCACGATCGAACAGCATCCAGAAAAAGCCAAGGCCACCGAGTGCAAGGGAGGGAATGGCCAGCATGAAGCGCAGGACGGCCTGCCAGAGTGTGATCGGGCCGCCTTCCCGGTTTTGTATGCGCAAGCGCCAGGTGCTCATGCCCAGTGTCTGCCCGCCATGAAGCCAGGGCCAGGCGTAGAATATAAAGCACAGCAGAAACATCATTGTGCGGAAAAAGGGGTTATGGTAGGTAAAGGTGCCGCGACTGATCATCAATGCCAGCGCCACGGCGACCAGCAGCACGGCAAGCAGCAGCAGGGTGTCGTAAAACATGGCCGCGAGGCGCCGCAGCATTCCGGCCGGCGGGCAGATGTTAACGGAGTCAGACTCGATTGACTTTGTGTCCACTGGCGTGTTTCGAGCAGGAAATAACCAAGATCAATCGAGTCTGACCCCCTTGAATTCGTGGATTGGCGCTCCCTAGGGGACTCGAACCCCTGTTACCGGCGTGAGAGGCCAGTGTCCTAACCACTAGACGAAGGGAGCTTTATTTACCCACAACCCATGGGCTGGAAAGGGGTGGTATTATACGCCCACTCTTTTTATCCACAAGAACATCAGTGACTTCTGCAGGATGCATTCCCATTTACAGCGAAACCGAAATCATCCCCCGCTCACAACACCCGATATCACGGGCCAATATCAGCCCGAATGCACTGAAGGTGTTGTATCGCTTGAAAGAATCCGGTTACCAGGCGCACCTGGTCGGCGGCGGGGTGCGCGACCTGCTCCTGGGCCGCGAGCCCAAGGATTTCGACGTGGCAACCGATGCCCACCCGGACGATGTGCGGCGACTGTTCCGTAACTGTCGCCTGATCGGTCGCCGCTTCAGGCTTGCGCATGTCATGTTCGGCCGGGAGATCATCGAGGTCGCCACGTTCCGGGCACGGCAGGAGCCGGGCGACAACAATGGCGCGCAACACGTGGACGAGGACGGCCGCATCGTACGCGACAACGTGTATGGCTCGATCGCCGATGATGCCCTGCGGCGCGATTTTACGGTCAACGCGCTGTACTACAACATCGATGACTTCTCCATCATCGATTATGCCGGTGGCATGCGGGACATCGAGGCCGGGGTGCTGCGCCTGCTGGGCGATCCGGAGACCCGCTACCGCGAGGACCCGGTGCGCATGCTGCGTGCAGTGCGTTTTGCCACCAAGCTGGGATTTCGTATTGAGACGGAAACCGAGCGACCGATCAGCACACTGGCCGCGCTACTTGGCGACATTCCGCCGGCACGCCTGTTCGACGAGATGCTCAAGCTGTTTATGAGCGGCAGTGCGCTGGCGAATTTCGAGATGTTGCGTCACTACGACCTGTTCCGGCAGTTGTTTCCACTGACCGATGCATCGCTCGCGCATCAGGAAAACGAATTTCCATTGACGCTGATCAACCGGGGCATGGCGAACACCGACGACAGGGTGCTCGCCAACAAGTCGGTGACGCCGGCGTTCCTGTTCGCGGTCTTCCTGTGGGAGCCGGTGCGTCACCGCATGGCACGCCTGGAGTCGGATGGGCAGGCTCCGCCGCAGGCCATGCAGCACGCAAGCTCACAGATCATTGCCGAACAGGCCGCCGTCATGGCGACGCCGCGGCGCTTCTCGCTGCCCATGCGCGAGATCTGGATGTTACAGTTACGGCTGGAACGCAAGGGCGGGCGTCGCAGTCTGCGGGTGCTCGATCATCCACGTTTTCGTGCGGCCTATGACTTCCTGCTGTTACGGGGTGAGGCCGGCGAGGTGTCGCAGGAACTGTGCGACTGGTGGACAGAGTTCCAGGCCATGCATCCGGACAAACGTGAACAGGAGGCGACCAAGACGGGCCCACGCAAGCGTCGCCGTCGCCGCCCGCGACGCAAGGCAAACACCGGGGACAATCAATCATGACAATAAGGGTTTACATCGGTATCGGCAGCAATCTCGATGATCCGGTAGCGCAGGTCAAGGATGCCATCGAGGAACTCGAAATGCTGCCGGATACAATCCTGGCAGGGCGCTCCAGCCTCTACAGCAACAACCCCATGGGCCCGCAGGAGCAGCCCGATTATGTCAATGCCGTGGTGGGACTGGACACCCTGCTGTCGGCGGATGACCTGTTCAGTCGGCTGCAAAAGATCGAGGAACAGGCGGGACGTGTGCGTGAAGGTGAGAAGTGGGGGCCGCGCATACTTGACCTGGACCTGTTGCTGTATGGCAATAACAAGATCGACAAGGGAGACCTGAAAGTACCCCATCCCGGTTTGCATGAGCGTGACTTCGTCATTATCCCGCTCGCCGAGGTCGCCGGTAATATGAATATCCCGGGACGTGGCCTGCTCAGCAGCCTGATCAACCGGGTCGAGAACCACTCGTTGAAGAAGGTGATTACCGGTAAATGAGCAGTGGGCGCCCAGGCTATATTGTTGTCGAGGGCCCTATCGGTGTCGGCAAAACCAGTCTCGCACGACGACTGGCTGATAGCTTCGAGTCGGATCTGCTGCTCGAGGGCGCAGATGAGAACCCGTTTCTTGAACGCTTCTACGAGAACCCGCGTACGGGCGCCTTGCCGACGCAGCTGTTCTTTTTATTTCAACGTGCGCGCCAGATACAGAACATGCGCCAGGCCGACCTGTTCCAGCCGGTGCGCGTAGCGGATTTCCTGATCGAGAAAGACCGGCTGTTCGCCGAACTGACGCTCGATCCCGAGGAGCTGAAACTGTACGAACAGGTCTATGAACACGTCACGGTGGATGCCCCGGTGCCGGACCTGGTGATTTACCTGCAAGCGCCCGTCGACATCCTGCTCAAGCGCATTGCACGGCGCGGCATCCGTTACGAACGGCGCATCGATGACGACTACCTGCAAAGGCTGTCCGAGGCCTATGCGCGCATGTTCCTCTACTATGAGACCGCACCCCTGCTGATTGTGAATGCAACCAATATCAACCTGGTCGACAGTGATGCGGATTACAACGCGCTACTCGAGCAGATCCACTCGACCCGCAAGGGGGTACAGTATTTCAACCCGATGTCGGAAGCGATCTAGCCACCGGGTATATTCCTGTCTGCATGATTTGTTGCCACGGAAACACATGGAAATACACGAAAAAAGCTTTGGCATGTAATCACCATCTATCAAAGGCAAAGCTCAGCTGAATTAATGACAGAATATATTTAGGAAGCCCTGATTTATTGAAACATTCCCGTCATTGCGAGCGAAGCGTGGCAATCTCATAC
>JBATGJ010000185.1:0-3846 GCA_049665685.1 Gammaproteobacteria bacterium
TCTGCAATCTCTGCGCTGCTCACCTCGAGCGTTGAATCCATTCCTTCCTGCAGTTCGGCAACCCGTTGCTCTTTAATATCGAGCCCGATTGTCGTGTACTGCTTGCCAAATTCTACGGCCAGCGGCAGGCCCACATAACCGAGACCAAGAATTCCGATTTTTGCACTGCTGAGATCCTGCATGCTGATGATTCCTTGTGGCGGGAATGACTGATCGGCGCACTTCCGCGTAGCTGAAGGGCCGTTATTCTACCAGAGAAGGTTGGAAAAACAGCCCGGCGTGCCCGAGCAGGTCACAGATCGCGACCCGGATCGTACGCCGAAAAATCCCGGCAAGACCGGCATCCGGGCTGCATGGATGCTAATCCGACCACTGCGAATAAGGATACCCGATCAGGCTGGCATTATAGTAACGTGGATCCCCGGTCACGTCTTTACCCACCCAGGCAGGTAGATCGACTGCCTGCCCTTCGGTAGCGAGTTCGACCTCGGCGATCAGCAGCCCGGCATTGTCGCCGGCAAACTCATCAATCTCCCAGGTCATGCCACTGTATTCTATCTGATAGCGGGTTTTCTCGATCAGGGGCTGCAGGCACAGCTTATCAAGCATTTCACGGGCATGCTCTACCGGAATGGTGTATTCGTACTCGGCACGTGTCGCACCCCGGGTGCCGCCCTTGATGGTCAACCAGGCCTGCTCCCCCGCCAGCCTGACCCTGACCGAACGCTCGGGATCACATGACAGGTAGCCCTGCCGGAATTGCCTGCCGGTTACCTGCCCGCGCCAGGTATCGTTAATAACGAGGAACTTGCGCTCGATCTCGACTGGCATCGTTTGGCCGTCTATTTCTCTGCGATGACAAAACAGATCCAGCCCGGATCGGCATCACCGACCGTGGCCGGCGAATACTCACCGGTGCCCTCCCCCTCTTCGTCGACCTCTTCCCAGTAGACGGTGACCTTTGAATACCCGGCCTCATGCAGTAATTCCTGCAGCTCGGGCAGGGTCCACATACGCCATTCATAGGTAAACGCTTTCTTCAGTTTCGAGCCATCCGGAAAGGTGAAATGAATATAACAGGTCATGTCACCGTTGATGGGATTGTAGCTGGCATGCTCCCAGATATATTTGAAGCCCTTGTATTTGCGCTTTTCCCGGATTTCCTTGTACGACTCATAGCCGCCAAACACATCGATGAAAAGTATGCCGTCGTCCACCAGCGCGTCGCGTACGTGCCTGAAGTAACCACCCAGCTGCTCGCGTTTCTTCAACAACTGGTAACTGAAATTCATGGCCAGCGCCACATCGACCTTTACCGACGGCTCGACCGTACAGACATCTTCCTGCAGGAGTTGCACCCGCATCTGTTGTTCCGGCGTCAGCTTCGAGAGATTGTGCTTTCTGCCCCAGGCCAGCACTTCCGGGTCGATATCGACACCAATGGCGGTATTCTTCTTGCGCCGTTTCACCCACTCGCAGCACATGGCCGCTGTGCCGCAGAAATCCTCACGCAGTGAGGACGCTTTTCGCCCGCGTATTTTCGAGAAGGTTTTGCTGATGAAATCAAATTCACTGGCCGTGTCCTGGACGGACTTTTCGTAGAGTTTGTGCCGGTCGGCACGCTCAGCCATGGTGCGTGATCTCTTCCTGTGGCTATGCTTCAAATTCTCAGGCTTCATTATACCTCCCTCCTCATCAACAACAGCGTGGATACGGATTGTAACGCCTTGTCCCGGCCACGTCTGCGGTTTGCAGAATTTCATGCCCTGAAACGCTGCGCCCGGGCAGACCGGTAAGACTCCGCGATCGCTCATGCCTGCCACCGCATCACCGTTACCTGACGATCACACTGGATGCATCAATGGCATCGCGAAAGATACGGATTACGATATATTAATGACAGCACTATCTTGATCTGTACAGCCTGGCTGGCAGACAACAGACGACCCGCCGGAACATTGCTAACATACGCACAACAATGGATGACTTTACCCCCCTGGTAACGGCCGCCGGCGGACTTGGCCTGTTCCTGCTCGGCATGCTAATCATGACCGACGGTCTGCGTACCCTGGCCGGTGATACGGTCAGGCGCATCCTGGTGCACTTCACCCGCACGCCCCTGTCGGGTGCCGCGACCGGCGCCATCACCACGGCAGTGCTGCAATCATCCAGCGCGACCACCGTGGCCGCCGTCGGTTTTGTCGGTGCCGGGCTACTCGCTTTCCCCGCCGCACTGGGCATCATCTTCGGTGCCAATATCGGCACCACCTTCACCGCCCTGCTCGCCACTATCGGCGGCACGACCGCCGCGCGTCGCACTGGCCTGTCACATGTGCTCTATAATTTCCTGACCGCGGTGCTGGCCCTGTTGTTGATTGATAACCCATATACACCAGATCCTGCAGCAGGCCCCGAGCACGGCCGAGCTTGCACGACTCAGGCAGGCGCTCGATGAAACGCAGCCCTACCTCGACCGTATTCATGTGGAGACTCACCAGCAGGTCCGGCACGAACGGCTGCTGTCATTGCTGCATGCACTGGATCATCTGCAACGCCTGCATGAGCGCTGCGAGGAAGACGAGGACCGTGCCATGGTGGCGGGCAAGGCACCCCGGCTGGCGGGCATTCACACTCTGCTGCTGGCCGAAACCGATTCACTGCGCAGGGATCTGGCCGGCATCAACTGGCGGCATGCCATGCAGCACGCGGAAAAAACCGCGGACGCAATCCTTGCGCTACGTCAGTCCCTGCGCGCCCGGATCGTGTCAGATACTGCCCTCGACCAGTTGACCGTACCCGAGTCAACTGAGCGCCTGCAGGCGCTGCGCTGGATGGTGCGGGTCAGCCACCATCTTGCCCGCATTACCCATTACCTGGAACGCGCCACCAACGCGGCCGGCAAGGATGCTGCCTGACCGCCTGGCAAGCGGACACTTTACATCCCCGGCATTCCTGCCAGACTCACGACAGTGCAAGCAACCGCCGCGTGGCAACATCCTGTCAATATCGGAGGTGATAAGCAATGAGTGATACGGCCGAGACTTATCGACATATTTCCAGAGTGATCAGGGGCATGCCGGCTACCGATGGTGCCGGTGTGGAACTGGTCCGCGTCATCGGCCAGCCGGACCTGCCGATGCTTGACCCGTTTCTGTTGCTGGACGCCTTCCGCTCCGACAACCCGGATGATTACATCGCCGGCTTTCCCCCTCACCCGCACCGTGGCTTCGAAACCGTCACCTACCTGCTGTCCGGACGGATGCGCCACAAGGACAACGCCGGGCATGAAGGTGTCATCGAGGCGGGCGGCATCCAGTGGATGACCGCCGGCAAGGGGATTGTCCATTCGGAGATGCCGGAACAGCAGGACGGCCTGCTGGCGGGTTTCCAGTTATGGATCAACCTGCCGGCGGCCAACAAACTCGATCCGCCGCAATACCAGGAATTCCCGCTTGACCGTATCCCGGTCGAGACCCGCGATGATGGCGTCACGCTCTCGGTCATTACCGGCACAACCTCACTGGGCACGCGTGGTCCGGTTGCACAACCGTTGACCGAACCGCTGTACCTCGATGTGCAGGTACCGGCCGGCATACCCTTCACCGAGCGGCTCCCCGAGCAGCACAATGCCTTTATCTACGTGATCGAGGGCTCAATCACGCTGACCGGACCGAGCGGTGACGAAGTCGAACTGACGCGCGATGACCTGGGCATCCTGGCGCATGGCAACAGCGTGGCGGGGCTGGCCGGCGCCGGGGCGGTGCGCTTCCTGCTCGTCGCCGGCAAGCCGCTTAATGAACCGGTTGCCCGCGGTGGACCGTTCGTGATGAACACGCGTGCCGAGAT
>JBATGJ010000186.1:0-3712 GCA_049665685.1 Gammaproteobacteria bacterium
AATGCAGACTGGTATATCGACAAGCTGGTCCAGGCGCTGGTGTTCATCGGCGGCATCTCGGCCATCATTTTCATCATCGGTATCTTTGTTTTCATTACCAAGGAAGGCCTGGGTTTTATCCTGGAACGCTTCGACCTGAAGGAATTCTTCACCTCGCCCTACTGGTATCCTGCAGACGAAGATGATCCGGAATACGGGATTCTGGCCCTGATCGCAGGCACCGCCAGCGTGACCGGGCTGGCGATGCTTGTGGCCATCCCGTTTTCACTGGGTGCAGCCATCTATGTGGCTGAATTTGCCACCGGCAAGACGCGTGAATTTCTCAAGGTCCTGGTGGAACTGCTGGCAGCGATCCCCTCTGTCGTCTGGGGCTTCATCGGCCTCACCATCATGAACCCCCTGATCATCGAGGTATTCGATGTCCCCGTGGGACTGAATGTACTGAATGCAGGCATCATCCTCGGCCTGATGGCGGCACCCATCATGACATCCATTGCCGAGGATGCGCTCAAGGCCGTCCCTGACCGTTACCGGGAGGCTGCCGAGGCCATGGGCGCCACCCGCTGGCAGGTGATCTACAAGACCGTGCTGCCGGCGGCCAAGAACGGCCTGCTGGGTGCCGTGCTGCTGGGTGTTGGCCGCGGCTTCGGTGAAACCATGGCCGTGCTGATGGCAACCGGACACTCGGTCAATATTCCCGGAAGTGTCTTCGATTCCGTGCGCGCCCTGACCGCGACGATCGCTGCCGAGCTTGGCGAGACTGCCGTCGGCTCCGATCACTACCAGGTATTGTTTACCATCGGCATCTTCCTGTTCGTGATCACATTCATTATCAACCTCACCGCCGACCTGGTCGTGCGTGGCGTACGCAAGGGATAACCCCCATGTTCGAGACATCGGCACTGAATACAAAAAATGCGCGGGTCCAGGGCCTGTACAGGTTGCTTTTCATGGCAATGACAGGACTGCTGATATTGCCGGTTTTGATCATCCTGACAATGCTGGTTATCAAGGGGGGCTCGGTCATATCCATTGATTTCCTGTTCACCAGTCCGACAGACGGCATGACAGCGGGGGGTGTCTTCCCTGCCCTGTTCGGTACGGTCTGGCTGGTCGCAGTGGCGCTGATTATATCTGTTCCCCTGGGGATCGCTGCGGCCATTTATCTCAGCGAGTATGCCGGCAACAACTGGTTTACCCGGATCATCAATCTGGCCATTATCAACCTGGCGGGCGTACCCTCCATCGTACATGCCCTGTTCGGCGTGGGGGCCTTTGTTCTGTTTTTCGGTTTTGGCACCAGCATCCTGGCCGCCAGCCTCACCCTGGCGATCATGACCCTCCCGGTGGTGATCGTGGCGACACGCGAATCCCTGCAGGCGGTCCCCTACGCCTTCCGGGAAGCCTGCTGGAACATGGGGGCGACACGCTGGCAAACCATCCGCAGGGTGGTGCTGCCGAATGCCATATCCGGCATCCTGACGGGTGTCATTCTCGAGGTGTCCCGCACCTCCGGTGAAACAGCGCCCATCATGTTCACCGGGGCCGTGTTTTTCACGCCGTTCCTGCCCCAGGGAATTTTCGACCAGACCATGGCCATGTCCCTGCACCTGTTCGTGGTCTCGACCCAGGTCCCCGGTGTACCCGAAGACCTGCCCTACGGCGTCGCCCTGGTGCTGATTGCCATGGTCCTGCTGATGAACAGCATCTCCATCGCCTTTCGCACCTGGCTGCGCGGGAAAAAGAAATGGTAGCCACTGCAAACACGATAGCAGCCGCTCCGGTTGCGGCGCAGGACCAGGCCAGTGTCAAACTGGGGGTGCGCGACCTGACCATCCGTTATGGCAACATACCCGCGCTGAGCAACGTCAGTCTGGATATACGGGAAAACGAAATATTCGGCATCATCGGCCCTGCCAATGCGGGCAAGACCTCGTTCCTGAAGACCCTGAACCGCATGGACATGTTCAACACCGACATGCAGACAGAGGGGGAAATCCTGTTCAACGGGCGTAATATCCGCAAGCTGAACAATGTCTACGCCCTGCGCTCACGCATCGGGGTGGTATTCCCCCTGCCGGTCGGCCTGCCGATGACAATCTATGACAATGTCGCCCTCGCCCCGCGCCTCTCGGGACTGAAGAACAAGGCCGACCTGGACATCATCGTGGAACGCTGCCTGACCCGTGCGGCACTCTGGGACGAGGTCAAGGACCGGCTGGACTCACTCGGCAGCCTGCTTTCCGGCGGTCAGCAGCAACGCCTGACCATTGCCCGCGCCCTGTCACAGGAACCGGAATTGCTCATGCTGGACGAGTTTTCCATTGCCGTCGACCCTGTGACCACCATGCGTATCGAGGATGTCCTGAAGGAACTCAAGCAGGAAATGACCATCATCCTGGTCACCAACCTCGTGCAGCAGGCCCGGCGGCTGGCCTCCCGTACGGCATTTTTCCTGGACGGGGAATGCGTGGAGATCGGTGCGACCGAGGATCTGTTCACCGGCGAGGTCAAGGACCAGCGCACCCGCGATTATGTCGAAGGCCGGTTCGGTTAATAATCATTTCCGCCATGAGTAATTCAATATGAATGCAAGCGCTCAGACAATGAATGACACACCGGCGGAATTTGCCATCCAGGCCGGCAAGCTGAACCTCTGGTACGGTACATTCCAGGCGCTCTTCGATATCGACCTGGATATCAAGCGGGGCATAATCACCTCCATGATCGGCCCTTCAGGCTGCGGCAAATCCACTTTCCTGCGTAGCGTCAACCGCATCAACGAGCGGCTCGGCTATGTACGCATCGAGGGCACCATCGATGTCTTCGAGCATAATATCTATGACCCGGCGGTGGAACTGGTACAGGTGCGCAAACAGGTCGGCATGGTATTCCAGCGCCCGAACCCACTGCCGATCTCCATCCGCGACAACGTCCTGTTTGGATATAACCTGCATACAACGGGTAAACGGGTATCACGCAGTGACAAGGATGACATAGCCGAGGACGCGCTCAGGCAGGTTTTGCTGTGGGACAAGGTCAAGGACCGGCTGGATACGAAGGCAACAGAACTTTCCCTCGAGGAACAGCAGAAACTCTGTATTGCCCGGTTGTTACCGGTCAAGCCCGGGTTGTTACTGATGGACGAACCCTGCTCGGCGCTCGATCCCAAGGGTACCGAGGCCGTGGAGGAACTGATCTGGGAATTACGCGGCAAGTATACAATCCTGATTGTGACCCATAACATGGCCCAGGCAAGGCGTGCCAGCGAAGAATGTATATTCATGCTCATGGGCAAGGTCGTGGAACATACCGCGACCGAGGATATGTTTGTAACCCCTCAACAACAGGAAACGGCAGACTACATCGAGGGGCGCTACGGTTAAGCGCACACAGGCACCAGGTTTCAGCAGCGCAACAGGCGCGCGCGCAGTGACGATCGCAAGACGCAGCTCGCAGGTCCCCAAATCCCGCACCTGGCTACCGCCATGAAACGGCAGCTTCTGTATCGGGCGTTATAGATTCAGCAGCAGCCGGCTTTTTGTATCATTATTGATCACTCCTGTATCTTTCCACACCATGGCCACAGTTCTCGTCGTCGATGACGCCCCACCCATTCGCGAGATGGTACGACTGGCACTCAAGCGCGCCGGCTACGTGGTGCAGGAGGCCGGCAGTGCCCTTGAAGCCCGGGAAGCAATCAGCAGCTGCA
>JBATGJ010000187.1:0-1518 GCA_049665685.1 Gammaproteobacteria bacterium
ATGGTACCGATGCGAACCTGACCAAAACCGCCGGCCAGACCCAGCCACTGATCACGGTCGGTGATCGAGGAGCTACCCACGCTGGTCACAACCGAGCCGGTGACAGTACCTCCCGGGGTCAAAACAGAAAGAGACGTCGACGAAGGCCTGGAGTTGTTGCGCTCGGTGGTATCGTACTGGAAGTCGATCGAGAAGATCGCCTTCAGGCCGTTACCCAAGTCCTCGCTGCCCTTGAAACCGACGGAACAGGTGGTGCAGTTCAGATTCTGGTCGTCACTGCCACCGTCAACATCCGTTGCGTCGAAACTGGTATCGATGTGGCCGAAGATGCTCACATCGGCTGCAACGGCAGACATGCCACCGGCCAGCGCAACACCAATCATCGTCGGCAGAATTTTCTTGATCACCGGCTTCAACTCCATCGGGTCCTCTCTTCAACTCCATCGGGTCCTGTAATTAGGTGTGTTATAAAAAAACCGGAAAAATCTTATAACACGGGAAATTATCGCATCGGCTGGCAGTAATGCAACATTTTTTCTACGTCTGTTGCTGGTGTGCAACAAATACAGATTAACGCCTCCCTGTCAGGCCGTGAGGCTGCCGCGCGCCCTCAATGCATGCCGCTGCGGGCTGCCGGCCCGGGCAGTTCGCCATTGACAGACGGGAGGCAGGCAAAAAAACGGGGCCCGCAGGCCCCGTTTCCCGTTCTCATCCAAACAACGATTAGAACAGGTGCTTCATACCCAGGCTCCACTGATCACGGTCAAGATCAGCAGCAACACCCGGCTCACCCCCGTCATTGTCCTGGTTGTTGTAGCCGGCGTAGACCTTGGTGCGCTTGCTCAGGCTATGCATCAGAGCAATTGTGTAGGCATCGGTATCAACATCGTTCCCAGCGGCTGGATCCTGATTATTAGCGCCATAAGCAGCATAGATCAGGTTGTTGCCCATGGTGTAGGTACCGCCAACATGCCATTGCGTGAAGTCGGAAGTGCCGGTATTGTCATTCGACAAATCCTCATACTGGCCCATGATAGCAAAGGCATTCATGGTGAACTTGCCGCCGACCTTCCAGGCAGTGAGATCACCCGCTGCGTTGCTCGAACCACCGTCGTTGGTGATGTAGTCAGCAAATGCCAGGATGCCGCCGTTTTCATAACTGGCACCGATACCGTAGGGGTTGTCGTCCTCACCGTCGGTCTCGTTATTATCCAGGGTGTACGTCGCGCCCACCTTCAGGCCGTTGTAGTTCGCACTGTCGAAGCGAATGGTATTGGTGGCACGGCCCTGGATTTCTTCGCCGGCACCTGACTGTAAGCGGGCCAGTTGCAGACCGCGGTCACGACCCTGCAGTGAAGTACGGTACAGCGGATCGACCATCGCGCCGTGTGACTTGTAAACCGTAGAAATGGTACCGATGCGAACCTGACCAAAACCGCCGGCCAGACCCAGCCACTGATCACGGTCGGTGATCGAGGAGCTACCCACGCTGGTCACAACCGAGCCGGTGACAGTACC
>JBATGJ010000188.1:0-2299 GCA_049665685.1 Gammaproteobacteria bacterium
CTGATATCCCGGCTGTCTTTCAGGATATCGATCACCTGGCGCAGACCCGATTCCGTCTGTCGCGGCAAATCGATCTGGGTAATGTCCCCGGTCACGACGGCGGTCGAACCAAAGCCGATGCGTGTCAGGAACATCTTCATCTGTTCCACGGTGGTGTTCTGCCCCTCGTCGAGGATGATAAACGCATCGTTCAGGCTGCGGCCGCGCATGAAGGCCAGTGGCGCCACTTCGATCACGTTGCGCTCGATCAGCCGTGCCACCCGGTCCAGCCCGAGCATCTCGTAGAGGGCGTCATACAATGGCCGCAGGTAAGGATCGACCTTCTGGGTCATGTCGCCCGGCAGAAAACCCAGTCGTTCGCCGGCCTCGACCGCCGGCCTGACCAGCACCAGCCGGCTGACCTTCTCCTGTTCCAGCGCCTGTACCGCGCAGGCCACGGCCAGGTAGGTCTTGCCGGTACCGGCCGGGCCGATACCAAAATTGAGATCGTTGGCAAGGATATTCTGCAGGTAGTGTTTCTGGTTGGAACCGCGCGGTGTGACGGTGGCACCGGGTGTCCTGATCAGTATGCTGGTGCCATTGGTGTCGGCGGCACCCGGGTTTGCTGTACCGCATGCCTCCTGCAGGTAGAGGTGGATCTTCTCCGGTGTCAGCGCCCCGTTGTCCGTTTCCTGGTACAGGCCTTCAAGCACCTGCTCGGCGCGTGCCACGGCCGACGCCTCGCCGAGGATGCGAAACTGGTTGCCGCGGCTGTTAATCTCGACACCCAGCCGCTGTTCGAGCTGGTGCAGGTGCGCGTCGAACTGGCCACACAGCTCGGCCAGGCGTTCATTATCGGCGGGTTCGAGCGTGATATCGACGGTATGTAGTTGACTGCTCAAGATGCCCTCAGGCGCGCGCGGCCGTCCGGCGCCAGCAATTCGCCGCGCAGTGAATTCGGCAGTGCCTCGGTGATGAGGATATCGACAAATTGCCCCACCAGGGCCGGTGCGGCATCAAAGTTGACGACCCGGTTGTTTTCCGTGCGCCCACTCAGCTGGTCCGCACGCTTGCGCGAGGGCTTCTCGACGAGCACGCGCTGGATACTGCCGACCATGGATACGCTGATCGCCGCGGCCATTTCGGTAATACGCGCCTGCAGGCGTGCCAGTCGCTGTTTCTTGACGGCCAGCGGCACGTCATCCGGCAGGGAGGCCGCCGGCGTACCGGGGCGCTGGCTGTAGATGAAACTGAACGAGTGATCGAAACCGATACGCTCCACCAGCGCCATGGTCTGCTCGAAATCCTCGTCGGTCTCGCCCGGGAAGCCGATGATGAAGTCCGAGGAGATACTGATGCCGGGTCGCGCCTGGCGCAGTCGGTGAATAATCGAGGCGTATTCCAGCGCGGTATGGTTGCGCTTCATCAGTGCGAGCACACGGTCCGAGCCCGACTGCACCGGCAGGTGCAAATGACCGACCAGTTCGGGCACTTCTGCGTAGGTCTGGATCAGGCTGTCGCTCATCTCCAGTGGATGCGAAGTCGTATAGCGAATGCGGTCTATGCCATCGACGGCGGCGATAAGACTGATCAGCAGTGCCAGGTCGGCGAGCTCGCCGTCATGCATGACACCGCGGTAGGCGTTTACATTCTGTCCGAGCAGCGTCACTTCACGCACACCCTGTTCCGCCAGGGCGACGACCTCAGCCAGCAGGTCATCAAACGGACGACTGACCTCCTCGCCACGCGTATAGGGAACGACACAGAAGCTGCAGTATTTACTGCAGCCCTCCATGATCGAGACAAACGCCGCAGGACCATCAGCCCGCGGTGCCGGCAGGCAATCAAACTTTTCGATTTCCGGAAAGCTGATGTCCATGACCGGCTGCTGCGCACGTCGCACAATATCGAGCATGGCCGGCAGACGATGCAGGGTCTGCGGACCGAATACGATGTCCACGTAGGGCGCACGCCCGCGGATCGCCTCGCCCTCCTGGCTCGCCACGCAGCCACCCACACCGATGACCACGCCCGGCCGCGCATCCTTGAGTTCCTTCCAGCGCCCCAGCTCGGAGAACACCTTCTCCTGCGCCTTCTCCCGGATCGAACAGGTGTTGAGCAACAGGACATCGGCCTGCTGCGGGTCCTGCGTTACCTCGAGGCCATGCGAGCTGACCAGCACGTCCGCCATTTTCGCGGAGTCGTACTCGTTCATCTGACACCCGTGGGTCTTGATGTAAAGCTTGTCTGCCATGAGCCCTCAGGAAACGTGATCAGTCTCAATGATACCGCATCACACAGCCGACTGGCTGCCCAGAGG
>JBATGJ010000189.1:0-2093 GCA_049665685.1 Gammaproteobacteria bacterium
TTGTTTGATGAGCGCTTTCTTTCAGGCGAGCGAGGGCCTGGCCCATTGGAAGGCCGATTCAATCGTGCAGTTGTGTCATAAAGCGATCCGCCCCTCCTGTGTTGGGTGTGTGGATGGTTCTTCTACGATGAGGTCTTTACCCGGATTGCCAGGCGGGTCTGACAAAGCCGGTGATGCGCATCGGGGATTGGCACTTGGGGCATTTGAACACCGGTCGTGGCCGTGGCGTACGTGCTTCAATCACGACCCGCAAGACAAGCTGGACCAAAGACAATCGTTTTTTGGCATTACCGTGCAAGAAGCCATAATCCCGGACCCGGCGAAAGCCTTTGGGCAAAACGTGTTGCAACACCAGCCACAAAAAGTCTTCACCCTTGAGGGTACGGTATAGGGTCTTGCCCGTTTTGCTTTCGATATAGCGGAATGTCACCTTGCCGTCGTGATTGGCAGTGATGTTGTTTTCACTGACCACGCCGCGGTACAGGTAGCGAGACAAGTATTCCAGCGCGGGTTCCCCTTTGCCGACGTGCTTGCAGTCGGTTACCCATTGTTTTGGCAGTTGAGCGGGGATACTCAGTCCGGCGGCCTTTATAGCCGTCAGAAAGCGCGCCCGAAACACCTCGGCCAGGGCAAATTCATTGAACAGGTATTTACCCTTTTTCTTTTTCCATTGCCGCTTTGCCCGATCAATGCCGCCACCGGGCACGATGACATGCACGTGCGGGTGATAGTCCAGTCGCCGGGAGTGGGTGTGTAGCACGGCGGTCATGCCGATATCAGCCCCCAGATGTTTTGGGTTAAGCCCGAAGTCCCTTAAGGTGCTGCGGGCAACGGCGAACAGGCCATTGTAAATCACGGTTTGGTGATGCCAGGCCAGTGATCTGAGTTCGCGGGGCAAGGTGAAGGTCACCATAAAATACTCGACGGGTAGCAGTTTGGACCGTTGCCGGTCCAGCCACAGGCTGGTTTCATGGTTCTGGCACCTGGGGCAACTGCGGTGACCGCAGGAATGCGGATGTGACTGTGTCTCGGTGCAATCGGCGCACTGCAGCTGTATCTGCCCGGCATCCGCTGTGCGGCAGCGCTGCAGGGCACCCATGGCCCGGCGGTGTCCCGGCAACAGGCGGTCAGCATAGTTTGCTTCAAGTTCAGGTTGGTATTGATGCAGGAGGCTGGCCAGTTCCATGATTAGAGCCTGTGCAGGTCAACGTTCAGATTATTGACCAGGCGGTTGATGGCGGCCGCTGCATCCTGTTCGGTGACGTGGGTCAGGCGTGTATAGCGTGCGGTTGTGGCCGGACTGGCATGGCCGAGCAAGCCCTGGATATGACGCAGGCTCAGGCCTTGTTCGAGCAGGTGTGTGGCAAAGGTGTGGCGCAGGGAATGAACCGAGATCTTTTTTTTATCCCACATTCGGCCAGCAATACCTTCAGCGCCTTCTGGGCGCCGCCCCGGTCCATGGGCGTGGCGGCATTGCGAATGCGCTCAGGTGAGCCAACCGAATTGGGAAACAGCAACCGGGGGTTGCGGTGCTTGCACCACAAAGCCCGCAGTGCGCGACAGGTCAGGTCAGGCAGTGGTACCAGGCGATCCTTATGGCCCTTGCCGCGCCGGATATGCACCTGTTTGCGTTGCGCATCGATATCACCGACTTCCAGCGCCAGTGTCTCACCCAGACGCAGGCCCATCGAATACGTGGTCAGCAGAAAGACCCGGTAACGGAGTTTACGTGCAGCACCGATCAACTGCTCGACTTCAGTCAGCGTGAGGATATCCGGCAGTGACTGAACCTTGGGCGCCTTGATGATATTGACCCATGACCAGTCGCAGTTGAGGACGTGCTTGTAAAAGAATTGCAGACCGTTACGGTCGACCTTTACGGTACTCCAGGAATGCGATGCAACCAGTTCGGCAAAGTAGGCCTCCAGTTGCTCGGTGGTGAGATGGTCGGGGCAGCAATCATAGTATTGCGCAACTCTGCGCACGGCACGTGCGTAGACATCAATGGTGCTGTCACTCAGGCCCTGAAGCTTCAGTGCCCGGAGGTGGCGATGGTACAACGTGTCGAATCGGATTTGTTCGCTGGATATCAT
>JBATGJ010000190.1:0-6590 GCA_049665685.1 Gammaproteobacteria bacterium
GTTGACGGCCTTGACCACGTTATCAACAGTAAAGCCGAAATGTTCGAACAACACCTTGTCTGGCGCCGATTCGCCAAAGCGGTCAATACCCACCACCTTGCCGCCCAGGCCGACGTATTTGTACCAGCCCCCGGTGACAGCGGCCTCTACCGCGACTCGTGCGGTGACAGAAGACGGCAGCACCGACTCGCGGTAGGCCTCATCCTGCGCATCGAAGACGGTGGTCGATGGCATGGACACGACACGAATCTTCTTGCCGGCCAGTTGCCCGGCGGCATCCATGGCCAGCGCGACTTCTGAGCCGGTGGCAATGATGATGGCATCGGGTGTGCCATCACAGTCCTTGAGGATATAGCCGCCCCGGGTGATGTCAGCGATCTGCTGATCGGTACGCTGCTGGTGCGGCAGGCCCTGGCGCGAGAAGATCAGACAGGTCGGACCGTCTGTTCTTTCGATTGCCTGTTGCCAGGCAACGGCACTTTCGACGGTATCGCAGGGACGCCAGACGGCCATATTTGGAATCATGCGCAGCGTCGGGATCTGCTCGACGGCCTGATGGGTCGGACCGTCCTCGCCAAGACCGATCGAGTCATGCGTGTAAACGAACAGGCTCGGCACCTTCATCAGCGCCGCCATGCGCAGCGCATTGCGCGCATACTCCGAGAACATCAGGAAGGTCGCGCCGAACGGCAGCAGGCCACCGTGCAGGGCGATACCGTTGACCATGGCGGACATACCGAATTCACGTACGCCGTAGTTAATGTAGTTGCTATCCGGTGAATCGGCACGCATCGGTCTGTAACCGGACCATTCCGTGAGGTTGGAGCAGCCCAGGTCAGCGGAGCCGCCAAACAGCTCGGGTAACAGCGCAGCAAAACCTTCAATGGCATTCAATGACGCCTTGCGGGTAGCCACTGACTCGCCCTTTGCATTGACACTGGCGATAAATTCGGCAGATTTCGCGGCCCAGTCAGCCGGCAATTCCCCTGCCACGCGACGCTCATACTCGGCCGCCAGCTTCGGATGGGCGGCCTTGTAGGCAGCAAATTTTTTATTCCAGGCCTGTTCGGCGGCGGCACCCTTGTCCTTGCCGTCCCAGGCCGCGTAGATGTCACCCGGCACAACAAAGGGCTCGTGTGCCCAGCCCAGCTCCTTGCGCGTTAACTCAACCTCGTCAACACCCAGCGGTGCGCCGTGAGAGTCGTGCGAACCGGCCTTGTTGGGCGAGCCGTAACCGATAACGGTCTTGCAGCAGATCATGGACGGCTTGTCCGCTACTGCACGCGCCTTATCGATAGCCTTTTGAATGGCGGCCGGATCATGGCCGTCAACATCGGCAACCACGTGCCAGCCATATGACTTGAAGCGCTTTGGCGTATCGTCGGTAAACCAGCCATCGACGTGGCCATCGATTGAGATGCCGTTGTCGTCCCAGAAGGCAATCAGCTTGCCGAGGCCCAGAGTGCCGGCCAGCGAACAGGACTCATGGGAAATACCTTCCATCATGCAACCATCGCCCAGGAATACCCAGGTATTGTGATCGACAATCTCGTGACCATCGCGGTTGAATTCGGCAGCCAGGGAACGTTCGGCAATTGCCATGCCCACGGCATTGGTGATGCCCTGCCCCAACGGACCGGTGGTGGTCTCGATGCCCGGTGCATAACCGTATTCCGGATGCCCCGGGGTCTTCGAATGCAGCTGGCGGAAGTTCTTCAGGTCATCGATCGACATGTCATAGCCGCTCAGGTGCAGCAATGAATAGATCAGCATCGAACCATGGCCGTTAGACAGGACGAACCGGTCACGGTCAGACCAGTGCGGATTGGTCGGGTTGTGCTTCAGATTATCGTTCCATAACACCTCGGCGATATCCGCCATACCCATCGGCGCACCGGGATGCCCTGACTTCGCCTTCTGCACGGCATCCATGCTGAGGGCGCGGATGGCGTTAGCAAGTTCTCTACGCTGAGCCATGTTGTTCTCCTGTTCTGCTATTGAATTCTGTGCTGTCGTTGTCATCGCGCATCCACCGGAAACAAGTCATCAATCGGAACGTTGAGTATTTTTACCCTGCCTGGCCGTCCCGGGTTCAGCGACAAAAAAAGCCTCCAGTGCCGTTGCGCACCGAGGCGATTGTTGCTGATGTTCTGCGGCCGTGGCGGTCAATGCTGTCTGTGCGCGCCACTGGCCAATGTCTCCCTGACAAGGCGCGTTATTCTCCCCTAGTTTGTAGCCGACGGCAATAGCGCGGGACGGCCGGGCAAGCTCCCCGTTGCCCACTTCTTTATCCGTCTATAACAATAACTTATGGAGTCCACTCAGGCGGTCCCGGCCGCATCACGCCACTTGATCGAGCAGCCGATACTCGGAATCTGCTCGGCCGGTCCATGACCGCTCTCCGCCACCTGCTGCATGGCCTCAAACAGATCCCGGCGGGCGTCCGCAGCCGCCGGCTGCATACCGCTGGCATCCAGGCGGCCACGGTACTGCAGTCCCAATCCGGCGTTGTAGCCAAAGAAATCCGGCGTGCAAACAGCGCCATAGGCCCTGGCAACGGCCTGGGTCTCATCCAGCAGGTAGGGAAAGGGGAAGTCGTACTCGCGCGCCACGGCCTGCATGTTCTCGAAGCTGTCTTCCTTATACTGTTCAGCATCGTTGGACATGATGGCAACGCTGTTCACCCCCAGCCCGCGCAGTTCCCGTGTATCACGGACCAGGCGGTCACGAACTGCCTGGACGAACGGGCAATGGTTACAAATGAACATCACCAGCAGGCCATTGGGTCCCTTGCACTCCTGCAGGGACCAGTCACGTCCGTCGACACCGGGCAAGGTAAAATCCGGCGCAGGCCGGTCGAATTCACAGACGGGTGTTTCGGTGCGAACCATGTCGCTCTCCCATTGTCACTTATCCCGGGTACTTTAAGCGGGTACGCGCAAGATGAAAATATCACTAACGTACTGTACACTTCTAAGTCTGATTGACCACAAAAGCCAATAATTATGTCTAATTTTCAATTATTTACATCAGAATCCGTGTCCGAGGGCCACCCGGACAAGATTGCCGACCAGATTTCCGACGCCGTACTGGACGCCATGCTGGAGAAAGACCCGCATGCACGCGTGGCCGTCGAGACACTCATCAAGACCGGCATGGTCATCATTGCCGGCGAGGTCACGACCTCGGCCTGGGTCGATCTCGAGGAGATCGTCCGCCACACGGTGCGCGATATCGGCTATGACAGCTCGGAGGTCGGCTTCGACTGGGCCTCCTGTGCCGTGCTGAACGCCATCGGCAAGCAATCACCGGACATCGCCATGGGTGTGGATGAGTCCGAGGACCACGAACAGGGCGCCGGCGACCAGGGACTGATGTTTGGCTATGCCAGCAACGAGACCGATGTGCTGATGCCGGCACCCATCACCTATGCACACCGCCTGGTCAAGCGCCAGGCCGAGGTGCGCAAGAACGGCACGCTGCCGTGGTTGCGCCCGGATGCCAAGAGCCAGCTCACCTTCATCTACGACAATGACCGTCCGGTCGGCATCGATGCCGTGGTGCTGTCGACCCAGCACGATCCGGACATCGCTCTGGAAGTGATTCGCGAGGCGGTCATGGACGAGATCATCAAGCCGGTCCTGCCGGCACAATGGCTGGACCAGTGCACACAGGAAAATATCCATATCAACCCGACCGGACGCTTTGTCATCGGCGGCCCGGTGGGCGACTGCGGACTGACCGGCCGCAAGATCATCGTCGACACCTATGGCGGCATGGCCCGGCATGGCGGCGGCGCCTTCTCCGGCAAGGACCCGAGCAAGGTCGACCGCTCCGCCGCGTATGCCGCGCGCTATGTGGCGAAGAACATCGTGGCGGCAGGACTTGCCGAGCGCTGTGAGATCCAGGTGTCCTATGCCATCGGCGTGGCCGAACCGACATCGATCAGCATCAACACCTTTGGCACAGGCAAGCTCGAGGAGGCACGCCTGGTTGAACTGGTGCGCGAGCATTTCGACCTGCGCCCGCGTGGCCTGGTGAAAATGCTCGACCTGCTGAAACCGGGCTACCGCGAAACGGCCGCCTACGGACACTTCGGCCGTGAGGACCACCACTTCACATGGGAGCAGACCGATCGCGTAGAGGCACTGCGCCATGCCGCCGGTCTGCAACAAACAGAACAGGCCGTCTGACGGCGAGAGGACACAAATGAAAACGCAAACTGCAGAAAACCTGGCACCGGATTACAAGGTAGCCGATATTGGTCTGGCCGACTGGGGTCGCAAGGAAATCGCCATCGCCGAAACCGAGATGCCGGGATTGATGTCGCTGCGCGCCAATTATGGTGCGGAAAAACCACTCAAGGGTGCGCGCATCGCCGGTAGCCTGCACATGACCATCCAGACGGCCGTACTCATCGAGACCCTGATCGAACTCGGCGCCGAAGTGCGCTGGGCCTCCTGCAATATCTTCTCCACGCAGGACCATGCCGCCGCCGCCATCGCCACACGCGGCATTCCGGTCTATGCCTGGAAGGGTGAATCACTCGATGACTACTGGCAGTACACACATCACATCATGGAATGGCATGACGGCAGCACACCGAACATGATCCTCGATGACGGAGGCGATGCCACCATGCTGGTGATGCTCGGTTCGAAGGCCGAACAGGACCTGTCCGTGCTGGATAACCCGGGCAGCGAGGAAGAGGTCGCGCTGTTCAAGAGCATCAAGGCACGCCTGGCCGAAAGCCCCGGCTGGTATTCGAACATCCTGAAGAACATCAAGGGTGTGACCGAGGAAACCACCACCGGTGTACACCGGCTTTACCAGATGCAGGAACGTGGCGAACTGCCGTTCCCGGCCATCAATGTCAACGACTCGGTCACCAAAAGCAAGTTCGACAACCTGTACGGCTGCCGCGAGTCACTGGTCGACGGTATCAAGCGCGCAACCGATGTCATGATTGCCGGCAAGATCGCCGTCGTAATCGGCTATGGCGACGTCGGCAAGGGCTGCGCACAGTCACTGAAGGGCCTCGGCTGCACCGTCTGGGTCACGGAAATCGATCCGATCTGCGCACTGCAGGCCGCAATGGAAGGCTATCGCGTCGTTACCATGGACGAGGTCGCAGACAAGGCAAACATCTTCGTCACGGCAACCGGCAACTATCATGTCATCACCCATGACCACATGCTGAGGATGCGGGACCAGGCCATCGTCTGCAACATCGGACATTTCGATAACGAAATCGACATTGCCGGCATGAAGCAGTACGACTGGGAGAATATCAAGCCCCAGGTCGATCACATCATCCTGCCGAGCGGCAACCGCATTATACTGCTGGCGGAAGGTCGACTGGTCAATCTGGGTTGTGCCACCGGACACCCGAGCTTCGTCATGTCCAACAGCTTTACCAACCAGACGCTCGCCCAAATGGAAATCCTGAACAACGGTGACAGTTACGAAAACAAGGTCTACACCTTGCCGAAGAAGCTCGATGAAGAAGTTGCCCGACTGCACCTCGGCAAGATCGGTGTAAACCTGACCCGGCTTACACAGGAGCAGGCTGACTACATCGGCGTGGATGTCGATGGGCCATACAAACCCGAGCAGTATCGTTACTGACGCTGAAGGCATTACCAGAAACCGCACGGTCGGCTTGTCGACCGGCTCGTAGCCGTGATGGAATCACAAAAAAAATACCAGCCCGCCTTCAGCTTCGAGTTCTTTCCACCGAAGACCGCAGACGGCATCGAAAAACTGCGCAGGACCCAGACCAAACTGGCGCAGGTCAGACCACGGTTTTTTTCCGTCACCTTCGGCGCCGGCGGTTCGACCCGGGACCGCACGATCGAGACCGTTACTGATGTTCAGACCGAGACCGGCATAGAGACTGCACCACACCTGTCCTGTATCAGCTCCACGCGCGAGAATATCAGCGAGATGCTGGTGCACTATCAGGACAGGGGCATCAGCCATATCGTGGCCCTCAGAGGTGACATGCCCTCCGGCATGGTCGAGGCCGGCGAGTTTCGCTACGCTAATGAACTCGTTGAATTTATTCGGGAGACTACCGGCGACCACTTTCACATAGAGGTTGCCGCTTACCCCGAGTACCACCCGCAGGCGAGCAGCCCGGACCGCGACCTGGCCAATTTCAAGCGCAAGGTTCTCGCCGGCGCAAACAGTGCCATCACACAATATTTCTACAATCCGGACGCCTATTTTCGCTTTATTGGTCGCTGCGAAAAACACGGAATCGATATCCCGATCGTGCCCGGCATCATGCCAATCACGAACTATTTCCAGCTGGCGCGGTTCTCAGACGCCTGCGGCGCAGAAATTCCCCGCTGGATTCGCAAGCGACTGGAGGCCTATGGCGAGGACCTCACGTCCATTTCCGCATTTGGTGAAGATGTTGTCACCAGCCTGTGCGCACGACTGCTGGAGCAGGGCGCGCCGGGACTGCATTTTTACACCATGAATCGCTCATCACCTTCGCTGGCCATCTGGAAAAACCTGGGATTGTCTGAAGTATAAAAAACCGCCTCGCGCAGAAAAACCAAAACAAAGCCACACGCCTACAG
>JBATGJ010000191.1:0-10761 GCA_049665685.1 Gammaproteobacteria bacterium
AGATATTCCCGACCACCAAGTTCGTCCCCTGGGCGGCGTACCTCAGGGACAGGAAGGGGGGAAAACGCATCATCGAACAGCCGGAACTGGTTTCCCTGCTGTTCGAGCAAAGCAAGGAAAACCCGGACCAGGTGGATCTGGACACAGCCATCCGCGAGATGGCGGAGGCCGAGACGGTCCAAATTCTGTTGCCGAAGATTGACTAGTGTTCCGGCAGGCGCCGGCCTGAAGATATATTATTCGCATGCGAGCAAGCAAAGAACCCTGCGCGGACGGCATCGCCATGCCGAGCGGCATCTGGTAACGCGGCTACTCAGCCTTCGGAATCCGCGGTCTTTGCGCCTTCGTTATTGTCTTCATTGTCTTCATTGGCCGTACCGGCCGGCCCGAATACGGCGAGCTGAAGGGCGCCGGCCCTGGTGGCCTGGAAATGCCTCGGCGGAATGTATTTCAGCAGGCCGAGGTTTTCCAGACGCTTGCGCGGCTGTTCCCCGGCGCCGGCCACGTACACGGCCTTGCCCGCCCGCACCATGTCAAGGATGGCCTGCTCCAGCGCCAGGGCGGACGATACGCCAAGATGCTTCATGTCGGTCATGTCGACGACGAGCGCCTCGAGTCCCTCGACTTCCGAATTCCTGCGGCTGATGGCGCGTGAGGCGCCAAAGATGATTGATCCGCGCATGTACAGCAGCAGCACCTTGTTGCCGGCCTCCTGGAGCATGTCTTTCTCGTAGGGCGTCAACTCGATATCAGGACTGTCAGGATCGGTCACTGCCTTCACATCGGCCGCCTGCAGCTCCGACAGGCGCATGACCGTCATCACGTTGGCGACGAACAGGCCGATACCGACGGCGACGATGAGATCGACGAACACGGTGAGCAGGATAACGCCATAGGTGATCACGCTGCCCTTGGGCGAGATCCGGTGCGCCCGTTTCAGGAAGCCCCAATCGATGATATTGATGCCGACCTTTAGTGCGATGCCTGCCAGCACGGCGAGCGGAATGACGGCCGTCAGGTCCGCGGCCCACAGCACGACCACGATGAGTATCGCCACCCTGACCAGCCCGGCCAGGGCACTGCGGGCACCGGCCTGGATAGCGACCACCGTGCCCATGGTCGCGCCCGCGCCCGGCAGGCCGCCGAACAGGCCCGACATGATGTTGCCGACACCCTGCCCGACCAGTTCCTTGTTCGAATTGTGTTCCTGGCGCGTCAGGCTGTCGGCCACCACCGAGGTCAGCAATGCATCAATACAGCCGAGCAGACCGAGCACGATGGCGTCGACCAAGATGATCTGCCACTGGTCGATATTGAATACGGGCAGCCTGAACTCCGGCAGCCCGGTCGGTATCTCGCCAATCCGGCGTATTTCATCCAGGTCGAGCAGCACCAGGGAGGCCAGGGTGACGACGATCAGCGCGGCCAGCTGCGCCGGTATGTAACGGGTCAGCCGGACAGGCATCAGGAACAGGATAGCGAGCGTGGCAACGGCCAGCAGTGTTTCCCGCGGCTGAATGCCGGCCACCAGTTCAGGCAGGTTCTGCAGGACACCGATGACCCCGCCGGCCGGTGTGGACTCGCCCAGGGAGGGGGCAAGCTGCAGGATGATCAGGATGATACCGATGCCGGACATGAAACCCGACACGACGTTGTAGGGCATCATAGTGACGTACTTGCCGAGACGCAGCACGCCCAGCAGGATCTGGAACAGTCCGGCGAGGATCACGACCGTAAAGGCCATGGCCATGCCGTTGACGGGATCGGAGGCGACCAGCTCGGTGATAACGGCCGTGAAGACCACGGTCATGGGGCCCGTCGGCTCGGACATCAGGCAGGGTGAACCGCCGAACAGCGCTGCAAACAGGCCGACCAGTATCGCGCCGTAGAGTCCGGCCTCCGCCCCGGCACCCGAGGCCACGCCGAAGGCCAGCGCCATCGGCAGGGCGATCACGGCGGCCGTGATGCCGCCGAACACATCGCCGCGAATATTGCGCAGGTTTATTTCATTGAACAGTTGCATCTTATTCGGGCCGGCCACCGGGAGAGATGGCCTGGCCATTAATCACCTTGTCTTTTTACGGGTTGTCTTTCTTGCGGGTGATTTTTTCTTCCTGCGCGCGGCAGACTTTTTCGGTGTGCGCAGATACTGCTTCATGCCTGGCCACAGCGCCTTCATGCGTTCGTGGATCATGTCCTCGCTGGCGATGGCGAAGTCAAGGAAGGTGCGCGCCACCAGCGACAGCTCCTTGCCCCTGGGATAGACAATAAACCACTGACGCATGATCGGAAAGTCCTTGACATTGAGGATGGCCACGGGGCCGTCGGTACCTTCCATCAGCAGGGTATGCAGCGACAGCACCGACAGACCCAGGCCGCCGACCACCGCATGCTTGATGGCCTCATTACTGCCGAGCTCCATGCGCACCTGCGGGTGGCAGCCACACTCATTGAACAGGCGCAGCATGGCATCGCGGATACCGGAACCGGGCTCGCGCATGATGAACGGTTCCCGGCTGACCTCCTTGAGCGAGATGTTTTTCCTGCCGACCAGGGGATGCTCGCGCGGCGCGATGACCACCAGCGGGTTCGGCGCGAAGGGAAACGCCTCGACATCCAGATCCTCGTCCGGCAGGCCGGTGATATACAGGTCATCCTCGTTGGCATGCAGACGCTCGATGATGCGCTCGCGGTTGGTCACCTTCAGCGACAGCTCGATGCCGGGATAAAGCCGGCTGAACTGCCCCAGCATCTCCGGGGCCAGGTACTTGGCCGTGGTAATCACCCCGATGCGCAGGTGGCCGCGCTTCAACCCCTTGAGGTCGGCAATCTTCATCTCCAGATTGGCCAGCGACTCAAATACCTGCCGACAGGCCGTGTACAGTTCCCTGCCGGCCTCGGTCGGCTTGATCTTGCGTCCGATATGTTCGAACAGCTCCAGCCCCATGGCATCGGCCAGTTTCTTGGTCTGCATGGAAACGGTGGGCTGGGTGAGAAACAGCTCTTCGGCCGCACGCGTGAAACTGCCCAGCCGCACGATCGCCTCGAATACCTGCAGCTGGCGTAGCGACGCATGCCGGATCAGATAGTCCGGCATGGTCATGGGCGGCGTGTAGCTGGAATCATCCGGGGCAGACATGGCATCACCCTGTTACCGGGTTGCATGAATCGGTGCATGGGGTATCCAGGCTTTGCCGCCATCGCCGTCTTTACCTACAAAACAACCGGGCTGTCGCCAAAGCGTGGCATGCACCGCCGTCACATATATAATTATATATGTTTATCTTGTTATTTATAGGTTAAAGACGATCTATAGCGAAGGCGAAGGTTCAGTCCGGCCAGATCCGGCCGTCGCTCTGATAGGGATTATCGCTGGTCTGCCTGGTTACCGCCCTCATGGCGGCACCTGTTGGCGGGCGCTGCCGTCGCGCGGCCGGCTTCTTCGCCGGCGCCCGACGAGCAGGCGTTTTCATGGCGGTCGGGGCACGGCTGCCGCCTGCCGGCTCACTGGCAGCGCCTGTTTTGCTCTTGCGCATTGAATCAACCAGCTTCTGCCTGGTCTTGTCTGCAGTCGCCATTTATGCTGTTACCTCCAGGATGAGTTGTTCAAGTTCTTCAGCCGCCGCAGCGCCACGTGCGCCCATTTCGAACACGGTTTTGCCTTCCAGTGCACTGTTGCGGTATACCGCGCGGCGCCGCAGTGCCGTCTTGGCGACCGGCAGGGAAATTTCCATCAGTGCCTCGCGCACCACACGCGACAGGGTGGTGCGTGTCTCCAGCTGGTTGATAACCAGCAGGGACCTGAGCGACGGATTCGAGGTCAGGGCATGTTCGATCGCCCGCTCGATGTGCACCGTGGCCCACAGGTCGACCGGTGACGGCTGCACCGGTATCAGTGCCAGATCGCCGACGTCCAGTGCGGAAACAGTTTGCGGGGAGTGGACTGAGGGCGGACAGTCAATCACGACATAGTCGAACTCGCCGACGAGTTCGGTCGCCTGGGCCTGCAGATTTTCTCTGCCGGGGAAAACCGAGATGGAATCCTGTGCGTCAGCAATTTCCCGCCATTGCAGCGAGGAGCCCTGCGGATCGGCGTCAACAACGGCAATGCTGCCCTGTTTAGCCAGTCCGGCGGCCAGGTTGACACTGAGTGTCGTTTTACCTGCGCCACCCTTGTTGCCAACTACGACAATGATGGGCATACGGGGCTACACTCAGTGAGCAGTTTCACTGGCCAGCTGATCCAGGGCGCTGGCAAAGCGATGCTGTTCATCGCCAAGCACCTCGTCGCCCTCTTCCATGTGAATCGTGATGTTCACGTAGTCGCGGCCGAAGCCCATGTCAGGATACAGGCCTGCGCGCTCGGACAACTCGGCGGCCCGGTCCAGAAAATCCCGTAAGGTACTGTAATCCCCGAACTCGTACCGCCTCTCCAGGCGTATGGGCCGGGTGCGTTCCTGCCACTCGTGGTTCATCGCTAGTCTCCGCAATAGCCGACTGTGCTATTCAACACCGATTACCCCGCTATTGCAATTGCTGCAACCAGTCCTTCAGAGTTACGGCGTGCGCCTGCTCTTCGGACAGCAATGCTTCGAAAAACAGGCGGTTATCATGGTCGCCAATGCGCCTGCAGTGGTTGCACGCCTCCGAGTAAAGCGTCACCAGCTCCTCCTCGAAGGCATAGTCGTGCGCCAGCAACTCCTGCAGGTCACGACCCAGCTTGACCGGTCGCAGTTGCGAGGCATTCGGCGCAACCCCCAGCGCCAGCATGCGGCTGATGATGCGTTCGGCATGTTCCAGCTCCTCGCTGGCTTCAGCGCTCAGCTTCCCGGCCACCTCGGCCAGCCCCCAGGTATCCACCAGTCTTGCCTGGGTGGTATAGAGCTGTACCGCGGAGAGCTCGAGGCTCAAACCGCGGCCGAGGTAGCCGAGAACACGCTGATCAGCATTGGCAAGTGACATGATGACAGATCAGTCAGTCGTTAGGCGATCACAGATATTAGCTGCGCTCTGGACGATTGCCACCCGACTCGCTCAGCACGGGCTCAACCTCGGGATGCGGGCGGGCAATGATGTGCGCAGCTACCAGACCGTCGCCAACACGCTCACAGGCATCGGCACCGGCACGCACGGCGGCGTTGACTGCACCGGTTTCACCTCGCACCAGGACGGTGACGTAACCGCCACCCACGAAGTCGCGCCCGATCAGGTGAACCTCGGCGGCCTTGGTCATGGCATCCGCCGCCTCGATAGCGGGCACCAGTCCGCGGGTTTCGATCATACCCAGTGCTATGCCATACTTTTCGTTGGCCATGGTCGATTTCTCCTGTTTTATCCGTTAGGTAATGAACTGACTGCTATCAGGCAGCAGCGGCTTTATCCACACTACCGCCAGTCGGCAGAACCGGCTCGACTTCGCGATGCGGACGGGCAATGATGTGAGCGGCAACCAGGCCGTCACCGACGCGTTCACAGGCATCGGCGCCTGCACGAACAGCAGCGTTGACAGCACCGGTTTCGCCGCGGACCAGAACGGTCACGTAACCACCACCGACGAATTCACGACCAATCAGGCGGACCTCGGCAGCCTTGGTCATGGCATCCGCCGCCTCGATGGCGGGAACCAGCCCGCGGGTTTCGATCATACCCAGTGCAATGCCGTAATTGTCATTTGCCATTTTACTATCTCCTAGGTTGTTGACTTGTTAAACAAACTTGTAAGTACCTGCAACGACTAAGCCGTTGCTACAGTTTCACTGGTTGACTGGTCATTCTCAGTCTCCCAGAAATCGATAATGCCGCCGATGGTCAGATCGGTCAGAATCTCGAAATTCCCTGAGGCGTACCGTGCGGCAGAGCCGCTCATGGTGAACACCCAGTTTCCCTCGCGTGCACCGACCGGATCCACGGCAACTTGCCGCTTGCCCTTCCTGTCACGCAGTATGCGCAGGCTGATCTGCTGCAGGCCGGCAACGCGGCGCGTGCATACCAGTGGCTCCTCAACCTGCAAAATCTCCATTTACAGCTCCACCTCTTCCGGCTCCCAGTGATCGATGATCCCGACAATCGTGAAATCACTCGGGTACTCCTTGCTGCCGGCTGCCTCGCGCGCCGCCGAACTCCCGACACAGATCACCCAGTCGCCCGGTTTGCAGCCGACGACATCGACGGCGACCAGTTTTACACTGCCGTCACGCACCACCTGCATGTGCTTGTGCTCCAGACCGGGTATGCGGTTGGTCGCCACCAGGGGTTTTTCCACCTGACAGATTTTCATCAGTGCGCTCCCGCAGCCAGAGATGTCTTCACGGAACAATCCAGTGTTTCGAGCTGGCCCGGTATGTTGATGTCTCGCATTACCTGCAGTGTGTGCAGCAGACCACGCTCGCTCAACTCCCGGTAGCGCGTGTGCAGCGCGTCCGCCACCCGGTGACAATGCTCCTCGGCACGATACCGTGCACCCGGCACATTGCCGTGATAGTCGAAGCGGACCACGATCGGTACGGGCAGGCCATGCGCAACGTTCAGACCGGTAAAGATGCTGATGCCGACATCGAGATCCCTGGCCGCCTCCTCGACGGTATTCATATAAGAGAAGAAGGTCAGGTTGCGCAGCTGTACCTCCTCGAAGCCGATACCGGCGCCGATGAAGCGTTCGGCATGACCGATGTCACTGTAGTTGCCACCGTAGTAACTGCGCACATACTCGACCTGGGAAAGATTATTGGTCAGCAGGTAGGCGATGAAGCGTGCCATGCCGTCGGCCAGTTCACTGCCGCCCCGTTCCCGGACGCGCTCGACGATCCACTGTCCGGCCTGACTTGCGCTCAGGTGCAGGGTGGCATCGTACACGTCCAGGGTATCGATGTGGTTCTCGAGATCGATGCCACCGCTCGCATCCGGCATGTGGATGCGGATTGAGTCGGTATCGGTGTCCATGCCGATCAGCAGACAATCGATGGATGCGCCGCAGCAATGCGTGTTCTGCACGGCCTGCTGGAAACCGAGCAACCGGTCCACGCCACCCTGCGCCGCCTTGCGGGTATCGGAACCATGCGCCGCACAGCCCTGATGCTCTGGATCTACCGAGCTGTAGTGATACACCACGGCCTTCAGATAGCGGGTGGGCTCGTCTGCCATGTTCGGCCGACCCTCGCGATAACGTACCAGTTCAGTTTTGACCCATTTGCCGAGGCTGTCCTCGATGTCGAACATGGCACCGGCGTAGGAGCGGCGGCGCACCGCCTTGTAAGGCAGACGCAGTACATAGCGGATCACGTGAGCCAGGCGGCCGTCCGCGCAGGGCGAAACATCCAGCAGATGGAAGCCGCAGTCCTGCAGCAGGGCCTGGAACTGTTCGTCACTGTTGTCACCCAGCCGATCACTGGTAAAAACCTCGTCGCACATCCGCCGGTAGGTTTCGAACACGCACCAGGCAAACAGGCTGCGCATGTCGAGCTGCTCGACCCAGGCATCCTCCAGCAAAACCTGCGGCAGTTCAAAACCGAGGTGCGCACGTGCCAGCGCCTGCGCCTGCCGCTCGAAGTCGGCTTCATGTTGCAGCGCGGAGATCTGCCTGAGTGCCGGCACGATCGAGTCGAATGCCTGTTTGACACCGCTCTCATAGTTATACAGATGGGAGTTTTCGCGGGCGCGTACCAGGGGATGCGCGCCCGCATGACGCACACCGGCAGCAGCGGTAGCATTTGCCACCGGCGCCAGCCCCTTCGCCCGGTCACCGGGACGACCGCGCGGTGCGACCGCCCGAGCCCGGTAAGTGGAGCGATTGTGCCTGTTACGTGTGCTCAACATGACAAACCTGGTCGCGCGCTAGCCGCGAGCACCTCCGGAATAGGTAATCAGCGAGCCCTTCTCCGTGTTGCCACTGCCACCCGTCACCTTGCTGTTCGGCAGCGGCAGTTCCTCGTTACGTTTATTCGTCACGGCCATCGCATGTGCCGGACCGGTACGCAGGGTCGGGTTGCGACGCGTCGCGGAAACACCTTCCGTCCCGGTCGTGCTGCCGCCGCGCTCCCAGTCATCGCCGGTGACCTTCAGGCCGGCATCCTGACCCTCGCCGGTAATACGCGACTTCACCCGGCCGTCGAATTCCTCGGCGATCACAGGACGCACGTCCGCGGCCTGCGCGGCGCCCTCGCCGAAACGCGCCTGCTCGGTACCGGTGACCTTGCCGGCCGCCATGCCAAACGGACCGGTGATGTGACCGCTCTCATAGCGGTTGCCGGTTATACCCGTTGAACCAAGCGCCTGCTGCGCACCGCCCGACGGAGAGCTCATACTGAACTGCTGCCAGGGCGCACTGCCGATCGCTTGCGGGAAATCCGGACTGGCGGTATCTGCCGGGGTGGCAGGGCAGGCCTCGGCGAACTGGTCGGCACCGACATAAGGTGTGCCGGAAACCGGTTCACAGGTGCCCTTGCGGTCACCGGTCATCTTGCCTCCCACACCGGGTTGCAGACCGGTCATGACGGAACCGGGCGTGCTGCGCAGCGGCCGCGTGCGGGCTGCGGACAGCGCCGCCTCGTCTGTGTCACAAAAAGAGTCATACTGTTCAGCACCCGCATAGGGTGTACCGGTGACGGCCTTGCAGCTGCCAGGCTCATCGCCGGTCACGCTGGTAGAACGGCCGGTCATGGTGCCACTCACCGCCTTACCCTTGAACGTGGCTGAGAAACCGACCTTGCGGTCCTGGGGTTCCGGCGCCGTGTTGCAGAAACCGCTGTACTGCTCCTGGCCGATGTAGTCGTCACCGGTGATGTCGCGGCAGCTGCCGGGCTCGTCACCCGTCATGCGTTCACCACGGCCCACCATGGTGCCGGTCACACTGCTGCCCCGCAGCGTCCCGCTGACGCCAACCTTGACCGGTGCCTTGCCAATTTCCACTGGTTGCGTGTACTGGGTGCCGGTCAGCATACGGTTCATGCCAGGCTCGTCACCCGTGACCTTGTCGGAACGCCCGACATTGGAGCCGGTCATCGGCTTGCCCTTGCGGGTTTCAATCTGCGTGACCTTGCTTGGCCCCTTGGCGAGCAACTCGCCGCAATACGACTGCGACTGCTCCGCGCTGGTGTATTCATTACCGGTCACCAGCTTGCAGGTACCCGGCTCGTTGCCGGTCACCTTGGTGTCGCGACCGACCCGGTTGCCGCTGACGGGGTTGCCGTGCGAGGTCTGCGTCACGCTGACCTTTTGCGGACGTGAGTTCGGATCGCTCTGACAGAATGCGCGAAAGATGTCCGCACCCAGGTATTCGGTGCCGGTGATGGTGCGACAGGTACTCGGCTCATCCCCGGTGAGGCTGGTACTGCGACCCACCATGGTACCGGTCACGGTCTGGCCCTGCGTGGTCTGGCTAGCGCCGACCTTCCAGGGTTGATCCTCCGCGGCACCCGCTGACGTGGTGGCCTTTTTGCGCACCCGGCCACAGGGGGCGGACTTTTTCTGACCGCTGGCGCCGTTGCGACTGCGTTCCTCGCGCAACGTCTTTGCCAGGTCGCGGCTGCTCATATGGGGATTGGCGGCACGTGCCGTCTGTGCGGCTGACATGCCGTTCTTGCTCAGACCGGCCTTGCCGCGCGACGACATCGCCTGACGGCGCGCCAGCGAGGCGGCACGACCGGCGGAACGCTTCACGGCCACCGGCCGGGGCATGTTGACGACTGGCTTGACCACCGGCGTGCTCACCGGGCTTACCACCGGAGCATTCGCATCTGCTGCAGCCTGCTTGCCGGGATTGTCGGCGGCCTGCGTCGCAGGCCGCAGCTTGCCGCCGGAATGCGGCGTACGGATGCGGTCCTTGCCCTGGATTCCAGACTTGCCGCTGCTCGACATCGCCTTGCGTCGTGCAATGGAGGCTGCACGCCCGTTGGCAGCCGGTGCCGTCGTAGGCGTTGTCGCCGTTCTGATGCCTGCTGGTGCAGGTGCTGCGGCAGTTTGCATATTAGCTGTTGTCGACGCTGCAGCCAGTGCCGCCTTGCCGCCGCTGCTCATGGCGCGGCGCCTGGCCAGTACCAGCTCGCGCGTGCTCTGCTTGGTTGCTGTTTGTGCCATTATTAACCCCGTTGAATCAACGTTTTCCTGTCACGCTTGCCCGGTTTGCGCCGGGCAAGCTTGCGGGTGTCAGCCACGGCCCTCGAATACGACAAAGGCAGAACCCTGGGTCTGGGAGTAGTTGTCGTAACCGGTCAGGCGCACATGGTGATCCGGGAAGGCACGGTGACAGGCCTCGAGCTCGGCAAGCACGGTATTGATGTTTTGCTCGCCGAAGAACGGCAGCTTCCACATGGTCCAGTAGTGGTCAAATGCACGGCTTGGGTGCTCGTGCTCGATGGCCGGCGCCCAGCCGTTGCCGAGAAGGTAGGCGACCTGCGCCTGAATCTCGTTCATGTCCATCTTGGGCAGGAAACCGAAGGTCTCCAGCGTGCTGGTGGTTTCGAAATTTCCAATTTCTGTCGCAGTTGACATGGTTCTATCCTCTTGAATGTTTTTTCAGATCGAAATGGTTTGACAGCAGGATGGGTGATCAGGCCACGTCCAGCTTGTCAACGGTCTCGAACTCGAACTTGATTTCCTTCCAGGTCTCCATGGCGATGGCCAGCTCGGGGCTGGTACGCGCCGCCTCGGTAAGGATGTCGCGCGACTCCTTCTCGATCTCGCGCCCTTCATTGCGGGCCTTGACGCTGGCTTCCAGCGCGACGCGGTTGGCGGCGGCGCCGGCAGCATTGCCCCACGGATGACCCT
>JBATGJ010000192.1:0-2454 GCA_049665685.1 Gammaproteobacteria bacterium
GATGCACTGACCAACACCAGTGCGGCCCGCCTGGCCCTGCGCAGTGGGACGGCCCTGATTCCTATCAGGGGGGAGCGCCTGCGGCCGGGCCATTTCCGGGTATCCGTCATGGCGCCCATCGCCAGCCCCGTTCCGGATGCGAAATTGGCCGAGCAGGCCATTGCCATGACGCGACTGATCAATGAACACTTTGAAGAATGGATAAGGGCCGCCCCTGACCACTGGATGTGCCTGAAGCGACGCTGGCCGAAAGCTCGCGCCGAATCTTCCGCACCCGGCCGCTAGTCAGGCTCTATTATTGCCTTTGTCGGGGACCCGGATGGTTATCCGGTCGAGCTGATCGGCAAGAAGAAACTTTCGTGCCTGTAGAAATGGTCGCTACACAATCTGCGCAACAGGCATCTGTTAGTTGCTGTCAGTCGAATCCGGGTTTATCAGATTATTATGATGAATAAACCGGGCGATCAATTCTGCCTTTAACAGGGCACCAGCTTCGTTGACATGAACAGAGTCGGCCCAGTATTTCCTGTCTTGTGGCATATCTCTGGCCAAATCGAACATTGGCGAAGAAAGTTCTTTTGCAACTTCGCGAACGACAGAATTATTCTCTTTGTAGCCCTGTTCGTATACATTGTTGTGTTCTCCGTCATCGGTTTCCGGAGAGTGCGCGAATGTCACGAGCAAGGCTTCAGCACCATGCTGCCTTGAAATGCTAATCATATTTTCCAGATTACGCTCGAAGAATACCGGTGAATTATCCTTGAGCATCTTCATCTGGCTCTTCGCAGTCACCTGATAACGGCGTCTGTTACCCGAGCCGTGATATGTATCGGCATCAACGAATGTGCCCAGAGTTACCTGGCGCGTCAGATGTAGTTTTCTGCTTATAATCCTGAGCAGCGCGCTATGTTCCCAGAAGGCAATGGGGGGATCGTCCCATTGTTTACGCCGTCCTGAATTATCGCTTCTGTATGCTGCATGAGGAACCAGTCTTGTATGGACGTCATTAACTCCGTGGTAAATGATGATAAGGTTTGGTTCCAGATCGAGAACGCGGTACTGTAAATTTGTGAGCGATTCCCACGAATTGTACCCGCCAACACCGGCGTTTATTACCTCTACGTTTTCATAGTCGTATTTATTTCGTAATATTTTCTCGAGTTGTGCGCTGAACGTTTGGTTGTTGTCTTCAACTTTAATCGTATATGTCGTAGAACCACCAATTGCAATAATGCGAAGGGTATTGTGATCTTTTGTAACATCGATTTCCCTGTCTCGATAGCCAAGTGAATTATGCCTTGTTAACCCGTGCTTGTAATCCGGTGTGGGGTAATAGTTAAGGTAGTGATGCGGGGACCACTGGCGATCTTTGGTGGGCACATCGGTGTAAAGAACATAACGACGATAATCGTCTTCAGACATGAATTTATTGAGCCAGATTCTTGCCGCCACCTCCAGAAGCAACAACGTAACGAACATACTGGCCAGCATCAATAGCAGGTTTTGTTTTCTCGAATTATCAGGAATGTTCATAACTAATGTCTTGTTTACCGACGCGGTTTTACAGGAGGTGGTCTAAATGAAGTTCAGGCTAGCGTTCCGTGTAACAGAACGGTGTTTGTGTGTTTTCGGGCTGTCGAACCTGGAAAACAGATCACGACCGTCAAGTCTGGGATGCACTGATTATATGCGAATTGAACTGATTCCAGCTGGTCATGCGAGCTGGAGAACTTATTCCGGCATCTTTCCTTGATGCCTGGCTTGGTATACGCTGGATCCTTGCACCAGGCTGGGCCAGCTGCTCTTCAATGCATTCGTAACCGCGATCCAGATGGAGTACAGGCCGGATAAACGCCCTTTTCCCACCCTGTCAGCGGATCATTCACGGGTAACGAAGCCTCCTATGCCCTGCTACCACCCCGAAATCCTGCCCTATTCAGCACTCACCGACTAATCTTTATCTTTCGACAGACCCGTTTTCGCGGCTATCCCGGGCCTCAGGCCAGCCAAATCCCTGGCGCTTGCGCTTGCGCCTCATCGAGCGCCTTGAGCTTGTTTCCCTTAACACGCCCGGCTGGCGTCACCAAAGTCCGGTGTTGGCTGTTGGGTACAAACACACCGTGGAAGCGGGTCAGGTTGACACGTGGCTCAGGAACCAGAGCGGCGAGCCGGACAATGTAATCCAAAGGTTCGAAGATCACATGGGTAGTGCCATCCCGGTAAGGCGTGTTGAGCCGGGTCGCTCCTGCGCTGTACACTGACAATAGCGGCAGGCGTGGCAAGGCGGACTACTGATGAATCCGGATACCAAATTCGACCAAAGCAAGCATTTCGCGTTCGGGAAAAACTGGGCGGATTACAGTCGCACCATTACCGAAGCGGATATCGAAGCGGCAAAAACCGAATTGCAGCGCCTGCTTGATCTTGATTCGTTCGCGGGCAGGTCTTTTCTCG
>JBATGJ010000193.1:0-12849 GCA_049665685.1 Gammaproteobacteria bacterium
GATCCATCCCGTTACCAAGGAGCCTGGAGAGCATGCCCTTCTGGACGATCGTTTATGCACTGCTGTTCTATACCGCCACGGCCCTGCTGGTGGGCGGGCTGGTGGTCAAGATCCGGCAGTATGCAAAGACACCGGCACCCCTGAAGATACCGACCACTCCGGCACCGGTTACCCGCCAGGGCGTCGTGCTGCGCATGTTCCGCGAAGTGGCTTTCTTCGAGAGCCTGTTCCGATCCAACAAGTGGATCTGGGTATTTGGTTACCTGTTCCACTTCGGCATGTTCCTGGTGCTGGCGCGTCACCTGCGTTACTTCACCAATCCGGTGTGGACCTGGGTGGATCTGATCCAGCCATTCGGCCTGTATGCAGCGTTCGCCATGGTCGCCGGACTGGCCGGCCTGTGGGCACGGCGCTTCGTCGTTGACCGGGTGCGCTACATATCGGCCCTGTCCGACCACCTCATGCTGGCGCTGTTGATGGCCATCGCCCTGACCGGCCTGGGTATGGACTACATTACGCATACCGACATCGTCTCGCTGAAGGCATTTTTCCTCGGGCTGATGTACTTCAACTGGCAGCCGTTGCCCGAAGATCCGTTGCTGATGGTGCATCTCGCCCTCGTGGCCACCCTGATGATTATCTTCCCGGTGAGCAAACTGCTGCATGCTCCCGGTGTGTTTTTCAGCCCGACGCGCAACCAGGTGGACAATCCGCGCGCTGAACCCGGCCTGCGCGCCCACGATTCCCGGCATATCGCGCCCTGGGCGGCTGAACTTGAGAAATAAACCGGTATAACGACCGAACCTGGAGCATAGCGTGGCTGACTTCGAAACACCGGAACTGAAAGAGTATCCCGTCATCCCTCATATCCAGGAGGGCGTGATGGCGCACAGCAAGCCGTTTGTCGCCAAAGAACAATTTCAGGAGCCGCTGGGCTTTCCGGGTGAACTGGTCGACAACTGGCAGCAGGTCGCCTATGACAAGATGGAGGAACTCACCGGCAAGTATCGTTCACTGGCGGTGTTTCTCGATTCCTGTGTCAAGTGCGGCGCCTGTACCGACAAGTGCCATTATTACCTCGGTACCTCCGACCCTAAAAACATGCCGGTCGCGCGCCAGGACCTGTACCGCAAGGTGTATCGTCGCAAGTTTACCTTTGCCGGCAAGTATTTCCCCAAGCTGGTCGGCGCGGTCGACCTGACCAAGGAGGTACTGGACGACTGGTATAGCTATTTCCACCAGTGCTCGCAGTGCCGCCGCTGCTCGGTATTCTGTCCCTATGGCATCGATACCGCCGAGATCTCGATGGCTGCCCGCGAGGTCATGGATTCCATCGGTGTGGGTCAGAAGTACTGCAACGAAATCATCGGCAAGGTCTTCAAAATCGGCAACAACCTCGGCCTGCCTGAACCCGCACTGGCCGACACCCTGGAAGGACTCGAGGAAGACATCGAGGACGAAACCGGCGTCAAGGTGCGCCTGCCGCTTGACGAGCACGGTGCCGACATCCTTGTCGTCACCCCGTCCGCCGACTTCTTCGCCGAACCGCACGTCGACGGCCTGATGGGTTATGCCAAGGTCTTCCACGAGGCCGGCATCAGCTGGACGCTCAGCTCGCATGCCTCGGAGGCCGCCAACTTCGGCATGTTCATCGGCAGTTACGAGAACATGCGCAAGCTGTCGCTGCGCGTGCGCGAGGCGGCACTGGAGCTCGGCGTCAAGCGCATTATCTTCGGTGAATGCGGCCACGCCTGGCGTGTCGCCTACAGCTTCCTGAACACGCTGGCCGGGCCATTCGATTTTCTCGACCCGAACTACCCGGTCCCGCAGCATATCCTGGAATTCACGCATGACCTGATTCAGCGCGGCGGCATTACACTGGACAAGTCGGCCAACGACGACATGCGCCTGACCTTCCATGATTCCTGCAATATTGCCCGCGCCTCGCGCATGGGCTCCAAGCCCGGTGGCCAGTTCACCATTCCGCGCGAAGTGATCAAGGCGAGCTGTAATCACTTTTTCGATATGCCGCAGGACACCATCCACGACGCCACCTATTGCTGTGGCGGCGGTGGCGGTCTGCTGACCGACGACCTGATGGAAATTCGCGTCAAGGGTGCACTGCCCCGCATGGAGGCGCTCAAGCACGTGGTCGAAGAGCACGGCGTTACCCACATGGCCGCGATCTGCGCGATCTGCAAGAGCCAGTTCGCGAAGGTAATGCCCTATTACGGCTTCCAGATGGACAGCATCGTCAGCGTGCACCAGCTGGTCAGCAATGCGATCGTCCTGGGTAACAAACAATAGATTTTAATCCGGTTTGGGTAACACACCCGATCAGATAACAGGAGAACAGACATGGCAACTTCAAAAGAAGATATGGAAAAAGATCTGACATTCCGTCGCTTCGAAGACGGCGATTACACCTACTCGCGCATCGGCGACGACATCTTCAATGAAGATACCTCCTACAAGTGTCCGACCTACGTGCACCGCACCCCGCCCTGCCAGGGCAGCTGCCCGTCCGGCGAGGACATACGCGGCTGGCTGCAGATCGTGCGCGGCATCGAGAAGCCGACCGGTGAGATGAGCATGGAGGAATACGCCTTTCGTCGTTCCACCGACGCCAATCCGTTCCCGGCCATGATGGGACGCGTGTGCCCCGCACCTTGCGAGGATGGCTGCAACCGTAACAATGTCGAGGATTTCGTCGGCATCAATGCGGTCGAGCAGTTCATCGGTGACCAGGCCTTCGAACAGAAATTCACCTTCGAGGCCCCGGCACAGTTGAGTGGCAAGAAGATCGCCATCATCGGTGGTGGCCCGGCGGGCATGGCAGCCGCTTACCAGCTGCGCCGCCTCGGACACGCCTCTACCATCTTCGACGATCACGCGGAACTCGGCGGCATGATGCGCTACGGCATACCCGGCTACCGCACCCCGCGCGATGTCCTCGACCACGAGTGCCAGCGCATCGTCGACATGGGTGGCATCGATCTTAAAATGAACACCCGGGTTGGCAAGGATGTCTCCGTCGAGGATGTCGAGAAGGAATATGACGCGATTCTGTGGGCGCTCGGTTGTAAATCCGGCCGCAAGCTGCCGGTACCGAACAGTGACGCGCCCAATTGTGTGTCCGGTGTGGCCTTCCTGGAGGCCTTCAACAAGGGCACGCTGCAGGTCACCACAGACAAGGTCGTCTGTGTCGGCGGTGGTGATACCTCGATTGACGTCGTCTCCGTCGCACGCCGCCTGGGCAAGATCACCAAGATCAACAAGGAAGAACGCCCTGAACAGGTCATCGGCGGTTATGTCGCACACGACTCCGCCTTTGCGGCCGCCCGTGAGGGTGCCGAGGTAACCCTGACCTCGCTGTTTGAGCGCGAGGAAATGACCGCGACCGAACACGAGGTCGAGGATGCCCTGCGTGAGGGCGTCACCATACTGAACGGTGTCATGCCGATCGAGGTTGTGCTCGACGACGATGGGCGCGCCTGCGCACTGAAGATGGCCAAGTGTGAGCTGGTTGACGGACGACCCAACCCGGTCGAGGGTAGCGAATTCGAGGTCGAGTGCGACCTGGTTGTGTCCGCTATTGGCCAGGGCGGCGACCTGTCCGAGGGCCTCGAGTCCATGGACAACGGCCGGGGTCTGATCGACGCCGATGCCTTCTATCAGGTGCCGGGTCGCGATGGTCACTTCGTGGCCGGCGATATCATTCGCCCGCACCTGCTCACCACCGCCATCGGTCAGGCGTCCATCGCCGCCGAAAGTATTGATCACTACCTCAAGCAGGAAGCGCAGAAGAAGCGGCCAAAGGTCGACGTGCATCACTTCGAATTGCTGCAGAAGCTGCATGAGGCCAACCTGGAGCCGCAACCCTACGATCCGAATAAAGATGATCAGCGCGGCACCAATTCAGCCAACTACGCCGTGCACAACTACGAAGACCGCTCGAGTGCCGAGATTATTTCCTCCGATCGCCTGTTCCTCGGCCATTTCCCTTACACGCCGCGCAACAAGCGTTCGGCCAAGGGTCCGTCAGCCGAGGATGTGCTGGGACACTTCGAGGAGCGCGGCATCGGCCTGAACAATGAGCAGGCCGTCAACGAGGCCGAACGCTGCATGAGCTGCGGCATGTGCTTCGAATGCGACAACTGCGTAATCTACTGCCCGCAGGATGCCATCTTCCGCGTGAAGAAGGACCAGGCGACCATGGGCCGTTACGTGGACACCGACTACGACAAGTGCATCGGCTGCCATATCTGTTCCGATGTCTGCCCGACCGGGTATATTGACATGGCCATGGGTGACCACTAGGAAGCGAGCGCACACATGATCAGATACGCCCTCAAGATCCTGCTGTTGAGCCTGCTGCTGGGTAGTGCTGTTCCGGCTGTGGCCGGCGATTCACTGCAGCCGGTCATTCCGGAGGCCCAGGCGCGTTTCAGCGAGACACAGGGTTGTGTCGAACCAACCGATGAGATGCGCAGGAACCACATGGAATACATCCTGCACCAGCGGGATGAGACCGTACACGAGGGCATTCGCACCAAGCAGTACAGCCTTAATGAATGCATCAACTGCCACGTCAGCGATGCCCCCGATGCACCGCGCGTCAGCAGCGAGGAACATTTCTGCAACAGCTGCCACACGTATGCCGCCGTGAAGATCGACTGCTTCCAGTGCCATGCAGACCGCCCGGTCAACAGTGCACCCCGGCAAACACGCACCGGCACCATTGATAGTCATCTTGCGGCCAGTGGCAACAGGCCCGCGATGCTGTCTGTCCGCAACCTGCAGATGCCGGTTACAGGAGGCGAGACGCAATGAGCGAACAACGGGGTATCGACATCTACCGTCGCCGCTTCCTTGCAAACGCGGCAAAGACATCTGCCGGCCTCGCCCTTGCACCGGGCATCATGCTGACCGAGCTTGGCCATGCCAGGCCGGCCGACGTGGCCGTGACCAGCGAAGTTCGCTGGGGCATGCTGATCGATTCGAACAAGTGTGCCGATGGCTGTAACGATTGTGTGCAGGCCTGCAATGATGAGCATGGCCTGACCGGTTTCGACCGCCCCGCGACCGACGCCCAGTGGATCCGCAAGGTCAAGCTGAAAGACAAGCAGACCGGACACACCCAGACACTGCCGCTGCTGTGCCAGCATTGTGAACACCCGCCCTGCGTGGACGTTTGCCCGACCGGGGCCTCGTTCAAGCGCGAGGACGGTATCGTGCTGGTCGACAAGCACATCTGTATCGGCTGTCGCTACTGCATGATGGCCTGCCCGTACAAGGCGCGCTCGTTTGTCCATGAGACACTGCAGGATCAGAAGCCCTACGCCCCGCGCGGCAAGGGCACGGTCGAATCCTGCACCTTCTGTGTCCACCGCGTGGACAATGGCCGCACACCCGCCTGTGTCGAGGCCTGCACGGCGATGAATCACAATGCCATGGTGTTCGGCGATATGAATGATGCTGCCAGCGAGATATCACAGGAACTCGAGCGTCACAGTTCACAGCAGATACGTGCCGACCTGCAACTCAATACCGGCGTACGTTACCGGGGGATCTGATGAAATCAATCGACTTCAGGGAAATTGACGGCGGGCTGCCCTTCTACATTCTGATCGGCTGTATCGGCATTTTCATACTGGCCGGCCTCGGTGCCGCCTATTACATGGAGCACAACGGTCACTGGGTCACCGGCATGTCCAACCAGGTCATCTGGGGCACGCCGCATGTGTTTGCCGTGTTCCTGATCGTGGCCGCCTCCGGCGCCCTCAACGTGGCCTCCATCAGTTCGGTCTTCAACAAGACCGCCTACAAACCGCTGGCGCGACTGTCCGGCCTGCTGGCCATTACGCTGCTGGTTGGCGGCCTGGCCGTACTGGTGCTCGATCTCGGCCGCCCGGACCGGCTGATTGTGGCAATGACCTACTACAACTTCAAATCGATCTTTGCCTGGAACATCTTCCTGTATATCGGCTTCATGGTCATCGTGGCGGTATACCTGTGGATGATGATGGAACGCAAGATGAACCGCTTCACCCGGGCAGCCGGCCTGGCCGCCTTCATCTGGCGGCTCATCCTCACCACCGGTACCGGCTCTATCTTCGGCTTCCTGGTCGCGCGCCAGGGCTTTGATGCCGCCATCATGGCACCGATGTTCATCGTCATGTCATTCTCGTTTGGCCTGGCTATCTTCATCCTGGTGCTGATGGCGCTCTACAAGTGGTCAGACCGGCCGCTGGGCGATGCCATCCTGTTCCGTCTGAAGAACCTGCTGGGTGTGTTCGTGGCGGCCGTCATGTATTTTGTACTGGCCTACCACCTCACCAATCTGTATGGCACCGAGAACCATGGCGTGGAGCGCTTTATCCTGCTGGAGGGCGGTGTCTATACCCAGTTGTTCTGGATCGTACAACTCGGCATCGGCAGCCTGTTGCCGCTGATCCTGCTGTACAGCCCCGGCCCGGGTACCAACCGCGCCTGGATCGGCTTCTCCTGCCTGCTGGTCATCATCGGCGGCCTGGCACAGATGTACGTCATCCTTATCGGCGGCCAGGCCTACCCGATGGAAATGTTCCCCGGCAAGGAAGTCAGCAGTACGTTCTTCGACGGCGTGGTCGCGAGCTATACGCCCAGTCTGCCCGAATTTATCCTCGGTATCGGGGGTGTCGCCCTCGCTCTGGCAGCCACCGTGGTCGGTGCGCGTGTGCTGCGTTTTCTGCCGGTCAGCCTGGCGGATGAGCAGGTTGATCCACATTACACCCCTGCCGAAGCCAGCTAGCCATCCGGCGCCGGGGAATCCCCGGCGCGGATATCCTGCCCTATGTCCCGCCTGCTGATCTCGGCAGCCCACAAGTCATCCGGCAAGACCACCGTGACGCTGGGGCTGTGTGCCGCCCTGACCAAGCGCGGGGTCCGGGTGCAGCCATTCAAGAAGGGGCCGGACTACATCGATCCAATGTGGCTCGGCCAGGCCGCCGGGCGCCCCTGCCACAACCTCGATTTTTACTGCATGTCTGCGGACGAGATGCTGACATCGGTCGGTCACTATGCCAAGGACGCTGACCTGGCCCTGATCGAGGGCAACAAGGGACTGTATGACGGACTGGACCTGGACGGCAGCAACAGCAATGCCGCTCTCGCCAAGCTGATCCATACGCCGGTCATCCTGGTACTCGATGCACGCGGCATGACGCGCGGTATCGCACCGCTGATTCTCGGCTACCAGGCCTTCGATACCGACGTGCAGATTGCCGGCGTCATTCTCAACCAGCTGGGCGGCAGCCGCCACGAGGCCAAGCTGCGTGACGTGATCGAGCATTACACCGATGTGCCGGTCCTCGGTGGCGTCCACCGTGATCCTGACCTTGCGATCGATGAGCGTCACCTGGGCCTGATGCCGAGCAACGAGGCCTCTGCAGCCAGCGAACGGATCGCCTTGATCGCCACGCGGATCGGCGAGCAGGTCGACCTCGATCGCCTGCTCTCGCTGGCCGGCACAGACCCGCTGGATTTCAGTCCGCCGCCTGCCGATGCATCACCCGCCGGACCCCGCGTCCGCATTGGCATTGCCCGTGATGCCGCCTTTGGTTTTTACTACCCCGACGACCTGCTGGCCATGCAACGGGCCGGGGCCGAACTGGTGCCGTTCAACGCCCTGCAGGATGCCGCTCTGCCGGCTATCGATGGACTGTTCATTGGTGGCGGCTTCCCCGAAACGTGCATGGCCGAACTCGAGGCAAACCGCGCACTGCGTGACAATATCCGCACGGCGATCGAGAACGGCCTGCCCGCCTATGCCGAATGCGGGGGACTCATGTATCTCTCACGCAGCCTGTCCTGGCAGGGCCGGCGTTGTGACATGGTCGGCGTCATCCCGGCAGATACGGTGATGCACGACAAACCCCAGGGCCGCGGCTACGTGCGCCTGCGCGAGCGCCCCGCCGCCCCCTGGCCAGGCAAGCCGGCTACCGAGGTGATCGCCGCCCATGAATTTCACTATTCAGCGCTGGTCAATCTCGACCGGGAGGTGGACTTTGCCTACGAGGTCGTGCGTGGAACCGGCATCGACGGCCGGTACGATGGCCTGATGCTGTACAACCTGCTCGCCTGCTACAGCCACATGCGTGATACCGGCCGCCATCACTGGGTCCGGCGGTTCGTTGATTTTGTCCGGACCAGCAGGGCCTGAGACAAATCGTCAGGAAATCAATATAATAACAACAGTTCAATCAGTTAGAGTTGGTCCTGATTTTGCAGAACGTCGCAGGCTGCAGCCGGTATCCCCGTCACGGGCATTCCTTATGCGCGCTGCGCAATTACGGTGATCTGCGAATGTTCAGGACTTGACCAGAGGTTTATAGCATGATCACCATCACACCGGCCGCCGCAGACCAGATACGCACGTCTGCCAACCAGGGCGGGATTCAGGGCCTTGCCATGCGGATCGCGGCCAAGCGCAACCCGGACGGCAGCATTCACTACGGTATGGGCTTCGACGATAATGAACACGAGGGCGACATCCATGTCTTATCGGAAGGTATCGATGTGGTCATATCGGAAACCAGCAAGATCCTGCTGGACGGCATGACACTCGATTACGTGGAAATCGAGCCGGACACCTTTCAGTTCATTTTCATGAATCCGAACGATGTCAACTATGTGCCACCGGCATAGATAAGCGCTACTGACAGCCCCGCTGTCACCCGCCATGAGCCAGTCAGCCGCCAAAGCGACCGTCATCAACAACCGGCACGAGCTGCGCGGTCACCTGCGCGCCAGACTGGCCGGTCTCCTGCTACTGCTTGCCCTTGCCTCTCTGCTGTTTACACTCGGCAGCAGCATCCTGCCGGCCGGGCCGGGCCGGGCACTGATTGCAGTCAGCTTGTTGATCGGCGGGCTGATACTCGCCTTCCCGATCCTCGCCATGCTGCGTCCGTCGCCGGCGCAGACCGAACGCCCGCCCCCCGGCGCGACGCCGCCGGTGCCCGCCGCGGACAGCCGCAACCCCACGCCAGGCAATACCCGCCAGCCGGCCAGTGACACACCAAACACCCTTGAAGAGGACTCCCTGAAGATTCTTTACGAGATTGTCGCCGGCATCAACACTGCACACAGTCTCGATGATCTGCTGACACGCTTCCTCTACACGCTCAAGCGTTTTACCCACGCCCGCGGCGCCGCGATCTGGGTGGAAAACAAACAGCAGTATCCGGAACTCGCGGCCAGCAGCGGAATTGATGAAGCGCTGCTGCACCCCGACCGTCAGGACGTCAAACGCTGCCTGTATGAGCGCGCTGCGACGGAAGGCAAGATATGGGTCGAGGACAATCTGGCCAAATGCGAAAAAATCGCCGGCCGCAAGTTCTTCGAGCAGGACAATATCGGACTGATCTCCCTCCCGATGCGCTACCGCGGCAGGATTGTCGGGGTTATCAACCTGTTCCTCGACAACGCCAGCATCGACAGGATCGACAATATCCGGCCGCTGCTGACGAGCATTGCCCACCACATCAGCATCGCCATCGAGAAATACCACGATGATGAGGAGAACCGGGAGCATCTGGCCAAGGAGGAACGCATCCGCATCGCGCATGAATTGCATGACTCGCTCGCGCAGAGTCTCGCGAGCCTGCGCCTCCAGGTTCGGGTGCTCGACGAAACGCTGCACCAGGGGGATGAATCGACCACCTGGCAACAGCTCGAACGCATCGAGAACAGCCTGGACGAGGCGAATACCGAGTTGCGCGGACTGATTGCGAATTTCCGGGCGCCCGCTTCCAACCGGGGCCTGGTCGAAGCCATCGAACAGACTGTCAAACAGTTCAGGAACGAAACGCGTATCCGCACCTATCTGCAGAAAGACTTTACCCCCCGGCATTTCAGCAAGGAAACGGAAACCCAGATCCTGCGTATAATCCAGGAAGCGCTGTGGAATATCCGCAAACACAGTCAGGCCAAGACGGTCCGGATACTGTTGCGGGACAATGTGGGCGAGCATTGCCACATACTGATTGAGGATGACGGTATCGGCATCAACAGGCAGGTGTATGGTTCACCGGGCGAACATGTTGGTCTGACCATCATGCGTGAGCGTGCAACCAAGATCGGTGGCAAACTGCGAATCGAAAGTGAACCGGGCGAAGGCACGCGCGTGGTACTCGAAATCAAAAAACCGGATGAAAGCAAACCCGTATGAGTCTGAATATCCTGCTGGTCGATGATCACACCCTGTTCCGGGAAGGCCTGGAGGGTCTGCTCAGTCGCAGAAACATCAATATCCTCGCGGCGGTCGGCAACGGGCAGGAGGGCCTGCGGCTGGCGGCCGAACTCAATCCCGATGTGGTACTGCTGGACATGCGCATGCCGGAAATGGACGGCATGGAAGTATTGAGGAGACTGCGCAAGAGCGGTTTCACCAATCCCGTCGCCATGCTGACCACCAGCAGTGATGAACGCGACCTGGTGGAATCATTGCGCAGTGGTGCCCAGGGCTACCTGCTCAAGGATATGGAGCCCGACCAGCTGGTTCTGGCGCTGCGGGACATTGTGGCCGGCAAGACCGTGGTCGCCCCGGACCTGGCGCCGGTACTGGCGCGCGTCGTCCAGGGCGAGCGTATCGAGCCGGTCAAGGAAAGCCCGTTTGCCAAGCTCACACCACGTGAAAACGAGATCCTGTCGCTGCTTGCAGAGGGACAGAGCAACAAGGTGATCGCCAGAAACCTGGGGATCTCCGATGGTACAGTCAAGCTGCATGTCAAATCGATCCTGCGCAAACTGGGTGTGCATTCGCGGGTCGAGGCTGCGGTCATCGCGGTCGAACAGGGCATGCGTGCCGGGCGCGGTGGCGATCAGGACGGTACCCCCTGAAGAGATGCGATGGTGAAGCGTTTTACCGACCTGGTTACTGACTGCCTGGCGGATATCACGGAGATTTTTCCGTGGGATGCAGATGAGCTGTTGCACAGCGACCGCAATCCCCTGCTGGTGGATATTCGTGAACACGATGAATACGAGGCCATGCATATCGAGGGTGCATTGCATGTTCCGCGCGGCATCCTCGAGTCTTCCTGCGAATACAATTACGAAGATACCATCGCAGAGCTCGTCGAGGCACGCGAGCGTGATGTCATCCTGGTTTGCCGTTCGGGAAACCGCAGCGTCCTGGCCGCCTATACGATGCAATTGATGGGCTACAGCCGGGTGGCCTCGATGAAGACCGGGCTGCGCGGCTGGAATGACTACGAGCTGCCGCTGATCGATGCACGCGGGAAGATGGTTCCGGTGGAAATCGCCGATGAATACTTCACCACCCGCCTGCACCCGGACCAGATCGAGCCGCACAGCTGATGTCGGAATTAATGCTATAGACTCGCTGTCAGGCGCGGTGATCTAAAAATAATTGCCACGGAAGGACACGGAACAATAAATACCCAGGCCAAAAAACTCTTCCTTCCAAAACAGGCTGGAAATCAGCGTTTACTACAGTCTTGAGTCATAAACTTACTGCATAGCAAGAAAACGATCAGTAAGAACCTCTAGCATTACACTGCATTAGAACTGTTTTTTGACTGGATCCCCGCCTGCGCGGGGAAGACGGGCTTGTAACAGGGTTCTTGATTATTTTTCCGTGTCCTTCCGTGGATTCCGTGGCAATTATCTTGTTAATCGTCGCACCTGCAGTTTTGGAAACTGCGTTACGTATAGTGCTTGCGGTCAGCGCGGCGGCGGGTCGCCTGCTGGGTGACGACACCCTCGATCGAGCTGAGATCGGGTATCTCGATAACCGCATGGCCCTCCTGGAGGGTTTTCAGGTAGTAGACACCCTCGCCGAAGACCAGTTGCCTGAAGATATATCCATCCCCATGGCGCGCCATGACGTAGGCACCGTCGCTGATGACGCCCTCGGGATCGATGATGATAATGCAACCGTCGCTGAACTCGGGCGCCATCTCGTCACCGATCACGCGCAGTGCAAAGGCTTCTCTGCCACAATTGCCGTCCTGCATCCCGGTCTACCATCCAACATAAATTTAAGACATTTAGGTTTATTAAAACAATAGCTTAGACAGACTTTCTACAAACAGTTTTAACCATACTGCCGGCCGGTCAGCCACCGTAATAATCCCGGTACCAGTCAACGAAGGCAGCGAGCCCGTCCTCGATGCGCGTGGCCGGTCGGTAACCCACATCGTGCACCAGTTCATCGATGTCTGCAAAGGTGGCCTGCACGTCACCTGGCTGCATCGGCAGCATATTTTTCTTTGCTTGCCTGCCGAGGCACTTTTCCAGCACGCCAATGAAATGCATGAGTTCTACCGGCTCATTATTGCCGATATTGTAGAGCCGGTACGGAGCCGTACTGCTTGCGGAGTCCGGGTTGTCGCCTGACCAGTCAGGATTTGGTTCCGGGACCCGATCCAGGACACGGACAACCCCCTCGATGATGTCATCGATATAGGTAAAATCACGGCTGTGGTTGCCATTGTTGAAGACGTTAATTGGTTTGTCTTCCAGGATATTCCGGGTGAAGCTGAAATAGGCCATGTCCGGCCTGCCCCAGGGTCCATAGACGGTAAAAAACCTCAGGCCGGTGACCGGGATCCGGTATAGATGGCTGTAGGTATGCGCCATCAGTTCGTTGGCCTTCTTGGTTGCGGCATACAGACTAACCGGGTGATCAACATTGTCATGTACTGAAAATGGCATGTTGGTATTTGCACCGTAGACCGAACTGCTTGAAGCATAGACCAGGTGCTCTACCCCGCCGTGTCTGCAGCCTTCCAGGATATTCGCAAAACCGAGCAGATTGGTGTCCACGTAGGCCAGCGGATTTTC